>JAODGL010000217.1 GCA_025464585.1 Methanosarcinales archaeon
CAATCAGGCTTGCCGAGAAGGTAACTAAAATCGCTGAGGAGGCAGGTAAACCGTTATATCATGTTTTGAATAAGACAGATGAAGAAACTGCGAAGTTTATTCTTGATTCGGTGGATAAAAATAAGGTTGTATCTGTCATACCAGCGGATAAAAAGGTATTTAGAAATTGTTTAGTTGGTGAAGCGCTCGATTTTGAATTGAAGGGTATTGGAGTGCTTGCTGATTTCCTGGAAAGGAAAACGAACAGGGATAGGTGAAATCAATATTCCAGCAAATGAAATAGAAGTAGATGATTGGGTGCGATGGAAATGCAGGTATGGATGTAGAGGCTATGGTAAGCATCTGACCTGCCCACCCTATACACCAACGCCAGAAGAGACGAGGAAACTTATAAAAGGGTATGAAAAAGCGCTTATCGCAAGATTTGAGGATGTACAACCCAATTTAGATGTCCCTCCTCGCCATCTTACTAACTTCCCATTTGACCATAAGGTTAGAAAAGGTTGAGTGCATAGTTATTCTCGATGAGGTGATGCAAATGCCGAACGAAAGGGGAAGTTATGGAGGCATAGTGAAGAGAGGCTTAAAAGAGGAATGGAGCGGATATCTGAGGACTGAATATGAGTTCTCAATGGCAATTTGCCGCTCCTTAGGATATGACGTTGAACCTATGCAGCATTATCCGAGGATTCTCAGGTTGGGGGCGCACCTCAGAAGCCTTTTGTCCTCTATCCCGCCAAAGCAGCAAAAAGACGTTCAGGCACGCCTCATCTTCGAAATACAGACAGCCTTCATGGTAGAATGTACAGACCTTCTTATTGACGAACTCATCCATCGACGTGGTAGAATACAGCAATCAATGAATGCATCCCGGCAGAAGGTTGAAAACGATTTTCGCACCGATTCCCTTGAGTCTATCAGGGCTGAGTTGAAAGAGATGGCTATTGGTCCACTAAATTTCGCTGATATACGCCTGGTTATTCCCGCTTGAAAAAGTTGCGTTTGTGGAACTTATATCAGAACAACTCTAATACAGAACTTTCGGACTTCTATTACGTATGGCTGAAGCGAGCGTTAAGCGATTCCGATGGCGTTCAATTAATACCTCGATTCCATGCTGATGCGTTCTTCAAGCGAATATTACGCTTGCGAAAATCGTCAGAACCGTTGAGGACAGCGAAGCAAAGTTCGCCGACAGCGTGGTGCGGAAGTATTATGGCGAGGTGATTGGGTGAGACAAGATAAAACAAACTTTAAATACAATTAAATGTAAGCTTTTATCATGGCACACAAGAGTATAACACTATCTGAAACTACCTATAAAGTTTTGGAGAAGTTAAGAGGCGAGAAGGAAAGTATTAATGATGTGATAGTGAGATTAACAAAAAGATTGGATTTGGTTGAATACGTAGAATCAACAGATTTCCCTGAAGAACTCGCGGATAAGATTGAAGAGGTTTACAAGGAGAGAGGGAAAATATCTGGAAGGGAGGTAAAATTTTGAGTTAAAATTACTCGATTTTACTTTCAGAGCGGCAAAGCATTACGGCGAGATTTATTCTGAGCTTAAAGAAAAAGGAGAACTGATAGGTGATATGGATATTTTTGTAGCAAGCATAACTCTGGCAAGCAATGAAAAATTAATTACGAGAAATATCAAGCATTTTAACAGAATAGAAGGGTTAGAACTAGAGAGTTGGTAAGATTTTTCAAAATTCTAAGTTATTCACACACCCTTTATCCATCCCTTATCCATAAAACTCACATAATCTTCTTTATTTTTCCCTATCACGATATGGTCTAAGACTTTTATGCCCATTAAACTGCAAGCTTCAACCACTCGCCTTGTAATCTCTATATCCTCATCAGAAGGTCCCGCCTCGCCTGATGGGTGATTATGCACCATAATAATAGCAGATGCAGTCTTTTTCGTCGCCTCTTTTCTCCACTAAAGACTCTATTATCTTTTTCTTTTCCGGAGTGAAGATTTCACGTAAATCTGATTTCATAAGTAAGAATCAATTATTAATTAAAATTATTGTCAATAAAAACATGTTTAGCTATGACGAAAAATGAGAGGAACTAATACAAAAACAAATGCAGAACTAACACTGAACGAAAAGCGAGTTTTGCTTGCCCTCGGTAGAGAAGCCAGCAGAGAGGAAGACCAAAGAACCCTATCCGAAAAGACAGGCATAAATGAAGATGCAGTGATGCAAACTGCTTTTATGCTCGCTCAGAAGGGGTTTTGCGAGATAAAAGAGGAAAAGAAGGTTTATTATCGCTTAACTGAGGAAGGCAAGGAATATGCGGAGAAAGGACTGCCGGAGCGTAGAGGGCTTGATTTGTTACCGTTACCTTTGCAAGAATTTAAGATTTCGTTCACGGATGAAAAGGAAGCGAATATCTCAACAAATTGGTTACTGAAAAAGGGTTGGGCAGAATTTAAGGAGAAAGAAGGTGAAAAATTTTTATCACCAACGGGAAATACCTCTTGGGGGTGTCTTGGATACAATGTTGACGAGGAGTTTTTACGCGTTTTACGAGATAAGGGAGAATTGGAGGAGAGTTTACTGCTAAATCGGGTAAAGGAAAGAATTCCAGACTTGACAGATAGATGGCTAAATCGTATTTTAGGCGAGTTGATCAAGAAAAGAGGCTTGATAGAGCCTAATGTGGAGATCAAGAGAAGAATAGCAATTACAGAAGCGGGCAAAGAGATTTTGTCGCAGGGTATCCTGGTTGAGGAGGAAATAGCGCAACTTACGCCAGAACTCTTAAGAACCGGCTCGTGGCGAGGGCGTAAATTCAAGCGATACGATGTGAATTTACCATCAAAAGAAATTTTCCCTGCAAAGATACACCCATATCAGCGGATTTTAGACCAGATGAGGCGAATTTTTACGGAGATGGGGTTCATAGAGATAAAAGGAGAAGTAGTCCAG
>JAODGL010000203.1 GCA_025464585.1 Methanosarcinales archaeon
CATCACTCTTCAATGCTTAATGACATAAAAAGAGGTAAAAAGACCGAGATAGATTTCTTGAACGGCGTTTTTGTAGCTTTGGGTAAAAGGCATAACCTCCCCACTCCGGTAAACGAGACCATTGTCAGGGAGATAAAGTTTCTGGAAGAAGTATATAAATTCAATTCGCAACCGCTAACTAAGGAAAGAGTTATAAAATGAAGATAGTTATAACAGGAGGAGCAGGGTTCATAGGCTCAAATCTTGCTGCGGAGTTGTCTCAGGAGAAGGACAGCGAAGTTGTTATCGTGGATGATTTATCCACGGGAAGAATAGAGAATTTAGAAAAGTTTAACAAGAATATAAACCTTGTTAGAGGCAGTATAACGGATTTAAATTTGCTTGAGGGAATTTTTAAGGATGTAGATTATGTTTTTCACCAGGCAGCGATTCCTTCTGTACCAAGGAGTATAAAAGACCCGATTGCATCTAATAACGCAAATGTAAACGGAACACTGAATGTTCTGGTTGCGGCAAGGGACAGTAGCGTAAAAAAAGTGATTTATGCGTCCTCTTCCTCTGTTTATGGCGATACGCCGGAGCTCCCAAAGAGAGAAGATATGATGCCAAATCCGTTGTCGCCTTATGCGGTGACGAAGTTGCTCGGCGAGTATTATTGCAAAGTCTTTAATGAAGTTTATGGCTTAAAAACGATTTCACTGCGATATTTCAATGTTTACGGACCAGGACAGGACCCCTACTCGGACTATGCGGCGGTTATTCCGAGATTCATAAACAGGATATTGGAAAACAAGCCACCGGTGATTTATGGTGATGGAGAGCAAACAAGGGATTTTACGTTTGTTAAAGATGTAGTGAGAGCGAATATCCTGGCAATGAAAAGTGATGCTAATGGTGTGTATAACATCGCAAGTGGGAACAGGATAAGCATAAATGAGCTTGCAAAAGTGATAATGAAGCTCTTGGGGCGGAATTTAAAGCCCGTACATGAAGCTCCAAGAGAAGGGGATATAGGGCATTCTTTAGGTGATATCTCAAAGGCAGCGAGGAATTTGGGCTATGAACCAAGATATAGCCTGGAAGAGGGGCTGAGGGGAACGATAAAGTGGTTTAGCAGGTTAGCGGTTCAGAATTTATTTTGGACATCAAATTCAAAATTATAAACTCATTTGGATTTTTCCAGTATCGAACTTTTTGTTTCCGTTTATGGTTTAGTCTTTCGGTTATCTAAACTGTGCTGAACCGCTAAACCGCTTGAGTCACGGAACCAACCCCGGGAACCACAGCCCTTCTCCTTCGTTCAGTCCAAACATCACATTCATATTCTGTATCGCTTGACCGGAGCCACCTTTAACAAGGTTGTCAATTGCAGAAATCACCACTATCCGGTTACTTTTCTCTTCTCTTTCGAACCAAATATCGCAAAAGTTAGTGCCCCTCACGGCGCTCAAAGATGGTATTCCTTTCCTGAGCCTTATAAATCTTTTACCCTCGTAAAACTGCTTGTATATTCTTTCGATTTCATTATTTTGAGGCTCTGCTCCATCTGCTAAGAAGACATGTGCAGTGGTGAGTATCCCCCTTATAGCAGGAATGACATGGGGTGTGAAACTCACTTTTTCGCCTAACTCCATCCGCATCTCTGCAACGTGCCTGTGCATAGTTACCTGATAAGGTATGATATTCTCAGCGAGATTAGGGAAATGAGATGTTTCAGAGGGTTCTACTCCTGCACCTGAAATGCCGGATTTCGCATCGAATATCACCTGGCTTACCATTGTGGCGCTCTGCCCCACGACCCCTTTCACCAGAGGTGCAACTGCAAGTATTGCGCCTGTGGGATAGCATCCCGGATTCGCCACTAAATCAGCATCTGCTACCTCGGGATGCAATTCAGTCAGCCCATATACCGACTTTCTTCTCTCTTTATCCTTATCTTTATGTTCTCGCTTGTATATCCTTTCGTATTCTTCTTTCTTCAGTCGGTAGTCTGCGCTCAAGTCTATTACTCTCGTTCCTTTTGCCATTAACCCCGGCACGTAGTCCATTGCACTGCCATGAGGAACCGCAACAAATACAATGTCGCTTCTATCTGCGATTTCTTTTGTATCTACATCTTCGTATTCGAGCTCGATGAAAGGCTCAAGATGAGGATTCACATCGCTTATTGGCTTCCCTTTGTATCTTCTCGACGTTACAACTGATATTTCTACCTCGGGATGCATCAAAAGCAGTCTGATTAATTCAAGACCTGTGTATCCCGCTCCGCCTATTATGCCCGCTTTTATCATTTGATTAGCAGCCTGTTTATTTACAAAGCTATTTGATAATAAAAATAGGATATTTACCATATCGCTCAAGAAAACCTTCACACCGAGCATATCCGGCACTCGCCCGTGTATTCCGAATCAGCGCATACATACTCCTCAAGCATGAGCTTCGGAATATCCAGCAACAGAACCTGCTCTTTACTTCCATACCGATAAATGGTAATACCCTTGCACTTGAGTTTGTAAGCCAATAAAAACACTTTCTTTACCTCCGCCCAGGTAGCATCACCCGGTAGATTCACTGTTTTCGAGACCGCATTGTCAGTATATTTCTGAAATGCCGCTTGCATTCGCACATGCCATTCCGGCGAGATGTCAAGTGCGGTAACAAATATCCTTTTTACATCCCCTGGAATACCATCAATATCCTGTATCGAGCCGCATTTTGCAATCCCGGTTATCAATTCTTTGCTATAAAAACCCCTTTCCCTCGCTATCTCTTCAAACAGCTTGTTTATCTCCAGCATCCCGCCCATTACGTTCCGAACAAAAGCAACTGCGAATATAGGCTCTATCCCGCTGGAACACCCCGCAATTATGCTTATTGTTCCAGTTGGTGCGATGGTGGTTACCGTGGCATTTCGCATCGCCTCGTATTTAGAGTTCCAAACGCTGAGTTCGAAGTTAGGAAAAGACCCCCTTTCAACCCCAAGCTCTGTTGAACTCTGCCGTGCTTCATTTGTAATGAATTGCATCAGCTTTTCGCCCAGCGAGAGCGCATCCTTTGAATCATACGCTATTCCCAACTTGATTAACAGTTCTGCGAATCCCATTATTCCAAGCCCTATCTTCCTGTTCGCTATTGTCATCTGCTCTATCTCCGGCAGTGGATACCTGTTCACATCTATGACTCCGTCTAAAAATCGTACAGAAGTCCAAATTACTTCTCTAAGCCTTTCCCAGTCTAT
Organism: Methanosarcinales archaeon; assembly: GCA_025464585.1. Taxonomy (GTDB): domain Archaea; phylum Halobacteriota; class Syntropharchaeia; order Alkanophagales; family Methanospirareceae; genus QMVO01. The sequence continues at coordinate 3,239 of JAODGL010000203.1, forward strand.
CTCACCGTCACCACTCTTGACACATTTTGACACGTTGATTGAGCCTAAATTGCAAGATTCGTAGGGCAAGAGTGGTTGCTCGCCGCAGTTATGCACAACAAAACCGTTGGCATCAAAAGCATTTATTCCCGGAATTTGAACATCATAAACCTTTTCTATACCATCCGGAACTACTTCCTTTACGGATGCTACAAATCGTTCTCGATTCATTTTCCTCTTATAATTCCTTATAGCATTTTCAAGTTTTTCCATTTTCTCTGCATCATCAAATCCAACTTGTTCAGCGAAATACAATATGTTATCGTTAGAGATTACCAGTTCATGCTGGGGTTTTGTAATATATTCCCTGACTCCTCCTTTTCCATCGGGCAGTTTCACTTTCCTTTCTCCTCTCCTATCCGTGTAAACCTTCGTGAATATCCCAAATCGTAAAAACATACGCTGAACTGCCTTAAGAATCTCAATGTCGCTCTGAGCAAGCCTTATGCTAACACCTTTTGATTGATTTCCTTGAACTGAACCATCTGCATCAAATAGCCCCCTTAGCAGACCTTTGCAGAAATCTAATGATGATTTCTCTATTTTCTCGGTTATCCTCTTCCTATCCGGATTTAAACCGAGTTCTTGTGCTAACCCCTTTAGATATCCCATTGAGAGACGGTGCTCTTTTTTAATTGTTCCATCTCCTAAAAGCAAACCAATTAAATAGCCCTCACCTTCCGTGTATTTACCCTTAACGCTCCAATTACCAAAATCGCGGTGATTATTGATGATGATCTTATCGCCCGGCTTTAAATCCCCTGCATTGCTCCATTGCGCCTCGACTTTATACCTTGTCATTCTCTCCACTTTCATAACAGGATGGTCCGCTGTCAGACGCAACTTAAATCCTTCTACTGTCTTTAATCTGTAAACTGGTCTCACCCCGGTTTCAAAGAATCCGGCTTCTGAACTTTCCCATTCCTCGCCATTTACAACCGCAACAAACTTCTTGCCCATTAATTCCTCAACCTGTCTTGGGCCCTCCGCAGTCATTACCCACGTATCAGCAGTTACGCACGGATTCGTCGCCTCTATCCTTCCAACCGCAGAAATGGGATTATGCCTGTTGATTTCGTCCAGGAAAATAATGCCGGGGTCTCCTGTCCTCCATGCGTAGGTTACAACTTCGTTAAAAACGTCACGTGCTTTTATTCTCTTCACCTCTTCCCCTGTCCTCGGATTTATGAGTCCATATTCTTCATTTCTCTCCACTGCATGCATGAACTCATCGGTAACCGCAACGGAGATATTGAAATTGGCAAATTCTCCTCGGGCTTTCGCTCTTATGAATTCCAGAATGTCTGGATGTTCGACGTTCAATATGCCCATGTTCGCGCCTCTTCTTTTGCCTCCTTGCTTGATTACATCCGTAGCTACGTCAAAAACACGCATGAACGAGACGGGACCTGAGGCAATTCCACCCGTTGATCTCACCACATCTCCCTTTGGTCTCAGCCGGGAGAAAGAGAAACCTGTTCCACCTCCACTCTGGTGAATCTTTGCCATGTTCTTAACAGCCCCAAATATACCTTCTATCGAGTCCTCAACAGGTAAAACGAAGCACGCAGCGAGCTGCCCGAGCTCAGTTCCCGCATTCATCAGCGTAGGGCTATTTGGCAGAAATTCTAAATTACGCATTAGCAGGTAAAATCTGCGTTCAATTTCCTTTACCTCGTCCTTACTTTTACCATAATTCAGTTCTGCCCGTGCTATTGCCCTTGCCACACGCTTAAGCATTTGACCTGGTGTCTCGATAACTTCCCCCTGTTCGTTCTTCAGTAAGTATCTTCTTTTCAATACCTCTACGGCATTCAATGAAAGCTTTAAATCATCCTTAACCCCTATAAACCTTTTTAAACCGCGAATATCCGCACGCTGCTGGCGATATAAGATATATGCTTTTGCAACTTCGCTAAACCCCGCTGCGATCAACACGTGCTCAACTACATCCTGTACATCTTCAACCGAGGGGATTCTGGCTTTTGCTGCAAATGACCTTTCAAGCTCAATCACCACCTTTTCCGTTAGCTCTTCCGCAAGCTCTTCTCCCGCCATATCAACGCTAAGCAGCGCTTTGTAAATGGCGTTTGTGATCTTACCCTGCTCAAATTTTACTATTCGACCATCCCTTTTGCGTATTTTGGAAACTGTTGTTTTCATCGTTCTGAGTCCCGGTTCAGCCTATATAAGGGACTTCTTTCTCAGTAATTTTCTGGTTTATGGGTATAGAAAAATAGAATGTCGAACCTTTCCCCAACTCGCTTTCCACCCATATCTTACCACTATGCGCTTGTATGATTCCCTTAGCGATAGCTAATCCTAAACCTGTTCCCCCATGTTCCCTGCCCATAGAACTGTCAATCTGAGAGAATGGTTTGAACAATTTCTCTTTGTCCGTTTTTGAAATCCCAATACCAGCGTCTGTTACACAAAACAGAACATCTTCCCCAACTTGCTTGGTTTCGACTACCACATCAGCGGATTTATCCGAAAATTTAATCGCGTTGTTTAATAAATTACCTATTGCCTGCCTTAATCTTTCGGCATCTCCAGTGATAGCCGGCAATTCGGCTAATCTCGCTCTTATCTTAAGATTTTTTTTCTTTGCAAAAGGCTCCTGCATTTTTATTGCCTCCTTTACAGTCTCATTGAGACTCATAGGCTCGAAATACATCTTGATTCTCCCTGCTTCTATTCTTGAAATATCCAGGATGTCGTTAATCAATTTATCCAATCTCGTAAGATTTCTGAGAATGACTTCTATGCTATCCTCTTGTTTCTCGTTCAGTCTTCCCATATAGCCCTCCCGCAGCATTTGTAGCTGCGCTTGCATGGGTGTCAGAGGTGTTCTCAATTCATGCGATGTTAGAGACAGGAAATCCGATTTCATCCTTGTTACCTCCTCTAAATCCACCACTTTTAACTCCAGTTCGCGGTTGAGCTTTCGAATCTCCTCCTCTGCTCTTTTCCGTTCCGTGATGTCTCGAAATATTGTTAATTTCGATACCGTTCCATCAACATTCTTCAAAGGAGTCTCAATGAGGTCATAAGTTTTATTCATCCCGCGAGAGTACCATTCCCATCTCTCTGTCTTTCCCTTTATCACCTCCTGGAGTTTGCACAGTGGACAGGGCTCCTCGCGATTATGAAACACTTTATAGCAAATATCCCCCACCCGGTCTCCAAACTCGCGACGTAAAACCTTGTTCATAAACTCTACTTTGTAGTCCTCTGAAATGACATACACGCCATCAACCATGCTTTCAAAAATCAAATTCAGGTTGTCCCGCTCTGCTTTTATCCTCGCTTCCAGCTCCACTACTTTTGTTATATCTCTGCTCACACGTACAGTGCCAATCGGCACACCTTTTTTGTCTTTTAGCACTGCTGCCGACATGCTGATATGAATAGGCTTCCCATCTTTCCTCAACACGATTGTCCGATAGTCTGTAATCTCTCCTTCCTTCTGCACCAGTTCCATTATCCTGTCCGGCTCTTCAGGGTCTGCGAAGAATTTCTTGTTGGACGTTCCTACCACCTCATCCGCGCGATAACCCATGATTCCCTCTGCACCCTTATTCCAGTCCCGCACAATCCCTTTCATGTCCACCACAGTAATCGTGTCCGCAGAACTCGCAATAATGTTATTCAAATAATCTCGTGTTTCTTTCAATTTTCCCTCGCTCCTTCTTACCTCCTCTACTCTTCTTTTCTCCTCCTGCAACAGAGATTTAGCGTGTTCCCTGCTCACAAATCCGACAAAATAAGCGACAGCAAGAAAAACAAGCGCTCTTTGTACAGCCCCCAGAACTGCGATACTAAAGCCGAAGTCCGGGTAGGTGAAAGTCGTGAGAACATGAACCACACCGAGGAATATTGCAACATAAAGAGCCCTGATATGATACCATACCCCAGCCAGAATAATGGGAATATAGAAAAAATGTGTGTACACAATTTCTTTACCTATGATGAAAGTGACATAAACATCTAAAAAGACACAAGCTAAGATTGCGATAAGCAGAATAAGAGATTTCATCTTTTCACGGGGTATGCCAGCAAAGAGGTGTCTGTTTTCCATCACAACCTTACTCTTTTATGCGTTTCTTGATAGAATCAAGCAGCTCTCTCACGGTAAACGGCTTTCCAATGAAATCTACAACCTGTTTAAAAGCAAGCAAATCCTCTTCCTCTGCTTCCAGCACATGAACCGCAGTCAGAAAAATAATTTTTATCCCCGCGTATCTACTGTCTTTCTCTATCTCCCTCAATATTTCCTTGGAAGTCAAGCCGGGCATCATTATATCCAGCAGAAGAACATCAGGGATTTCTTCCTTTAATTTCTCCAGGCACTCATGCCCATCCTTTGCTTTGATTGTTCTATAATTATTGGCTTCCAGGATTTGCCCAACTGAGAGCAAAACGTCGGGTTCGTCATCCACAATCATAATCGTTTTTTTTTCACCCATTATTTTTTATCTTTGTATCTTTCCCATTTAAACTTTATCCCGCAGGATAAAATCGGAGATTTCTTCTGTTTTTTATTCTGCAACCGCAGCAGCTACAAATTGAAGTGGTCCTTTTTTACCTATTATCAGAGAAGCCGATAATCGGAGTTTGAATTCCGAACCATCTTTTCTCACACCTGTTAACTCCCCCTCCCAATCCCCTTTCTTCTGCACTGCAATTAGAATATCCTCAGTACCCTCCTTTTGTCGCCAGAATTCTGTGCAAGAACGTCCTAAAACTTCATTCTCCCCCTCATAACCCCACATCTTCAGGAACGCCGGATTCACATATGTTAGTTTGCCTACCGTGTCAGCCATAAAGACCGAATTAATAGATATTTCAACCGCATTTGCCTTTACTCTCAACTCTTCTTCAACTTTTATCTTTGCAATACCGCCTGCGATCCCTTCTGATATCCCTCCAAGTAAACTTCTATCCTCTTCTGATAGAACTCTTCCACGCTTGGTAAGAATTAATAGTGCGCCATGAGGTTCCCCCTTTGTACGCAGGGGGATCGCATATATCTCCTGTAGACCATATTCAGCGGCTAACTCAGAGGCATAATTATAGTAGAAAAGCTCATCCCCCCCTTTCTTCTCCCCTTTAACAAAGAAAATGGGTTCTTTACTGATGATTGCTGCTCTCGCAATACCTCTTTTCCATTCATCAACCGTATTTCTTTTTCCCCTATCCTCCATGCGTGGATAGCCTACCTGTGCAGAACTGGAAAGCAGATTGTTTTCGTGATTGTAAATCAGTATATCCCCCATATCGTAACCAATTACAGCGGACAGATTCTCGAGAATGGTAGAGCATAGTTGATCAATTGTATATGAACGATTAACCGCCTCTCCAAGCAATTTATGCAGTTCAGAAAGATTTCTAATCCGCTCTTCTCTTCTAACTTTTTCTGAAATATCACGAATAATAGCAATAATGGAGAAGGAACCGTCTGGATTCTCCACTTTCCTCGCTTTTATCTCCAGAATTCTCCCCTCTTTATCTTCCACCTGGCTCTCCACCTCTTCCACGCTGCCTTCAATGATCCCTTTTATTTGGTCTTGATAAGCTTCAAAACCTTTTCCCTTACCTGCGCCAAAGAGAGCCCGGTAATATTTCTGCCCTGCGCAGTCGCCGTAAAGAGCGAGCAAATACCTGTTCATGAACATGATATTGTAGTCAAAATCAAGAACCAGAACACCTTCCGGTATATCGGACAATATGCGTGAGAAAATCTTCTCTGAGTATGTCTGGTCTTCCTCGCGCAATCTAAAGATATGTTGCAGGGGGGCTTTGCTCACAAACCATACCTTTGCTCTCCCTATCCGTTTGTAAGCGATACGTCCATCAGCACGCAGGCGATTTAAGTATTTAGATAGCGTATGTCTCTCTAAGTGGGTTATCTTTGAAAGTTCGTCAATAGTTGCTCCTGTTTCACCTATGCTTGCGATAGCATTAATTATTCTACCGAAGGCTTCCTCTTCCGAATCCATTTTTTGTGGTAAAGATTGTATGAGAGGGTATATAAAGGTTGCGGTTTGCGGTTACCTATTTGGGTAACGAAGAGAAACCGATTCAAACCATGCAAATCTCATATTCCAGCTCGCCCAAGCCCAATTTGTGCGCTTCTCGCACCTGAACCGTAGGGTCGCTCTCGAACAGGTGTTTGCCGATCATATCTATGGAAGCCATATCTACGGCAACAATATCCTTAGAAGCTAAAACGCCTATATCAGGACACATATATTCTGGTGCAAATTCAGCGCAATCGCAAAACGGCGTGATATCAATAAGGAAATTAACAAAGATAAATTTATGATACGGCAGGTTCCTAAGGACGGCATGAGCGACTTCTGCAAGTCGCTTTTGTAAATTCGGGGACATATCCCTGGCTGATTTTAAAGCACCGGTCTCGCATACTGCTATGCAAGAACCACAACCAATACAGTTTTCACGGATTAGCTCATGGTCTTCACTAATCGCATCGTGTTTACACGCTTCTCTACACTTGTCGCACTGGTTACATAAATCTGTATCGAGCACTGGCTGTGTCACTTCATGCTGATATATTTTTGTTCTTTTGGTCACGCAGCCCATAGCAACGTTTTTTATCGCGCCACCGAAAGAAGAAGCGCCATGACCCGTGGCATGCGAAATAACGAGCATCGCGTCACTGTCGTATATGCTCTTCGCTATTTCCACTTTTTCGGTCACTTGCACACCTTCGTCTTTTAGACCGTCGGCTATAATCACGGGACAGCCGAGATAAGAAGGAAGGAACCCATGCGCAAATGCTGTTCGGTAATAGTCCATCGCAGTATATCTTTCTGCCTTATATATGGTCGTGGTATCGGTAACGAAAGGGTCTCCACCGTGCTTCTTCACTACTGCCACTATTTTCTGCACATAAGCGGGTTTTACGAAGGTCTTGTTATTTCGCTCGCCCATGTGCATCTTCAGGGCTGTAACATCTTTCAAATCGCCAACTCCGACCTTTTCCAGCAATGTTTCAAGTTTTTCTACTGTGAAGGTACCTTCCGTCGCGTCTATGAAGTATACCTCGCTCATACTTACTTTTCTTTTTTTAAACAGAATAACCTTTTCTTTTTTAGAAAAATATTAATTAAATTGAATAAGAATGAAATTCAAAACAGGTCTTTTTGATATGGATGGCACCTTAATTGACTCATCTGCAGCGATTTTGAGTTCGGTTAAGGAAGCAGCAAGAATAACGGGCTTGAGGATTCCAACAGATACGGAGATAAAGGAGATAATCCATTTGCCAAGTCAGCTCTCTTTCAGGCTTTTATATCCGGCTAAAGACCCGGCAGAGTTTGATTCGGTCTTTCTCGGGCTTATGAGGGGTGAATTCAAACCGCGGATAAAAGAAGTTCCGAAAGCGAGACTGACACTTGAATCGCTGAGAGAAAAAGGGATAAAAATAGGAATAGTGACTACAAAGGATAGAACATCAGCAGAGGAAACGATAACGAATTTTCGGTTCCCTTGTGATGTTCTGCTCACTGCTGGGGATACGGCTCGAACAAGACCAGACCCTGAACCCTTGCTTAAAGCGATAAAATTACTCAGTTCCACAGCGGCTCAAACTTTCTATTGTGGCGATACACCGCAGGATATAGTTCAAGGAAGAAGGGCGGGGGTAACAACAGTTGGCTTAACTACCGGGTTGTACTCAAAGGATGAACTGGAGAAGGAAAAACCTGATTTCGTATTTGATAAAATTGAAGCAGTGTTGGGTATGGTATGATATAATATCAAATGTAAGAAGAAGGGATCAATAAAACTTTACGATTACAGTCCTATATTTACTTAAGAGAGAGATGCAAGAACTAATAAAATACGGTAAAAAGATAGTTGAGGCAGGACTTGCGCATTCGCATTTTGGTAATGTCAGCAAGCGCGTTGGGGATGAGATGCTTATCAGCACCACGGGAAGTATGCTGGACGAGCTTGAAGGACAGATTGTTTCGGTTCCCATAGATCCGACATCGCCGGATGAGCTTGATGTAATTGCCTCCTCAGAAGTAAACGTCCATCGAGCGATTTACAAAGAGACATCTGCTCTTGCTATTTTACACGGGCACTCAAAATACGCGGTGGTGATGTCTATGCTGTACAAACCCGGCGAGCAGATAGTGCCTGAAGATTCAGAGAGCATCTATTTTCTGCATGAAATACCCGTGGTGACGGGTGGTATCGGCTCGGAGAAACTGGCAAGAAATGCAGCCCGCGCACTTCGTGACCACAAGGGGATTGTCGTTCATGGTCATGGCACGTTTGCTCGTGGCGCAACGGTAGATGAAGCTTTTGTTATTCTCAGCTCGATTGAACACGCATGCATGGTCAAGTATTTGGCTGATATGGCGAGGATGAATAGAATAATAAACAAAGACTGACCTGTTAGTTTTAAATTTTGACTTTTGCACTTTACAATTTTCATTCTTCTCCGTCACTCACCATTAGCACTCCGATCACTGTCTTTCCGTCTTTTATCTCTCCCCTTCTTATCCTCGTTAATAACTCATCCAACGGCACAAACCGTATCGGAAGTTCCGCATCAGAACCTTTCTTCAGCCCGCTTGCTTTGAAGATATGTATTATCTCGCTACTAAAACCAGGCGATGGATAAAACTCTACCAGTTTATCCAGGTTCGAAGCTTGAAACCCGGTCTCTTCGATTAGTTCTCGCATGGCACACTCCTCGGGCGACTCCCCCTCTTCAAGTGTACCCGCGGGTATCTCTAACGTCTTACTTTCTACCGCTTTTCGGTATTGCTCCACTAACAGCACCTCTTTGCCACCGTTCATCAAAGGAACAATAGCTGCCGCACCCGGATGCACGACAATTTCACGTTTCTTTGTCCTACCATCCGGCACTGAAACGGTGTCAACCCTTAACTGAACTACTTTCCCTTTGTATATCTGCTCGCTTTTAATCGTCTTTTCTTCTTTCATTTCAATTATTTATTTCTTTGAAAAAGCTATCTTTTTTATAGCAAGGTCTGTGATAAGATGGTGGACGTATCAAAATATAAGGAATTGTTCGTAAACGAGTCAAGGGAGCATCTACAAAGTATAAGTAGAAATATGCTGACGTTGGAAAAAGAACCAGAGAACACAGAAGCATTAAATGAAACGTTCCGGGCTCTGCACACGCTGAAAAGTATGGCTGCCACTATGGGTTACCCGGACATGGAAAATCTCTCGCATGAGATGGAGAATGTGCTTGCCGTACTGAGGAAAGGGGGTGAGATGGAGGAAGGAACAATTGATGTTCTCTTGGAATGCCTTAACGGGCTTGAAACACTTGTCGAAGATGTTGCATCCGGGGAAACGGTCAAGCGTGATTTAACAGCACTGTATAAAAAACTGGATTATATTCTGCCGAAAAAAGGAGGTGTTGAAATATCTACCGTTAGCGCAGAAGAGAAAAGAGAGAGGAAGGAAGCGGGTAGGATTAGGGTCGGTCCTGCAATAAGGGTGGGCATAGAAAAAATACAGGCATTGCAGAACCTTGCAGAGGAATTATCAATAGCAAGGATGGGGCTTCTCCAGATAGCATCAGAACATGCCATCCCTGAACTCAATGAGATAACGGCAACAACACACCGGATCACATCAGAACTACTGGACCGTGTAATGGAGATGCGCATGTTCCCGGTTGCATATATATTCGACAGGTTTCCAAGAACCGTGCGGGATTTAAGCAGGAAAACCGGGAAAGAAGTAGATTTTGAGATATCTGGTAAGGAGATAGAACTTGATCGTCTTGTGCTTGATGAGATAAATGATGCAGTAATGCATCTGCTTCGTAACGCGGTAGGTCATGGGATAGAAAAACCGGCTGATAGGAAAAAGGCAGGGAAAAAGGATACGGGAAAGGTTATATTGAGCGCACGGAGGGAAGGCAACTACGCTGTCATTTCAGTCGAGGATGATGGCATTGGACTGGATATAGAAAAAATAAAAAAGGTAGCAGTAGAAAGGAAAATCATCACTGGTGAGGATGCATCAAGGATGAGTGATGGGGATGTTTATGAACTTTTGGGTGCGCCAGGGCTGAGTACAACAAAAAAAATCACCGACATTTTCGGCAGGGGTGTGGGTTTTGATGTCGTGAAATCAAAAATCAAATCACTGGGGGGAAGCGTCAGAATATCATCAGAAAAAGGCAAGGGTACAATCGTGGAATTGCGTCTGCCTCTGACTACCGCTATTATTCAATCTTTACTCGTTGGTGTGGAAGAGGAAAAATATGCCATACCATTAGATTCAGTCAGGGAAATAGTAGCGGTTAGTGAAGAGAATTTGAAAAGCGTTGAAGGAAAAGAAATATTTAGCTACCGGGAACAGTTTCTGCCGATGCTGAGGCTAAAAGACATTTTTGACGTCCCGGGTGACAAAGATAAAGATAGGATAGGTCCCGTTGTGGTGGTAGAACAGGACGGAGAATTGTTTGGGATTATGGTTGGCACACTTATCGGTCAGCAGGAAACGGTAGTCAAGCCATTGAAAGGAATGCTCAAGGGCAGGAAAGAATTTGCAGGTGCAACAATACTCGGCGATGGCTCGGTTGCGTTCATCCTGGATGTAGGTGGGTTATTATTTAACCAATGCCAGCAGTAAAAGAAGTGATAAAACGTGTTCGAAAGATAGAAATAAAGACAAGAGGACCGGTAGAGGGGCTCCTGTCCGGTGAATATCACTCCATCTTCAAAGGACGAGGTATAGAATTCTCTGAAGTCCGGGGATATATACCGGGTGATGACGTAAGAGCTATTGACTGGAACGTAACAGCGAGATTCAACGCACCGTTTGTAAAGGAGTTTATTGAAGAGCGAGACCTGACATTATTTATTGCCTTTGACTGCTCTGCAAGCAACGAATTCGGATTTCAACGGAGCAAAAAGGACGTTGGATGTGACATCGCCGCTTCTTTGATGTTCGCCGCGTTGCGAAACAACGACAGAGTAGGTCTGTGTTTATTTACCGCCGGGGTGGAGAAGTTCATTCCGCCGGGAAAGGGCAAGAGGCATATACTTAAATTGTTGCGAGAACTACTCTATTACGAGCCGAAAAGCAAAAACACCAGCATTCAATCCGCTCTCTCTTACCTGAATAACATCATCAAAAAGCGCAGTATCGTCTTTGTCATCTCTGATTTCATATCGTCTGATTTTGAACTTCCGCTAAAACAACTCAAGAACAAGCACGACATAATTCTTGTGGACATCGCCGATATGCGAGAAGCTCACATCCCGGATATAGGTTATGCCTTTTTGGAAGACGCTGAAACTGGTGACCAGTTGCTTGTGGACACGTCAGACCCAGAATTCAGGGAAAGATATATCGCACTGGTAAAGGATAAACGAGACGACTTTTTAGCACGGATGAGACGAATAGGGGTGGATATAATTCAAATAAATACGAGTGAGCCGTTTTACATACCTCTACAACGTTTTTTCAAGATGCGAGAAAGAAGAGTGATGAGGTGAGGAGTTGTCGGCGACAAGCTCATCCATCTAACAGGGCATCAAGAGGTACCGAATACGACTGCACCCCGGGCAAGCTACGAGAACAACATCAGCTCCAGCTTCTTTAGCAGAAAGAAGCTTTCTTTGCGTGATTTCCCTCGTAAGGTACCTTCGTTCTTCTTCTATTGTATTGAACGCAAGAATAGAAATTAGACATACGAGGGTCTGTAAGCAGCCAGCGTATCCTGAGTTTCTTCAGGTCTTCTATACAATCAAGCATTTTTTTAGGAAGCTACCAAAAAGTATAAATACGAAGACATCTTTTATACTAAAAGATATGAGCATCGTTGACGATATAGTAACTGAAATCTTCAGGCATAATAAAGAACTACCCGCATTACTGGCAAAAACAATCAAACAGAGACTTGGTGTTAGCATAGGAGAATTCAGCGAAAAGTCCGGGATACCGGCAAGCACACTTTACAAAATCCTTTCCGGGGAGCGCGACCCGAACTTGCGCACCTTCAGAAGGATAATAAACACGATAAGTGAGATAGAAGGAGGGTATGCGAAAAAGAAGAAGAAATTTATCGCTATGATTTGCTCTCGAGGCTGTTTGGAGGTGCTGGAAAAAACTACAATAAACGCTGGAAAAGAGACCTTTGACATCAGAGAATATTCAGTGACCAGCATCGAAGAGGCAATAATAGAGGCGATAAAAGCGGAAAGGGATGGTGCATCCGCACTTGTGTGCGCACCTATTGTCAGTTCTACGGTTGAAAAGGTGGTCAATATTCCGGTGGCAACGATAAGACCGAGTTCGAGTGTGGTAAGGGCTGTTGAACTGGCAGCGAAGAAAGCAAGTTAAATTAATCATTTCGTTAATTGAAATAGGGGGTAAGAGAAAGAGATGAAAAAAGAACTGATGGAGATACTCGCCTGCCCGGTGTGCAAGAGCGATTTGGAATTGAGTATAGAAGAAGAGGATGAAAAAGGAGAGGTAATAGTTGGAACTTTATATTGCGGGAAATGTGACCAGCGGTACCCCATAGAGGAAGGTATTCCAAATCTATTGCCACCTGAGCTGAGACAGGAGTCTGAGTAAATTACCGCAGGCAATCAGGACAGGAAGATGAAATGGAAAGGATACAACAGAGGATATACCTGAGTAGAAAGAGTTTAAATTCGATAGAATTCGAACACGAGGTATTAAGTATCCCGCTGAGAGCAGGGGAGGAGACGAGCTTCGAGATGCTTATAATCAATCATGGAGAGCCAACGCATGTGCATTTCTCACTTGGCGAAGAGATAAAAGACAAGGTAATGATATTGCAGGATAAGGTGTATGTAATAGACGAAGAGAAGGTAGCAGCGATTGTTAAACTGCCAAAGAGCTATGCGGGTGGAGTAGCTGAGTTGGGCGCAGGGGGAATATTCATCAGTACCGGATACGGGGCGACAAAAAAGAGTTTTTCACTGGAAATAGTAGAGATAGAGGAAGAGGAAGAAAGAATAGCGGGAGAGAGGATAGAGGAGAGAATGGAAGAAAAGAAGATAGCGAAGAGAGAAGTTACAGTATCACCTGAGAGAATGGCTCTTTTAAGACGGTTGGCAGTATCAACGATGGCAATGACTTTACTCTTGATTTTTCTCTTTTTTCTCTTCACTTTTCCCGTACATTCTTTTATTTTTGCTTTAATTGCCTCGATGATCTTTATTTTTATCGTCATTTATAATTTGTAAAAGAACGCAGATGAAATATATAGTGGTAACCGGGGGCGTGATGAGCGGGCTTGGGAAAGGCATCACAATGGCTTCCATCGGTAGAATACTGAAGAATCACGGATACAAGATTGTGCCAATAAAAATTGACCCTTACATAAACATAGATGCAGGCACGATGAACCCTTACCAACATGGCGAAGTGTATGTTTTGGGGGATGGTGCTGAGGTTGACCTTGATTTAGGACATTACGAAAGGTTCATGGATGTAGATTTAGGAAGGGAGCATAATATAACCACTGGAATCGTTTATTCCGCAGTGATAGAGCGAGAAAGGAGAGGAGAATATCTGGGACAGACGGTGCAAATAATTCCGCATGTGACGAATGAGATAAAGGCGAGAATAAGAGGAGTCGCGGAGAAGAGTGGTGCCGATGTGTGTTTGGTGGAAATAGGCGGCACGGTGGGCGATATAGAGAGCATGCCATTTCTGGAAGCTGTCAGGCAGATGAAGTTGGAAGAACGTGAGAATGACTTCCTTTTTGTTCATGTTACTTTAGTGCCGTTCACAACGCTACACGAGCAAAAAACGAAGCCTACACAGCACTCTGTGAAGGCGCTCCGTGAATTAGGACTTCAACCAGATATAATCGTATGTCGAAGCAGGGAGGCGTTAAGAGAGGATGTAAAAGATAAAATAGCAATGTTCTGCAATGTGAGCCCAAAAGCCGTGATCAGTGCACGGGATACGGAAGACATATACGAGGTGCCACTATTGCTTGAACGAGAAGGGATTTTCTCTTATCTAATGGAAAAACTGCAGTTAGAGCAGTCAAAGGAGGACCCTGCATGGGGAAGGATGGTAGCGAGGAGAAAATTGTCTTCCGAGGGTAAAAAAATAAGGATAGCAATAGTGGGTAAATATGCAGAGTTAGAAGACTCATATTTAAGCATAAAAGAAGCGATAAAGCATGCTGCTACGGAATTGGGCTGTAAAGTAGAGATGAAATGGATAGAAGCGGAGGAGTTAGAGGAAGAAAAAGAAGTAGATTTTGATGACGTTCGTGGCATTCTTGTTCCGGGTGGATTTGGTGTTCGCGGTGCGGAAGGGAAAATAAAGGCAATAGAATATGCACGCGAGAATAAGATTCCATTTCTTGGATTATGCTTTGGATTCCAATTAGCGGTGATAGAAGCAGCGAGGAACGTTGCAGGATTAAAGGATGCCAACAGTTCAGAACTTTGTGAAACACCACATCCGGTAATAGACCTGTTGGAAGAGCAAAGAGAAGTGGTCAAAAAGGGTGGCACAATGCGGCTGGGAGATTATGAGGTGTTCATAAGAAGGGAAACGTTAGCAGAGAGGATATACCAGAAGAGAAAGATAGTAGAAAGGCACAGGCACCGGTATGAGGTAAATCCGGCGTATATAGAACAGATAGAAAGAGAAGGGGTGGTTTTCTCAGGGACAGACAGAAGTGGTACGAGAATGGAGATAATGGAGATTTCTCCGGATATACATCCTTTTTTCCTCGCTACGCAGTTTCATCCGGAATTCAAGTCGAGACCGAACAAGCCGTCAGCACCGTTTAAGGCGTTTTTGGAAGCGTGCATAAACATAAATCCTAAAATCCAAACCCTAAATCCTAATCAATATCAAATACCAAAAACCCAATAACAAAAACTTCCGAGCGCTCTTTGGTAAAGCTTTCTTAGAGTGCTCAAGATTAGGAATTTTCGAGAAGTTCCTTCACCTTCCTGACGGCATCAACGGCGTCTTTGCCGTAGGCATCAGCACCAATTCGTTCAGCATATTCCTGACTGATTGCCCCGCCACCAACTATTATCTTTGCCCTCAGACCTTCTGCTCTGAAATACTGTATGACTTCTGCCATGTATTCCCTTGTGGTTGTCAGTAATGCGGACATAGCGAGAATATCAGCACCATTTTCGCGGACGGCTTCCGCAAATTTTCCCTTATCAACGTCTGTTCCAAGGTCAATGACCTCAAAGCCCCCGGAGGATAGCATTATATCAACTATCTCTTTTCCTATGTCGTGCACGTCTCCTTTGACCGTTCCGATAACGACCGTTCCTCTTTTGTTATGCACCTTTGGTTTTGACTTTGCCCTTAACTCTTCTTGCAGCAGAGGCTTAAGAATCTGTAGTGCTTTTTTCGCATTCCAGCCGGAAACCATCAGTTCTGCGTCAAAATATAGCTCTTTATATCCTTTTCCTATTTCCCTCAGACCAAGAGTCATCTCGTCAATGATTTTATACGGGCTCGTTCCATTGCTCAGCCTCTCTTCGCAAAATGCTTCGATTTTCTTCTTTTTCACATCGAGCAGTGCGTCAAGTATTGC
>JAODGL010000219.1 GCA_025464585.1 Methanosarcinales archaeon
GCAAGGAATAGAAGTAATAGGGGCGTGGTATCCAGCGGTTTTAGGCGCGCTTACCGTTATTCCGGTTTATTTCATCGGAAAAGAATTATGGAGCAGGAATGCCGGTCTTCTTTCCGCGGCGCTAATCGCTGTTCTTCCCGGTCAGTTCTTATCCCGTTCTCTGTTAGGATTCACGGATCACGATGTTATAGGGATACTTTTCAGTGCGATCGCAATGCTTTTTCTTATCCTCGCGGTGAAAAGCGCAAAAGAAAACGAGATAACGTTTTATTCTGTATTGGAGAAAGATTGGAGTTCTTTGCGGAAGCCGATGATTTATTCCTTTTTCGGTGGGCTCTTCCTCGGGAGTTATTTCCTCGCATGGAAGGGGGCTCCTCTTTTCGTATTCGTTTTACTTATCTATGCAGTGGTTCAATATCTGATTGATCATGTGAGGGGGGAGAGCACAGATTATCTTTGTATTGTATTTGTACCAGCTTTTCTTGTTTCTCTGGTTATGATTGCTCCTGCACTTCATCCCGGGGCTCTGGAAAGATTTCATGTTATTTCTCTTATTCTTGGCATGGTCGTATTCGTAGCTTTAAGTGCTGTTTCTTTCTTGATGCACTACAAGAAGATAGACACTTATGGGTATCCCATTGCGATATTAGCACTTGGCGTACTATCCTTTGTACTTCTAAGCGTTTTGAGTCCTTCCCTGTATTCTTCGCTGACAGGAAGCCTTCGCATATTCGTGCCTTCGGAGACCGCTTTAACCGTAGCGGAGATTCACCCGATGAAGGTATTCGGGACTTCTCCTGCTAATCCTGGAGCCTGGGAATGGTTCACCACCACCTTCTTCATTGCGTTCGCAGCGTTCCCCTGGATTGGCTATAATATAGCGAGGAAATTTCGAGCTGAGGAAGTTTTGCTTATTGTGTGGAGTGCAGTAATGCTTTACGCTTGTTTCGGTCAGAACCGGTTCGCGGCGTATTACGCAGTGAACGTTGCACTTCTATGCGGGTTCGTCTCATGGAAGATAATCGAGTTTGTAGGATTTAGAGGAGAGGAGAGGGTAGAAGGGAGAGGGGAGAAGGTAAAAGGAAAGAAGAAGGGTGGAGCAGGAGGAGGAAATGCGCAGAAGGCAAAGTCCAAAGCTAAAACCACTTCTACGCATAAAGAAGAGAAGACAAAAACAGAGAAGATAAAGCGGTATTTACGTGCTGAGCTCATCATCACGGTTCTTATCATTGGCTTGGTGGTGTTTTACCCGCCGCTAAATGCGTCCTTAGCAAGTGCAAAATATGGTGGCGGTCCACAGTCTGACTGGTATGAATCGCTTTCATGGATGAAAGAAAATACGCCGGACCCCGGCGTGGATTATTACGCTTTATACGAAGAGCCAGCTATCAATGAAACAACGAATAGAAGGGAGGATTACGATTATCCGCCGGAGGCATATTCGGTAATAAGCTGGTGGGATTACGGGCACTGGATAACGAGGGTAGCGCATCGCATTCCGGTTGCAAATCCGTTTCAACAAGGTATAGGGGGACCGCATCAGGGCGATAAGCCTGGGGCTTGCGTCTTCTTTATTGCAAAGAGTGAAAACGAAGCGAACGAAGTTGCGGATGCGCTCGGTGTGCGGTACGTGGTGAGTGATTTCATGATGGCAGATGCGTGGAATGCATACTATAACAAATTCGGTGCGATGACCGTCTGGGCTGGTGACCCACAGCGCTATGGCACACTCTCTTATTACTACCACACAATGGAAGCACGCTTACATATGTTCGATGGTACGAGTGTGGAAGTGGAAGGAGAAGACATTCCCGCCCTGGCTCACTACCGGTTAGTGCATGAATCCCCTACATTTATCCTGCCCCTGGTCATCATGAATGCCACAACCGGGCGAGGCTACTGGCGCTCAGTCCATGGTAACTATAACAGTACAGAATCACAGGCACGATTTTTTCACGGGTATCTCTTCAGTATGCCCTCTGGAATGGGTATAGAAGATGCCTTAGATAATGGTACTCTACCGGATATAATTAAGAGTGTGTTTAATTCATCAGGTATCCCGCTCTCTGAGTACACCAGGATTATAAAAAGCAAAGAGAATAGATGGACAATAAGAGACGACATGAATGAAAACACGTTCATCGTCAATAAGAAAGAAGGAGAGCTAAGGGTTTATCTCTACGGCGTCCGCATCTCACCCGGGCAGCCGGACATGAGGGCATGGACTCCGGAATATATACAGCCCGTGAGTTTTGTTAAAGTTTTTGAATACGTAAAAGGAGCGAGAATAGAAGGAACTGCACCTAATGGCTCGATAGTCGAAATAGCGGCAAATGTAAGCACAAATCAGGGTAGAGAATTTGTGTATGCAGAGCGAATGACGTCAAACGGCTCATACGAGTTTGTTGTGCCGTATTCGACAGAAGGACCTGTGGCGGGAGGCACGAATTTTGACGTCTTTGCATCTCCTTATAAAATAAGAGCGGGGCATGTAGAGAACGCAACGGTGGTGTGGGACATGGAGAAGGAAGTACGAGTGCCAGAAGAAGCGGTAATGGACGGTAAGACGATAAGGGTAGATCTGTGACGGTTTAAGGAACCACGCGATTTCACGAGAGAGAGAAAGAATCAATGGATGGAGAGGGGCATACTTTCAGGAGTGGCAGATACATTGGAAGAAGCGAAGAAGATATTTTAAGTGGGTTGAATGAGGAGAAGTTGATTCTATGGTATCACGACCTTTATCAGAGATATATTGGTGAGCGGATATTCAATTATCCCGCAGGAGAGCTTGAAGAAGACGTTGAAAATATAGAAGAGGCAATAGATGAGAAGGGATGAGGTGAAGTTTGTCATTGCAAACTCCACTCCTCTTAATAAATGCCAGTAAGAAAATGTTATTGGGAGCAGTACTGGAAGAAGGTGATGAAGATGTGGTTGTAACAGCATATCTCACATCCCAGGTAGATAGGTATTGGAGGAGATAAGAATGAGAATAGAATGATTTCAAATAGATAAAAAGGTAAAAGGAGTGTGGTGCAGTCTTCAAAGGCGGTGAGAAGATAGTGATAGAGGGGGCAGAGATAAATCTAAAAGAAGAATAATATATGCATACACATCACCTCAAAAGAGATTTGAAGTCGCATACGAAGGAGAAGGGAGTGAGAATATTACCGCTCTCTGGGATAGATGAGATTGAGAAAGTCACAGAAAATAGATGAGAGATGTGTGGAAATGGGCAAACCCAAATTGAAAAAGAACGAGATGCGAGGAATCGGCGTAATATATCCGGATGAATACCCGTGGGAGTGGTATGACCCATCAAAGGATTACGAAGTTGTAATCGCAAAGCGTGAGGATTTAAAATCTAAAGACGTTAATTTTAATCTGATTGAACTTTCATAACATATTTCTGCAAAAGTATAGTTTATATTTAAA
>JAODGL010000055.1 GCA_025464585.1 Methanosarcinales archaeon
AGGTAACTATGGTGATTCCACAGAGTTGAGAATCGAAGTGGAAACGCTTTCAGATAGTGCAGGTGTGCCAATAGAAGCAGAGGTAAAAAACGGTTCGTTTACAGTATTAAGTGAAGAAGCTTATCCATTTGACACAGACTCGCCAGAAAATCCTTACCCTTCTATTCACGGAATACACAATGGAACAATCACGCCAAATAAAACGATAATGGTGTCCAGGCTTTACACGTATCCGTGCGCGGGCACGGGCGGGCATAGCGAATACATAAGAATCTGGAACAATTCCGGCTGGAATAGAACAGCGACGTGGAATGGTTATAAAGACGACAGGTACAATATCACATTTGAGCAGAGTTTTGCCTTACAGCCGGAAGTGGAATACTACTATACTATTATAACAGGCTCTTATCCGCAGATTTATCATACCGATAATCTCTCAACACCTGCTGGATTCATCACATGTTCAGAGTTCATAGATGCGAATGGAAAAGTTTATAAGGACTGGATACCTGCAATAAGATTGAGCGTATAAAAAATGGTGAAAAAGGGTGTGATAAGGATAATAACTCCTCTATTGGTCCTTATTATTATTCTTACTTTTATGCCCGCCTCAGCTTCTGCCGGTGCAACAGTTACAATAGGCGATGGTGATATATTCTCTGAAGCTAATGTCACCGTTCCACTGATGATAAAAGATGTGGAGGATGTTGCTGCGGCGACGCTAAAAGTAACTTACGACCCTTCTGTAATCGTGGTAACAGCAGTGGGGAATAGCGATTTTGAGAATTTCGTACCAAATCTATGGTATGCGGATGACGGCTGGGTGAAAATGACTGGCTATAATACCGTAGGGGGACTGAGAGGGGATGTGAAATTTGCGGAACTTACGATAGAGCCAAGAGGTGGTTATGGCGAATCCAGCGAGCTGACAATCGAGGTAGAAACGCTTTCAGATAGTGCAGGTGCGCAAATAGAAGCAGAAGTGGGAAATCGTGCATTTTATATAGGCAAATCCTCGGATGGCTCAGATTCAGATTCAGGTTCCGGTTCCGGTTCAGATGTGGGTTCCGGTGGGTCAAGACCGAGACCATCTCCTTCGCTTACACCTTCTGTAAATGTGAGCATTACTCCCACACCATCACCATCCCAACCCGAAGAGCCGGAAATCATAACCGTTCAAATCGGCGATGTTACGGCAGAAAGGGGAGAGCTTGCTAATATTACCATCACGATAAAAGGAGTTGTAGAAGAGGGGCTTAGTTCTGCACTCATAAATCTAACCTACGAACCAAAGGTAATGAAAGTAGTAAGTGCAGGAAATAGTGATTTCGATATGTTCGTGCCAAACATCGTTGATGGAAAAGTGAGGATGGTGGGATTCCAAACAGGAGCAGAAGGTCTTCACGTTAATCCGGGGGAAGAGATAAAATTCGCGGAGCTACGGGTGAGAGCGGTGGGAAAGGCGAACGAAAGTAGTGAGTTGAAGTTAGAAGTAAAAGAGCTAAGGGATAACGAGGGTTTTTCTGTTCATTTTGAAGTTGAAGATGGTTGTTTTTCGATAAAAGGCGAAGAAAAACAGGGGGCAGAACAGTCGAAAACAATAATTCCAACAGCAGGTGTAATAGAAACAATAGCGGTTATAGTAGGGTTATATATCGTTATAAGGTTTTTTTCTTTAACAGGGCGAGGAAATTGCGCAAGAAGTGAGAATAGCCTAAACACAACAAAAGATGGTAAAGGCAGAGGGGAGGAAGAAAGATAAAAGAAGAAAAGCGGGCAAAAGCAAGAAAGCTGAGCGTCGAGATACCCCTCAAATTGCAGTTCGGAAGGATATTATAAGCACCGTAGCAGAAAAAGTGCGAGAGAATATAGAAGCGCTGAAGTATGTTGCTCTCTTCTTAGCTTTTTGTGTCGCTTTTTATCTCGTTTATTATTTCTTCACGCTTAGAGGTTCGCTATCATTATTGAAGAACCTCACAGCGCTCATTTTAGGCGCTATTATATCTTTGGGTGGAGCGGATGTGGAGGTAAACGGAGCGGCGGTATCTATCAATGGTTTCTCGATGGAGATACTAGACGAGTGTACCGCAGTATTTTCCGCTATCGTCTATTGCTCTTGCGTATTGGCATATCCGACGGGGTTAAAAAACAAAGGGATAGGTATTGCCTTCGGCGTACCATCGCTTTACGCGATAAACATCCTTCGTCTTATTGTGCTGGCACTCGTAGGCACCTCCTATCCGGGGATGTTTGAATTTGTGCACGTGTATCTCTGGCAGGCGTCGTTCATTATATTCGTGGTGGTGATTTTCTTGCTGTGGCTCAAACTTTTAGAAAAAAGTCGGAGGTAAGAGGAAGGTGAAAGGGATAGATAAGAAGAAAGAAGAAGTAAAAGAAAAGGAACTGATTTTGGGGTTGAGTTCGATTTTGGTATTCCTGCTGGAGTTCATGGTGGTTTCTATTGTCTTTTTAGGGGTGTGGTATTATATCGGGGAGTTTTATCAGGGCGCTGTTTTCCTCGTTGCCAAACATATTTTGCTGCTCATGGGCTATACCCCATTGCAGATATCTGCGGTGAATTTATCGGGTGCATATCTTGGTAATTTCAATTTGGTGCCGCTGGTAGCGTTAGCAATAGCAACGCCGAAGCTGGAACTGAGAAGAAGAATTGAGATGCTTGCGATAGGCGTTCCGATTTTATTTCTTTTGCATGTGTTGGATTTGGTGGCGCATTTCCCTTATGCTAAAGAAATGTACATACAAAGCCCCGGATTTGCTACCCTGATTGTGGATTCAATAGGAGTTGTCGGCTTAGCGATGGTATTTATAATATGGTTCTGCATAGGTTACCGGGATTTATTTGAGCCGCTGATAAAGAAGAGTGAAGTAGGGAGATATTTTTGCCCCGTGTGCGGCGCGGAAGAAGAAAAGGCGAAAATCGCCAAACACATAAAAGCGGTGCATGGAAAAGACGCTTTTAGAAGCGAAGCGGTTAAGGATTTCTTCGATACGCATCCCGAACTTGAGCGGAAGCGAAGGAAAAGGTAACGCAAAGGACCCCGAGATTTCAGGACACAGATTAACACAGATTAATTGCTTTCAATCTTTGGGAGCTATGCTTTGGGATGATTGGAACCTGCTTTTTGGGTAAAGGTCTTCTGATGAGAAATGAAACAATAAGAGAAATCTCCAAAACTTATGTTGGCGGAAATCCAAATTTAATGGATAAGCTTATAAGAGATAGAAAGGATGCCAAAAGTGGATTCGTATTCTTATTTTTAGGGTTCTTTTTTTTCCGTAGAATGAAAAGAGGTGTAAATGTCTCAGATGGATATAAAAGTCGAAGAATATAAATCGCTGCGTTCCAGCATTGATATGCACTTAAAGCTCATTCTCGAAATTCTCGCCTTCATGGTAGCAGCGACAAGTGCACTTTTGGGATACGGATTCGGCTCAAGCGTCTCTTTGGTATTTTTAACTCCTTTGCCGATAATACTTTCCTGT
>JAODGL010000034.1 GCA_025464585.1 Methanosarcinales archaeon
TCAAACCGTGTGTCCATGTCGTGCTTGAGGTCGTCAATCCTCAGGTTCATATCTTCAATCCTGTTACTATACCCTCAACCTTACTTACCCGCGCCTCTATCGCTTCTTCCATACTTTATGATTATCTCATGGGATTATAAAAAAAGAAATGTTTACAATAATTATTTCAATTATTTGAAATAATAATTGCATCCGTCGCACCTTTTAAATACATACAATTTTTAATATTATAATCAGGAGGTTAAAAATAAAAAATGGAAAAAGTGACACAAAAAAGAAAATCGCTGATGAAAGACAAGAAAGCGTTCACGGGTCTGGAAGCGGCAATCGTGCTTACAGCATTCATTGTCGTTGCTGCGGTATTCTCTTACATGGTGCTCGGTGCAGGGTTCTTCAGCACTGAGAAGGCAAAGGCGGTTGTGCATACCGGCGTGGAGCAGGCGACTTCTTCTGTCGAGCTTGCTGGTGAGGTGATTGGTGAAGGTAATACAACTGCGGATGTATTAGAGAACGTAACGTTGTATTTACAGCTAACCGCAGGTGAGAATCCGGTTGATATGAATAAACTGACACTCAGTTATTCGGATAAATACGTCTATGCCGCCAATCTCACCCGCAATACCACAACCGATACCAATCATGACACCATAACCATCTCTCAGGGGGAATGGGATTACGCGTTTGTGGAGAACCAGGAAGGTGATAGAGGGGACGACGACAATATGCTCGATGCAGATGAAAAAGTAAAAGTGAAAATCTGGCTACCAGAAGAGGCTGGAGATGGCGAGGGAGGAGTGGCATCTTATGACTGGTTCCAGATCGAGGTGAAGCCGGAGCAGGGAGGGACCATTGGGATAAAGAAGACAGTGCCTGGGGCTATTGACGACGTGATGATACTGCATTGAAGGAAAAAATGATAACCAAAAGAAGAAGTATAAGGAAAGATAAGAAAGGGTTCACCGGTCTGGAAGCTGCAATCGTCCTCACTGCGTTCATCGTAGTCGCCGCGGTCTTCTCGTACATGGTGCTTGGCGCAGGGTTCTTCAGCACTGAGAAGACAAAGGCTGTCGTGCATACCGGTGTGGAGTCCGCAACCTCTTCCGCAGAACTCGTCGGTGATGTGATTGGTCTCACTGATGATACAGGTGGTTACACGATAAAAAAGATAAACTTCACCATACAGTTGACCGCAGGACAGAATCCGCTGGACCTCAACAAATCCATCATATCGTTCACGAACAAGACCATTCACAATGATTCTTTGGCATGGACTTACACGAATCTTGAATGTGTGGGAGACTGCGACAATATGCTGGAAGCAACAGAGAAGGCAGAGATTCAGGTAACTCTTCCTTCAACCGCATATCTTGGCACATACAATGAGTTCACATTGGAGTTCAAGCCAGAAGCAGGTGGTGTCCTGGCTATTAAGCGGACAACGCCGGGAGCAATAAATAACGTGACAAGACTGTATGGATGAGCAAAGATGAAAAAAATAAAAATGACGGAAAAGAGAGGATTAATACGCGATAAACGTGGGTTCACCGGTCTGGAAGCGGCAATCGTGCTCACTGCGTTCATCGTAGTCGCCGCGGTGTTCTCTTACATGGTACTTGGCGCGGGATTCTTCAGCACAGAGAAGGCAAAAGCGGTCGTTCATACCGGCGTGGAGAAGGCAACTTCTTCCGCAGAGGTCACCGGCGATGTCATCGGGCATGGGTGGAAATACAACACCACAGCCAGCAGCTACTACTATAATGCAAGTATGAACATTACAGACTCCTCGACGTGGTACACAAACCCAAGCCACACGAAGGATAGTACCAACCTCACGGTCGTGGAGTTCCAGGTAGAACTCACCGCCGGACAGGAAGCAATGGACATGGATAAAGTGGTGATCTCATATAGCGACAACGATACCTACAACGCCGGTTTAGACTATCGCACCTATACTAATGCGAGTAAAGGCAATCTGACGATGGGAAGCTGGAACTACTCCCTGGCAACCGAAGAGATGGGCAAGGCGAACATGCTCGACCCGAACGAGAAGATGACCGTCATCGTTGCTCTGCCTGACTACGGTGTAACAGTAAACAAGCAGTTCAAGATAGACTTCAAGCCTGCTCTCGGTGGTTCTATCACCATAACGAAGACCGCACCGGGTGCCATAGACAAGACGATGCTGCTCTATGAGTGAGTGACCGAACGAACACGGGAGGAACCCGAAAGTGAAGCAAAAAATAGAATGGAGGGGTTTTCTTTTTTGCCCTCTTTTTTATTTTTTGATTGGAGGATACTGTATCTGTGTAATCTTGTGGTAGAAAAATGGAACTAATAGAACGAATAAACGCATTGGAAGGGGAAGTGAAACTGGTAAAGACCGAGATAAAGAAGGTGCTCGTGGACTTACGAGAGCTTATGAACAACTACGAAAACCCGTTTGTTAATGTCGAGCGGTTGCGGGAAACTGTACCAATGGAAGAGACAAAGAAAGAGCCGAAAGGGCTAAAAGAAGAGTCACCAGCGGAGGAAGAGGAAGAGGAACCTGTATATAAGCCTGAACACGAACCAGTAGTAAATACAGGAGTAAAGGCAAAGCATAAACAACTGGCAACACTCAAAAAAGTCGAGGGTTCAGAAAAAATGGACATCTTCACGCTCACGCAACTGATGAAATGGGCTGACACTTCGCTCTCTAACGTGGGCAAGGAGAAATTGAATGAAATCATTGGGTTATACGAACTCACGGGGCGATTACCAAAAGAGACAAAAGAGGTCATCTTTAGAATCGAAGACCTCTCCACCGTTAACAGTCAAAATAAAGACAAAATTGAGATGAAGGATTGTATTCTCGCTATCTATCAGTTAGACCGGATTATAACCGGCGAGACGGGTGCACAGGCACCTCTCATGCTCTCTGAGGATGAACTCGCAAAATGGCTGAAAGTGCAATAAGCGTTACTATTATCACCATTGGATGCGTCATCTGCGCTACCGTACTCGTCACTGCACTATATCCTGCCATGTATGGCGCCGCTGCATCCGCAGTAGCCACCACGGTGAAACTCGGCGAACGAATTGAGACCTCGGTTGAGATAATCGCGGAAACGAATGAATCCACGTATGAATACGTCTGGGTGAAGAATACAGGCAGCTCCCAAATCGCTCCTTCGCAGATAGAACGCTCGGACATATTCTTCGGCGAGACGGGTAACTTCCAGCGTTTCCTTTATGATTCAGATTTATCGCCCGCTCCTTGCTGGAATTATAGTATTGAAAACGATGCTAATGGAAACGGGTGGTGGGACACCGGCGAGACCGTGAAAATAACGATAAACTGCACCTCAACCATAGGTTCAGACGACTATTACTTCAAAATCGTGCTTTATAACGCCGTATCTGATGATGATACATTCTCAATCTGAGACCAGAGATTACTTTGACTTTGTCGGATTTACCATGGAGGACGCTGAGTTCACAGACAAGACCTTTACTTATTTATAAAGCATGAGATAAACATATCATCATGGAACAGATAGAAAAAATACCTGGCTGGATAGAACGGCTGCTTCTGCCGAAGTTAAACGAGATAACAGGCGAGATAAAAGCCATACACACACGCATAGATTCAGTAGAGAAAGTAGTCACGAGTTTAAGAAACGAGATGATGACAAAGTTCGAAGCGGCTGATAATAAAGTGGAGAGCTTGAGGAACGAGATGATGCTGAAGTTCGAAGCGGCTGATAATAAAGTGGAGAGCTTGAGGAACGAGATGATCTCGAAGTTCGAGACAGTGGACAGCAGGATTGCAAGCTTGGAAGGTAAAATTGCGAGTATGGACAGCAGGATTGCCAGTCTTGAGGATAAGGTTGAAGGCTTGCGAATGGAGATGACCTCAAGGTTCGACTCGCTTGATGCGCGGATTCCTGTGATGGAGAAGCTTGCGGAGCTTGAACTCCGGCTTGCCGAACTTGAGCGGAAGGTAGCGGTATAGTGCCCGGGCTGGATGTGGGTTTGACTCGCATCTGTCCATAACCTCTCGAAGTCAAAAGTGAAGGAGCTAAGGGCGATTGTTCGTGATGCAGTCTTTAAGGTGAAGCAAAACCTTATGTGTGATCAGGAGTGTGAAAATGGGCTACGGAACTATCTTCGCGACTATCGCAATGGTCGTGCTTATTGGAACTGCATCGTATTTAACCGTCTCCAGCACTATATTCTCCATGGACACACTCTCAAAATCGCTGAAGAGCGCGAATAATATGGATAATGAGCGACTGAAGACGGAAATAGCGGTCGTGAATGTCTCCACATCCGGTAATAATGATATCAATGTCACAATCAATAACACCGGCACCACGAAGATATTGAATTCCGGGTTCGAGCATATTGACGTCTTCGTCTATTACGATGTCGTTGGTGCAGCATCTGGTTATGTCTTCTCATGGCTACCTTACACCGAGACATCACCGCCTGAGAATGACCACTGGACGGTAGTTAGCATCTCTCCTGATTTGATAAATCCAGGAACATTTGACCCTGATGAGCAGATGCGGATCTGGATTAGAGTTCAGCGGAACATAGATACAAACAGCACGAACTGGCTGAAAGTGGTCATGCCAAATGGCGTTTCGGCGTCCAAATATTTCTAAATATTTATAGACGCAGATTAACGCAGATTGACACAGATAAGAAAACATAAACCAAAATAAATCCGTGTAAATCCATGTCTTAAAAAATACTTTCAATTATTTATCACTAAAATTACGAATTATTGTAAAATAAATGAACATTACAAAAGCTTTTTTAGTTCTCATCCTAATTTATCATTAGGAGGGGAAAATGGAAGAAGAAGTGATGGACGAAGAGGAGATAAAAATTACTTCGCCTTATGAGCAGAAGGACGTGCTTACCTCCGGAAACATGGAAATAGATAAGAAGATGGGGGGTGGGATACCTGCTGGCTCGCTCACCGTTATTGAAGGACCGAATGACTGTGGTAAAAGTGTTATAACCCAGCAGATTATGTGGGGTGGTTTGCAGCAGGGCTTCCGGATGGCTTCCTATACCACAGAGAACACGGTAAAAAGCCTGCTTAAACAAATGGACTCCTTAGCTCTGGATGTCTCCGATTATTTCGTGCTCGGGAGACTGAACATTTATCCCATTCGTGTAAAGGGTGCAGAATGGATTGGCGACACACCTTTCTTGAAATATATCATCAACGATATGAAGAAGAAGAAGGACGAAGTAGTAATCATTGATTCCCTTACTGTTTTCGTATCTCATGCTTCGGAAAGCGACATCCTTGATTTCTTCACCACCTGTAAAAACCTCTGTGACCACGGAAAAACCATTCTAATCACGGTTCATGATTATGCTTTCGGTGAGGAGATGCTCACTCGTATAAGGTCTATCTGCGATGCTCATCTATCGCTGAGGATGGAAGAAGTGGGAGAAAGGCTGATAAAGACAATGGAAGTGGCGAAAATAAGGGGTGCACAGCGAACTACCGGCAATATCATCTCTTTTGAGGTCGAACCCGAGTTCGGATTGCGAATAATCCCGGTTGCAAAGGCGAAAGCATAAGGAGGGATAAAATGCCGGGTATAAAACTACCTTTTGAGATACAGGAAGTAGAAGAGCACACTGGCGGAGACCTGAGACAGTGCAGTATGTATCGTCTACTGCCGAAAGAGGGGAAGGAGTATATGGAGCAAAGCAGACACGTTCTTCAGTATATGCACATGATTCCTATTGAAGAGCTGGGGACGCCGAAATTTTTCCCTGAACTCTCTCGTAAAATGAAGAACATGAAGAATCCAAATCTGATTTATCCCATAAATGAGCTCATTGCAGTCCATATATGCCCTGATCGCGAAGGTTCCCGTGACTTTTATATCCCCATTGAGCCTGTGATTGCGAAGAATTATGACGCTCTGGTGGGAGAAGTAGAAGCAAGAATAGTGACCCTTGTGGACCAATTTGAAGAGCCGAAGAATGAAGAGGAGAAACGCACCATACTTGAGAAATGCATAGATATGGTCTGTGAGACAAATGAAAATGGGCATAATTGGAATGGTGGAAGAAATAATAGGGGATTAAAAAATCTTTTTCTTAGATTCCAGTACAGGAACAATCACAAATTGCAGGTAACTCCTTACGAGCTTAAAGCAATAAAGTACCTCATGATAAGGGATAAAGTAGGGATGGGAATTTTAGAGCCTTTCCTCCATGACCCGTATATAGAAGACATCTCGTGCTCTGGTGTGGGAAACATATTTTTGGAGCACAAGATATTTGAAGCTCTGCGGTCTCCTATAAGCTTTGAGAGCAAAGAGGATCTGGATGCATTCATCATAAAACTCAGTGAGAAGATCGGGAAGCCTGTTTCTTATCGCAATCCTATCGTGGATGCTGTTCTGCCTGATGGCTCAAGGATAAACATCGTGTATGGTGAGGATATATCGAAGCGCGGGTCGAACTTTACGATCAGGAAATTCAGCGAAACACCGCTCAGCGTGCTTCAACTTGTCGAATTCGGCACTTTCGATTACGTAATTGCAGCTTATCTCTGGATTACCCTCCATGAAGGCATGAACTGTTTCATCGCAGGGGAGACTGCATCAGGGAAAACGACAACGATGAATGCATTAACTACTTTTCTGCCGGCAAATGCGAAGATTGTAAGCATTGAAGACACACCAGAGCTCCAGGTCCCGCATAGGAACTGGATAAGAGAAGTCACGAGAGGTGGAGGGCGTAAAGGAGAAGAAGGTGCGAGCATAGGAATGTTTGACCTCCTGAAGGCTGCTTTACGACAAAGACCAAATGAAATAATCGTGGGTGAGATAAGAGGAGAAGAAGGGAGAATAGCGTTTCAAAGCATGCAATGCATTGCAGGTGGGTATATATTAAAAGCAGGTGGGGGACTGGTTGATATAAGAGAACTATTTGAAACAGCAAGGGCAAAATATGATAGTGAAATAGAGAATGGTAAAGAAGTGATAAAAATAAATGATGATTACCGTATTTTCGCTGCAAATGAAGATGGAGAGATAAGAGAAGCAAGAATAGAAGGGATATACAAAATGCCCGCTTCTGAACTGATAGAAATAGCGACTGATGACGGACTCCGGCTGAGAGTAACACCGAACCACAGATTCATCTGCAATATAGAAGGAGAGAGGAGAGAGATAACGGCAAAAGAGCTACTCGACGAGAAAAGAGAGATATTCGTGTATAAGCCCGGGAAAATAGAGATAATGGGTGAGGAAAAGAGTCTTTGGGATTTCATTGATGCATGTGAGAAGAGACCAAATGTAGTAAAAGATGAAGAGTTCAAAGAATTGGAAGAGAAATTCAAATCAAGGCACAAATTCCATATAAAACGTGTAGCAGACGCGTTGAGAACAAGTAGAAAAAGGATTGAGGATTATTTCAAGAGGAGGAGCGAGGTTGTCTCTTGGGATATTTATAAATACATCTTTGATTTTTTTGGGAAGGAACTACCGGAGGTGATAAGATTCAGGTTCGCAGGAACGAATAAGGATGTTATTTTAAAGAAGGAACTCAGGGATATACTTCCATTCATCGGCATTTTCTTTGTTAGAGGAAGAATGTACCGAAACAGAATCTTTCTGGACATCCCGGATGATGTGGCTCTGAGAATACCTTTTGAATTGAAGAGAGTGAAGAATGGTTATTACATCGGCTCCTCTGCATTAGCATGGCTGATAAGGGATGTCTTTGGTCTCGACAGAGATGATATACCTGATAGAATACTGGGATTGGGGAATTCTCAATTGAGATACTTCACAGAAGGAATATCTGCCTGTGCTGAGGATCATACATTGAAAACAGGCGACTCATGGTTCTGGTATGCCCTTGGGAGGTTGATAGGGGATGATTCGTTGTATGTAAGTTATAAAGATGGAAGGATTGTGGATTACCGGTGGCAGGTAAAGAACGCAAATGAGGACGAAGGTATAAGATGGGCTCTTCTTGCACGGGAAACAATTCCAAACCATGCGAATCGCATATCCACCAAAAGAGATGGGAACGCATATATCACGAGAATCTGCAAGGTTGAACGGATATTTATAGATTATTTGATAAAGAACGGGTTTATTGAATTCCAGGACGCTCCTTCGGGCACCACATCAAGAGCTGTTATAGCGCATGTTCCATGTGATAAAATCCCGAAAGAGATGCTGGGGGCTTATCTTGCAGGCTGGTTCGATTCTGACTGGACGATAAGGAAGACGAAGAGAGGTGCGATTGAGATACATACCGCACTGGATACTTTGAGAAACAATGGTAAAGTATTGGCAGTTGAGCAGATGGCGTTTATATCCTGGCTGGTATCTGAAGGTATTCTCCCGCCAATTATGGGTGTTGAGATAAGATTTCACCCTTCGTTAAAGCAAGATGCAGAGGTGATTGCTTCACAGATAAGAAAAGAGATAAGAAGTATGCAGAAGCTCAAAATCAGGTTAAACGAATATCAAAGAGGTAAAGTGGGAATAGGGATGCGGGTGGAATTCAGGACGAATAAGGATGAATTCTCGGGGTTATTCAAATGGTGGAAGGAGAATATCATGCCTTATATGTTCAGAAAAGACAAAATAGAAGTGATAAAAGACCCCTCTCTACACGAGGATTTACTAAATACACCTCATACGGAAGATAAAGAGTGCAAGATATTGTTTATCGGGCGTGAAAAAGCCGATAAGATACCTTTCATCTTCAGGGCTAAGCCTGTGAAATTGGATTTGCTCCCTGAAGAGGACAGGGTAGCAATATTGTATCTGGACGACGATAATAGCAATTTAACGAAGATAGTAAGAGTGAAGAGGAGCAAAACACAGGAAACATACGACATTTCGATGGATTATGGAAGGTATTACATCGGAGGGAATTATAATCTCTGTTATGTGGAAGACACCGGGCATTCTGTGGTGTCAACTTTTCATGCGGCATCCGTGGAGAAGCTCATCCAGCGGTTAACTGGCGACCCTATAAACGTTCCCAAGACATATATTGACAACCTTAACCTTGTGGTCATCCAAAATGCAGTGCGAGGAAAAGACGGGAAATTGCTTCGTAGAGTAACGAGTGTGAATGAGATAGTGGGCTATGACCCGCTATCCAATTCTTTCTCTTACGTTGAAGTCTTCAAATGGAATCCTGTTACCGATACCTTCGAGTTCACCGGGAATATGAATTCTTACCTGCTGGAGCAGAAAATAGCGGTGAAGAAGCGAATACCGGAGAATAAGAGGCGGAGAATATACAAGGAGCTGGAGAAAAGAGCAAGGATGCTCCAAACAATCCATAAATCCGGTGTTACCGACTTCTACGATTTATTCACGGTATTAGCGAAGATAGAAAGGCAGGGGATTGCTGCATAGCATAAATAAAATGCAAAATGCAAAATGAAAAGTGAAAAGTGAAAAATGAAAAAGAAAATAAATAAGAGGGTGGGTATTGCAGAGCAGATAAAAGAAGACCAGGCAATTGCTATTGACCTCCTTGACACCGTTACTTATATGGCTTCCATTGCAACTGCGAATATAAGCAGGGACAAGATCTTCGAACTTGCATCGCAACAGGATGGAATCACAGCACAGTATCTGAAGAAAATCTATCTGCTGGTGAAGAACTACGGCTATGAATACACGAAGGCGAGCAAAACAGTAGCGGAGGAGGCGCATCATCCCATGCTAAAAGGCTTCCTTATGCGACTATCCAGTGCATTGGCTACGGGGGAGGAGGAATCAAAATTCTTGAGCAGCGAAGTGGACAGGATGGTGGAAGTATATACAAACAAATATGAGAACGATGTAGAGAGCTTAAAGAAGTGGACAGATGCATATTCCGCAATACTCGTTTCCGTATCGCTCATCATTGCCGTTTTCCTTATAAGCACCATGCTGTTCCAGATAGGCGATTTATACACCACTTCTATTTTAGCCGGTGTTCTACTTTGCTTCATCTCTTTTCTCGGCGTCTATGCAATATACCGGGTAAGTCCATACGAGAAGATAGTGCATTCGCTCTCGGTGAAGTCAAAGGAGCAGGAGCTTGCGAAGAAGCTCAGCACATTCATCTTACCTGCCGTCTGTATCCCCCCTCTTCTCCTTTTGATGCTCGGAGTGGAACCCTGGCTAATATTTCTCGTCATTTCTGCTTTGTTTGCTCCCATAGGCGTGGTTGGAATGATAGACAGTAAGAAGATAGAGAAAGCGGATGGAGACATCTCGGCATTTTTGAAGAGTCTCGGCTCTACTGCCGGAACCACCGGAGCTACGATTACTACTGCGTTAGAACGGATGGATAAAAAATCAGTTGGATGCCTGGAAGAGAACGTGAACAGATTGTATAAGAGATTGGTAAACGGAGTAAATCCGAGGGTATGCTGGTATAATTTCGTGGGTGAGACAGGCTCTGAATTGATAAACAAATCCACACGCGTGTTCTTAGATGCGATAGAGCTCGGAGGAGACCCAACACGGATAGGTGAGACCGTTTCAAAATCGTCTTTGGGAATAGCATTACTGCGAATAAAAAGAAAACTTGTATCAACAGGGTTTATGAATCTTTCGATTCCTCTGCACGGAGCGATGTGTGGCGTTCTCATGTTTATCTACCGGATAATGTTTTCATTTAATAATGCGATAGCTGATATGATGGCTAAGCACTCATCGGAGATGGGAGGAGCGGTATCTACTGGTATGACGGCAGGCATGGGGTTCAATATCGGTGGTTCCATTGACCTCTCTTTTATCGCAAATTTTGTTATCTTCGTTATTTTCATCCTGACGATTGCCGATGCGTGTGCATCCAAATATGTAGCAGGTGGGAGCAATTACAAGTTGTGCTACTATCTCTCGGTAATGTTCTTCATTTCTGCAATCATTATCTTCGCGGTGCCGATAGCTACTGATAGAATTTTTACTTCGCACCTGCAATAGAGGAGGTGAAAAGAAATGGGGTGGCTAAGAAAATTGTTTAGAGGGAAAGAGAAGGAAGAGGAAGAAGTGATAAAAGTGCTGGACGAGCTTGACCAGGCGGAGGGAAAAGAGAGAGAGGAAGAAAATTTAATGGGCTCAGGGAATGGAGACATCACCGATTTAGAGAAGCAGTGGTTGGAGAGAAGAACGGAAAGTAAAGAGACGGTAGAGGTAGGGGGTAAAGAAGATTTAGAAGAGGAGAAAAAAGAAAGTTCTGAGACAGAGGAGCGGGTGCAGGAAGATGAATTGATTTCGAGCTTAAAAGAGGCGGAGGAAAAAGAAGAAAGAGATGAGATGGACCGTGTGCTACTGGAGGTGGTAGAAGAGCTGGGGAACGTGCATGCAAAGGAGATATTGAACCTGGGAAGGGAAATATTGAGTGACATGAGAGGAGGTGGTGGAGGATAAAAAAATAAATTATTTTAGAGACACAGATTAACGCAGATGAAAAGATTAATGCCGTTAAAAATAACTTATCCATCTATCCATCCACCAAAAGAAAAAATCTGTGTAAATCAGTGTCTTAAATAGATAGAATGAGGTCTTTTTTACAGAATTAAGATGACAAAACAATCGAAAAGGATAAGGATACTGCACGTGGAAGACGATGCGATGGACTCGAAGTTAACGCAATTGATTCTGAAAAGGTTAGGATATAATAATTTTGATATTACCACGGTACCGGGAGCAGAGCAAGGGTTGGAAATATTGGGGGCTCGCGATTTTGACGTTATTGTCTCTGACTACAAGATGCCCGGAATGACTGGGATAGAATTTC
Source organism: Methanosarcinales archaeon (assembly GCA_025464585.1). GTDB lineage: Archaea > Halobacteriota > Syntropharchaeia > Alkanophagales > Methanospirareceae > QMVO01. Next base: position 11,791 of record JAODGL010000034.1, read on the forward strand.
TGGAAAAACTGAGACTGGAAGGGAATGACATTCCTTTTATTATCTTCACGGGAAAAGGAGAAGAGCGAGTGGCGATGGAAGCATTAAATAAAGGTGCGAACCGATACATCACGAAGAATGGTACTCCTGCTGTTATTTTTGACACGCTGGGGCGGTACATCCAGGAAGTAGTAGAGGAAAAAGAAAGGGAAGAAGAAACCGCGAGGAGAATAAGCCAGTTAGAGGAGATAAACAGGCGATTACAGGGTGCTTCAAAGTCGTTGGTCGTGGAACGCCGGGGTAAAAAAACGTATATTGACACCTTCTCGTTTATCAATGAATATCTGGACTTGATCATATTGGGGCTGATTATGGAGAAGCCAATGACTGTGAGCGATGTAATAGAAGCGATAAAGCGTAAATTTGGCGTTATGGTCACCAGAGAGAGTTTGAGCGACCTTATGGATGGGTTAGAAGAGAAAGGTGTAATAGAGAGGCGGTTCTCAAAAGAGAGTAAATCTTTCGTACTCACACTTGAGAAGGGAATGGAAGGTCTGCTCAGGGGTCCAACGTTTTCACGAGAGATGCTAACCAAATTTTTGCGATTGACGGAGGGATTTAAGATAAGTGAGCAGTGAAGTGAGGAAGGAATTTGAGATATTGAAGATGGTTCAAATATTGCAACCTTCGATTTGGGTCCCGCTAAGCAGTCGAAGCATAAATATCAAAGCATTACCCACCACCGGGACCATAGCAGGGAGGTTAAAAATAGATGAAGATGATGTTAAAAAATTATTACAAACTTATGAAAAGGCGGGACTCGTAACCATGAAGAAACTAATAGCGAGAAATGTGGTAAACCCCTCCTCGGGGGAGGATAAGGTCGTATATGTGTATGCACTTAGCAAAAAGGGTATAGTAAGATTGAAATACCTTGATGAGAATAGGGATGTGTTCAGCAGGATTTGGCTACGAAGATGGCTGTACCGGTGATAAAGCAAGAAATTTGAGCGTTTTGTCCGATTGCAAATATTTGAAATTTAATTTCAAATATAGGAACATTCTTATGTAAAATAAGAAATAATATGAAGAGGGAGTAAAACGAGTAATGGGATTATCCAGGGCACGAAAAATTGCAACCGGTAAGAAAGAACTACCCGGAAGTAGTATATTTCTCAAACTGGCGGTAGCAATGATACTTTTATCCCTTATATCAGTAGCAATCATCCTGACAGTGGCATTAAAGGAGCAAAAGCGGGTGATGGAGAATAATCTGATTGAAGCTAACAGGCGACTTGCAGAGGTAACCGCAAGGAGCATTGAAGCGGGTTATATCACGGAAACATTCCTCAGAACGCTCAATCAAATAAACGCTTCAGAAGATATTTTATTCTGGTGGATTGTCTCTCCAGAAGGAGAGATTTACTTAGCTGATAATCCCGCAATGTGCGGTAAGAGGATTGGTATCACATCCTATAACGCAGTCGTTGAAGATTATGTTTACAATGGCGAAGAGATAAAATTCCTCGTTCAACCGCTGGCGATAGGCGAGCCGGGTAAGACGGAAGCACTCTGTATTGGCATATCCTTGAAATCAGTCAGAGAAGCCACAGATATGCTTATCCTCAATGGCATATTGTATTTCGTCGCGATAGCCGGGTTTGCATGTTTGCTTTCCCTTTTCATCGCCAGAAGGTTCACAGAACCTATAACGCAACTGTTAGAAGGTACGAAAGCGATTTCGAGAGGTGAGTTCGACCATCGAGTGGCGATAAAGAGCGGTGACGAAATCGAGGAATTGGGCTATTCATTCAATGAAATGGCAGAACGTGTTAAAAAATCAATCGAAGGGGAGAAGATGGCGAGGAGAGAGACGGAGAATATTATGAATACGATGATTAATTCGCTTGTGGTGGTGGGTCCTGATGGAAGGATTATAAAAGCGAATAAGGCTGCTTTTGACCTCTTAGGGTATAGTGAAGCGGAATTAATTGGTATGCCGTTCGATAAAATCATCGGTCCGAAGGATAAAGATGGAGGTAGAATCGGAATGAAGAAGCTGATAGAAGAAGCGACGGATTCTGTCGTGAATTTTGAGACCACGTGTATGGCAAAGGATGGGAGAGAGATCCCGGTGAACTTATCCGCTTCTGTGATGCGAGATGAGGGAGGAAACCTGCGAGGTATTGTCTGTGATGCATGTGACATCACGGAGAAGAAGCGAGCGGAAGAAGAGCGACAGAAATACATGGCTGAGCTTGAGCGCTTCAATCGTCTGGCTGTGGACAGGGAATTGAAGATGATAGAACTGAAGCGCGAGGTGAACCGACTTTATGAACGGCTCGGTGAGAAGCCACGATATGACCTCTCGTTTGTGGGCGATAAAAAATTACAAATGAAGAATTACGAAATAGAGGAGGAAAAAAACGAGAATGAAAAAGAGTAGTGAGATGAGCTTTAAGGAAGCGAGCAGGAGATTTGTGGATATGTTTGGGGGTGAGGAAGTGATACCGCCCGTGGGGGTGAAGTTAATACCAAAAGGAAAAGAAGTCCCGAAGGGAACGAGAGCGGTAGAAGAATATCAAGGCGTTCCGTGGTGCGAAGCGGTAAGAATTGCCGCTACGAAGGGGGAGGTGGTAGTAATAAATAAAGAGAACGTGGGTTGTCCGGCGGCAGCCATTGCTCTTGGTCTCGTTGACCAGTATGAAAAAGAGCCGCTGAGCGGAAAGCGGAAATACACCGATTTGATGACCGAACCTGCTGCACCCGCTGACTTCACTTCCGGACTGGTCTATGCATGCAAAGATAGTGGGAACATGCAGTTCGCTCTTTTTGGCAGCGATGATGTGGGGCGGTATGAAACATTAGGAGCGGCACTAAAAGCGGTTTCCGGGATGAAGGCAATTCAACCGGCAATTATGGATGCAGCCGTGGTATACCAAGCGGAAAAACTGGACCTCACGCCTGACGTGGTGATTATAGCAGTGAAACCGAAACAGGCACTGCTTGCGATTCAAGGCTACAATTTCCTCTCCGGCAATCGTTTTGAAATGAGCACCATCGGGATTAGAGGTGTATGTGCAGACCTGACTGCTCTGCCTTTTCTGGAACAGAAGCTAAATGGGTCTTTCTTCTGCCTCGGTGCAAGAGCACTCGGAGGTTGGAACGGTGACCTGCTGGGTTTGGGCATGCCATTCTCGAACTTCCAGCAGATGGTCACCGGCATGGAAAAGTCAGCGACCGGATTTCCGTACAGGGCTTATCCCGAATAGGAAGAATGCAATTGGTTAAAATTCTAAATCCCAAATCCAAATGACCATAACAGATTCAAAGAAAGATGGTGAAAAGAGGATAATGAGCAAAAAAGCAAATCTGAAGGAACTCGTAGACCTCGATGAACTACAATCAATTCAGGACAGCTTCGCAAACACCGTTGGCACTTCTTCTGTTATCTTCTCGCCAGAAGGAGAGCCCTTAACAGGATTCAGCAATCCCACCGGTTTTTGTTCCTTGATACAATCAACGGAGGAAGGAAGACGGCGCTGTTTTCATTCGTTCATGGCGATGAGCCGGAAGGCACTGGAGTTAAAAGAGCAAAAAATCCTCTATTGCTTCGTACATGGTGGTCATTTTGTCGCACCGATTATCATCAATGGCGAGCACAAAGGAACAATGTTCGCGGGTCAGTTTCTACCACAGAAGTTCTCCGAGGAGCAATTAACCGGGATCAGGCGAATAGCTGAGGAGATAAACATAGACCCGGAACTGCTAACAAAAGAAGCGAAGAGGATGCGAGTGGTAGATGAAGAGACGGTCTGGAATTATTCGAGTTTATTGTTTCAAATAGTGTGTGTAATTGCAAAGCTGGGAGCGCAAACGGAAGAACTGAATCGTGCTAAGGATGCACTGCAAAAGGCGCATGACAAATTGGAAATTCGCGTGCAGGAACGTACCGCGGAACTGGCAGAACGGAACAAAGAGCTCATGGAAGCGAACAGGAGGTTAGAGAAGCAATCGAAGGAGTTGAAGGATATGCAACTTGCAACGCTGAACATAGCTGAGGACCTTGACGAGGCGAGAAGAGAAGCGGAGAAGGCAAAGAAGCAACTGGAGGAGATGGCTATAAAGCTTGAACGGTCGAATCGGGACTTGCAGGATTTCGCTTACATCGTCTCGCACGACCTGAAGGCGCCGGTTCGGAAAATTGCGATGTTTGGTGAACTGCTTGAGGAATCCTTAGCAGGTAAGCTGGACGAAGACGAGCAAGAGAACTTACAGTTCATGATTCAAGGTGCGAAACGGATGCAGGAACTGATTGACGCCCTGCTTACATATTCTCGTGTTCACACGAGAGGAAAGCCACCGGAGCGAGTGGACCTGAAAGGGATAGTAGAGGATTTGAAGGAGGTGGAACTGGCGATTCCGCTGGAAGAGAGCGGTGGAGAAATAGTGATAGAGGAGCCACTGCCTGCTGTGTATGCCGACCCTTCACAGATGCATCAGTTGTTGCAGAACCTGATAGCGAACGGATTGAAGTATCATCGTGAGGGCGTTCCACCTGTGATTATAATTCGTGGCAAAGTGGAAGGGAGCATGGCACGAATCGAGGTTCAGGATAACGGAATAGGAATTGAGAAGGAGTATCAAGACAGGATATTTGGAATGTTCCAGCGGCTTCATGCTGACAACGAGGGAACTGGAGTGGGACTCGCAGTGTGTAAACGAATTGTAGAACGGCATGGTGGGGGGATAGGTGTGGAGTCAACACCTGGCTGTGGTTCTACTTTCTGGTTCACGGTGCCGGTGGAAGAGAGGGGAGAGAAGAGAGGGGAGAGTGGAGATGAGAGAGATAAGAATGAAGAGGTTTGAAATTTTACTCCTTTCAATCTTTGTATGCCTTATTCTATCGCTTATCAGCGCCGCTTACGGTATAGATATTCTCTATACACATCTGTTCTATTTACCAATCATATTGGCAGGCTTGTGGTATTACAGGAAAGCGGTTTATGTTGCGATTTTTCTCGGCTTGGTTCACATTATGACGACTTATTTCATGGTGCCAGGTGCTTTTGTTGCAGGAACGATATTAAGGTCAGCAGTTTTTGTAGTCGTGGCGTGTACCGTTGGGCTAATTAATGAGGGTCGTGCGGAAAGGGAAGAAGAACTGAAGAAGGAGCGTATCTTTTCTGACGGTATAATCGCCACGGTTCCAGACTCATTGCTCGTTTTGGGTAAGGATATGAAGATAAAGACAGCAAATCATGCTTTTTATCTGATGTTTCATACAAATCAGCTCAGGACCATAGGGCATGGCATAGGAGAGGTATTTGGCGGGTGCGGCGAGGGAGTCATCGCAAAACTGAGTGAAATAATGGTGGATAAGAATAAAAAGGAGGATGAATTTAACATCAATGACGGTGAACGGCTGTTTAACATCAGAGCGAGAAGGATTAGTGATGCAGAAGAACTGGTAATAATAGCTGATATTACGGAGCGCAGGCGTGCGGAAGAGGAGCTTGAGCGGAGGAACAAAGAATTGCGAGAACTCGTTTATATCACTTCACATCATTTGCAGGAGTCCACACGGAAGATGTTCACCTTTAGCAATATGCTCCTCCACTCCATTGGTGATAAGATAAATAGAGATTCATGGGAGAACCTCCAGTTCGTGGTTGACGGCGCAAATAAGATGCATGCGCTGGTGAATGACCTGATTCTGTATTCAAAGGTAATCATGCATAAAGGTAATAAGAGGGAACAGGTTGATTTGAACGAGTCAATAGAAGAACTGAGCAATAAGGAACTCGCTCCTTTGCTTAACGCCACGCATGGACTCATTAGAGTGCCCGAACCACTGCTTCCCGTTCAGGGTGATCCCAAACAGGTGCGGTTGCTCATGCTGAACCTGATTACTAACGGGTTGAAGTTCCATCGTGCGGGTACAACACCTGAAGTCACCATTCGGAGTTCACGCCGTGACGATAGTTCTGTTCGTGTAAGCGTGGAAGATAACGGAATGGGGGTCTCGAGAGAATATTACGATAGAATATTCGGGTTGTTTCATCGGCTTCCGTCATCTAAGGATACGGATGGCACTGGAGTCGGGCTGGCAATCTGTAAGAAGATAGTGGAGCAGTATGGCGGTGAGATAGGCGTGGAGTCAACGCCTGGCTGTGGTTCTACTTTCTGGTTTACGATGCCGGGGGAGAGATGGGAGATGGGAGATGGGAGATAAGGAAGATACTTATAGGAGGTGCATGAAAATGGGAGAAATTGAAGAGGTTTTGGTCTGTGCAAAAGCACCACCGCTCCTTTCTCCCTTCTCCCTTCTACCGTAAACGGAGGTATAAAAAATGGAAAGAATAAATCCTGTGGTAATATTGTTGGTAGAGGACGACCCTGGAGACCAGAAACTGGTGAAAGTCTCCTTGAAGAGGCAGCGCATAGCGAACGAACTACATGTGGTGAGTAGTGGAGAGGAGGCGCTGGATTTCTTACACCGGCGTGGTAAGTACAGCGCAGGTGTGCCCAGACCAGACCTGATTCTCCTGGACCTGAACATGCCGGGTATGGGCGGTAAAGAGTTCCTGCGCAGAATAAAGAGTGAACCGAGCTTGAAGACGATTCCGGTGGTCATCCTTACCACATCTGATTCGGAAGAGGATATCATAGATAGCTACCACCTGCAAGCCGCGGGCTATGTGAAGAAGCCTGTGGACCTGGAGAATTTCAAGCACGTGATGAACGAGGTGGGCGAATACTGGTTTGTAATATGCAAATTGCCCAAAAAGGAGTGATAGATAAAAGATGAAAAACGAATTGGAAGCGAGCCAGCCACTGAAGATTCTACTATGTGATGACGACCCCGCATTCAGGAAATTGGTGCGCACATATCTCCACAAGGATACAGAGGGGAGATACAAGTTGATGGAAGCTGGGAATATGGATGAGATACGGCGTGCGCTGAAAGAAAGACCAGACATCATCTTCATGGATATTCTTATGCCCGATAAATCAGGTATGGAATGGCTCCAGGAGATTGTTCAGGGAAAAATTGCACCTGTGGTCATGCTTACCGGGTTTGGAAGCGAAGAGATTGCGGTTCAGTCCATCCGTGAAGGTGCAATTGACTACATTCCGAAGGACCATCTCACAAAGGACAGGCTATGGGGAACAATAAAAGTAACACTTGAAACATGGAAGCGAATGCAAGCGGAGGATGCGTTATCGGAGAGCGAAAAGCGATACCAGGTCCTATTTGAACATGCAAAAGATGGAATTTTCATAGAGGACTTAACAGGGCAAATTATCGAGGTTAATCCGAAGGCTTGCGAGATGCTCGGTTACACCTCCGATGAATTAACCAATCTCAACGTGAAAGACATTGTACCACCGGAGATTGCTTCTCGCCACTCTGAATTCGTCCAGCAGATACAAAAAACCGGACATATATTTACACAGGTTGAAAACGTGCGAAAAGATGGAACACGAATTGCCTTAGAGATGAGTGGGACAATCGTGGAAGTTGGAGGAAAGCCATGCGTGGTCGTCATTGCTCGTGACGTCACCGAACGTAAGCAGATAGAAGAGGAACGAGTGCGGCTTCTCAAAGAGCTTGAAAAGAAGAACACCGAGATGGAGAATTTCACCTACACGGTCTCTCATGACCTGAGGGCGCCACTTGTTACCGTTCAGGGTTTTGTTGGCATGCTTCGACAGGATTTAGAGAGGCATGAAATGGAAAAAGTGGAAAGCGATTTGAAACGGATAGAAGATGCAGTTACAAAAATGGAGCTCCTTTTAACCGATACGCTTGAACTCTCTCGAATCGGGCGTGTAGCGAATCCACCAGAAGAAGTACCTTTTGCCGAAATTGCTCAAGAAGCTCTTAAGCAAACCGCGAGTGAACTAAAATCGAGCAGGGTTAAAGTTTCCGTGGCTGAGGACTTCCCTGCCGTTCACGTGGACCGCGTGAGGATAGTGGAGGCACTCGTGAATCTAATAACAAACAGTATAAATTACATGGGTGAGAATCCTCAGCCAGGGATAGAGATTGGGTATCGCGTGGACGAAGGTAAAACCGTATTCTTTGTCCGTGATAATGGTATTGGAATAGACCCGAGCCAGCACGAGAAGGTATTCAGGCTTTTCTATAAGGTGGACAATCGCGGCAAGGGAACTGGTGCCGGGTTAGCTATCGTGAAACGGATAATAGAGGTGCATGGAGGTCGTATATGGATAGAATCGGAGAAAGGAAAGGGATGCACGGTTTGTTTTACGTTGCCGGTTGTCTGAACGAGTTCAAAAATCCTCTCGCATCTCTCTTCTCATAAGTACTAACCATACCATATTTGTTACGAAAGAGCCCATCACCATCGAACAAATGACTACTCCGAGGGATGACCAGCCAGAAGCGGAGAGAGCGAAGATAAAAAGGATGAGGATCAGCTCGCATAGCCCCACAAGAGCTGCAATCCGCTGTGCAGAAATGATATGTCTCATTCTCTGTTTATAAGTCAGCTCTCTGAGGTGGTCAACAACAATCTTAAATGCTCTTCCTTTTGTTATCCGCTCCATGCTCATCAAAGTAAAATTAACCTGGATATTATTTAAAGCTTTTTTGAGGTTGTAATTTTTTTTCAAATATTTAGATTTTTTTTCAATACTTGATATAATTATTAAACTTAACAATGGTTATTTATAGAATTATAACAACCTAATATAAGGAGGTAAGATAAAAATGAAAAAAGCAATCGCAATGTTACTGGCAGTGCTAATAGTTAGTTCCGCGCTTATAGTTTTTGCTATCGCACCAGCGAGTTCTGAAGATACACACGGAGAAGTTGCTACGAATTTTCCTCCAACAATCCAATATGAGACTGACGCAGGCAGCACATATAGAGATTATACGGGGTATAGCAACGACCCAAAATACAGGTACACCTGGGAAGGCGATATCATACAACTGAAGGTGGGGGTGACAGATGAGAATGGATTGGGTGACATTGAGACGGTCGAGCTTTATATTAATGGTCTTAGTAGAGATTGCACAGTCACCAATGAGACTATCAGTAACACATCCGCATATTACACGCTGACTTACACCGTTCAAAACACAAGTTTGGTTCATGGAGAGCAATTACTAAAGGTAAAAGTAACAGACAAAAGCGGGGCATGCAACGATACAGGTACAGAAATAGATACGGTGTGGTTCAATCCAGTAGTTTCTATTTGTGCGAGTGGAAGTATAAGGTATCTCCCCGGGGATCCTGGAAATATAAACCAGTCTGAAGAGGCGATTAACAGCACGTTTGATTGTGGTTCGCCTGTTTACGGCAGCGACCGCAACGTGTGTATAGACAATACCTGTCTCGAGGATGACGAGCGCGCAGATTATAACTGGACGATGCGAGTGAAAAATGCAGCGGAGGGTAATGTTTTCCTTGAGCTGAATGTCTCTGGCACGGACATGACCGGTGACACTAAGGGCGGGATAATACCTGTGACCAACCAGCATTTCTACATGAATAGCAGCAGAGGTACAACAAAGGGCGATACGGCATTGACAGAGACACCAAAACCCGTGGTAACTGGACTGCGACCGGATGAGTACTGCTACTTCGACTTCTACCTGAAGTATCCAGCGGTGCCAAAGGACACATATAGTGGAGAGATAAATCTCGCGGCGGGACAAATATAGCTAAAGTGAGAGGAGAAAAAGAGAAAATGAGGAATAGAATCAAAATAATGACCACAATAGGTGCTATTGCTGCCCTATTATTTATTTTTTCGCTGGCATTGCCAGTAGCAAGTGCGATCTCAGCCGGTGTGAACCCGCCAAAATTCACTATTAAAGCTGAGTATCTTCAAGTGAATAGAAGTATCTGGATATTGAATTCCGGAGATAAACAAGTCACAGTTAATTTTACAGGTGAAGTAGAAGGAGTAGAATTAGAATTTGAAGCGAATGATTTCACACTTTCTCCGGGAGAAGAAGATGAAGTTCGTATAACATTCAAAATAGCAAACCGAGGTTATTATAGGGGTGAAATAGTAGTGAAATTCTCCGAGGTTGCTGGAAAAGGTCAAATAGCATCGAGTATAACCTTTCCATGCCCCGTGGCAATAGATGCAAAAGATGCCATTACTGCCCCACCTACCATCACGTCCACGCCTGCTCCTACGCCCACTCCTTCACCGACGAGCAGTCCAAATCCGACTCCAACCCCGACATCTTCTTATTCATCTACGTCAACATCAACCCCCACCCCAACGCCTACTCCTTCACCTACTCCAACCCCGCCCCAATCGTCAACAAGTAGGGCAGATTCAACAACTCCTTTACCCGCAAACGAAACGAATGCAAATGTAACTACCAATACTAATTCTTCTACATCCGCATCTGCATCAGGGTTGAAGATAGGAGTAAAAGGCACTTTTAATCCGCTTGTCGGTGTTCTGATTGGAATGGGCGCAGGTATTGCAACTCTATTCTTAAGTGCTAAATTGCAACGGAAGAAGTAGATGTAAGGGGCGAGAAGGACGTGAAAGTGTCAAATCACGCGTTTTTTGTATTCTTCGCAATGGCACTGATACTGATGTCGGTATTAGTATCGGTATCAGGACGGCAGCCGCTGAAGAAGGATACGGATGACGATGGTATTCCTGATGACTGGGAAAGTGAGCACTGGCTCGACCCATATAATGCAGATGATGCAAGCCTTGATTACAATTACAATGGACTGACGAATCTTCAAGAATACATAAATGATTACGACCCCTGGGATAAAGATACAGATGGGGATGGGCTATCAAATTATGCGGAATGTTTCGGTTTATTCGGCTTCTTTATCGACCCCCTGGCATCAGACACAGATGAAGACGGGTTAAGCGATCTGGAAGAGATCTGCATGTATGTTAATACGGGTGATGAGGCACAGATGAAGGAGATATACCCGGATAGAACAGATAGAGCGAGTGTGAGGGAGGATATAAACAGTCTACGGAAGAAATATCCATACAAACTCGACCCTACGAATTCAGACATGGACGGGGACGGGCTAAGTGATGGAGAAGAAATATCTCATGGAACCAGTCCCAATTGTGTAGATACAGACCATGATGGGCTCAGCGATGGCGAGGAAGTTTACATTTATAAAACTGACCCAACGAAACGGGACACGGATGGAGATGGGTTATTGGACTCAGAAGAAGTATGGGGGACATACGGCACTGTAACAGACCCGAACAATGCGGATAGTGATGGAGATGGGGTACCGGATGGAGAAGAGAAATTGGGTTTCGGTTTCGCTCCCATTGCACCGAGCATGCATGCATTGACATACGAGGATTTTATAAGCAGTAATGCGTATGCCGGGGAATACATCACAGTAAATGCAAAGGTGGACAGGATAAAGCGAGATTATGAGCAGATGGATTCTTATTTGCTGTATTTAAAACATTTGGAACCGGTGAATGGAGTAGGGACCAGAGGTGTTGCAAGAGTTAATAGTTCATGGCATGTTGACCGGGGTCGGCAGCATGTGGACGACCGCTTTGGCTTGATTCTACGTGAAGGCGACACGATTATTGTGGTTGGTGTTGCCGGTAAAATTCATGGTAGTAATCGCGAAATTACGGTTGATAGCGGTGGCAAATTGTATTTAGTATTAAGTCAGAAAGAGGCAAGAGAGCGATGGGCAAGAGGGGAGCGATGGTTCCCATCAAATAAGTATGTTAAGATAATATTTGATGAACATAAGGAAGCATTTGCAACGGTAACACCTTCTTCCACGTCTCCTCCAGCTCAAACTCCGCTTTCAACCCCAATACCAAATTCTTCTCCAACACCAGCATCTACGTCACCCCCTTTGCCCTCGTCTACGAACGAAACGAACGCAACTGCTGCGAGTGAGCCCGAAGGCAAAGGCATATTTGGTTCGCTCATCTATGTAGCGATTGGATTTGTAATCGTTATTGCATCTAACTTTTTGTATACTAAATTCAGTGGGAAAAAATTAGAAGAGAAGAAGCGGGAGAAAGAAGGAGTTGGCGATAAATCATCATGGGTGGTTTCAGGCATAAAGAAGAAAGGGGGCGAATACGAAGTAGCAGTGAATAAAGAAGGCAAAGGTACAACAACAATAAAATTAAATGAGAAATTATATAAGCGATTAATAAAGAGGAAGAGATTAGTATTAGGTAAACACACGATTTTGATCCCGCAGAGAAGATAAAAGAAAAAATGCCCGATAAAATCCAGATGAGAACACCTTTAGTAGAAATAGATGGAGACGAGATGACCAGGGTAATGTGGCGCATGATAAAGGATAAACTTCTTCATCCCTACATTGACCTCAAAACCGAGTACTATGACCTTGCTCTTGAGCACAGGGACGCGACTGATGACCAGGTAACCATAGATGCGGCAGAGGCGATAAAAAGGTATGGAGTAGGTGTTAAGTGCGCCACAATAACACCAAACGCGGCGAGAGTCAAGGAGTACAACCTGAAACAGCAGTGGAAGAGCCCAAATAGCACAATCCGCGCCATACTGGATGGTACTATCTTCAGGAAACCTATAATGGTGCGAAATATAAAACCCGCGGTAAGAAACTGGAAAAAACCAATCATTTTGGGCAGGCATGCCTATGGCGATGTGTATAAGAATGTCGAGTACCGGATTAGCGGTCCGGGGAGAGCAGAACTCGTGTTCACACCCGATAACGGCAAGGAAGAAGTCAGGCACATAATACATGAGTTCAATAAATCCGGGATAGTACAGAGCATACACAATCTTGACGCCTCGATAAGTAGCTTTGCCGAAGCCTGCTTCGCTTATGCTCTCGACCAGCGCGTGGACCTTTGGTTCTCTACAAAAGACACCATATCCAAGATATACGACAGCAATTTTAGGGAGATCTTCGAGCAGGTCTATGAAGAGAAGTACAGGGATAAGTTTGAAGATGCGGGGATAACCTACTTCTATACGCTGATAGACGATGCGGTAGCAAGGATAATCTCCTCGGAAGGCGGCATGCTCTGGGCACTGAAGAACTACGATGGCGATGTGATGTCAGATATGCTTGCCTCTGCTTATGGGAGTTTGGCGATGATGACCTCGGTCTTAGTATCTCCTCACGGCTATTTCGAGTATGAGTCAGCTCATGGCACGGTGCAGAAGCACTACCAGAGATACCTCAGGGGCGAGCCCACCTCAACCAATCCCGTAGCACTCATATTTGCATGGAGTGGTGCGTTGCGAAAGCGTGGAGAACTGGACGGTACACCTGAGCTTGTCACCTTTGCAGACAAATTAGAAGCTGCGGTCATAAGGACAATAGAAGACGGTGTAATGACTGGTGACCTGGCAAAACTGGCTGAACCGCCTGCAAAGCGCGTTGTATATACAGAGGAGTTTATGGAGGAGGTAGCGTATCTGTTCAATATCCTATGGACTTAATTTCCAAACTCCAAATCACAAATACCAAACAATACCCAATATCAATGCTCAAAACAGACTTGCCGGGTTTTTTTGAATTTGGATATTGGAATTTGTTTAAAAATGACGATGTCAAAGAAGGCACAGCCTCCTACACTTATACCTTTTATTGCATTGCATGGGTTAATGCACATCCTGGCTACGACACTGCCTGCTCTGTCGCCGTTAGTAAAAGCTGAGTTTCAACTAACGAACACCGCGGTAGGTGTGCTTTCTTTTGCCTTCGCGGCTGCTATCGGGGTGGGGAGCATATTCTCAGGTATGCTATCGGACAGATATGATGGAATAAGGCTGATAAGCCTGGGTTTCTTCTCCACTGCCACACTCTCCGGTTTTCTATTCCTTTCTTACGATTTCCTATCGCTTACACTAACATTCATTGCTATGGGCTTCTTTCTCAGTTTCTATCACCCCTCTGCTCTGTCCTACATCGCAAATTCATTCAAGGTCAGACGAGGTAAGGTGTTTGGAGTGCATGAGACAGGAGGGAGCATAGGGATTGCCATAACTCCGCTAATAGCTGCGTTAATCAGTTTTTATGCAGAGTGGCGTTTCGTTTACTTATTCTGGGCATTTCCAACCGTTTTTTTCGCATTTATGCTCCTCAAGCTGATGAAGAATCGAGATTTTTTCTCCAATGCTAATGAGATGAAATTAAGCGTTTTTATTAAGCAAATCATAAGTACAGGTTCGATAAGAAGGATATACGTAATAGAAGGACTATTTGGCTTTGTTTTCGGCGGGTCTTTGACTTTCATACCCATCTTTCTTAACGAGGCAAAAGGATTGAGTCCCGACCTTGCTGTGCTGCTAACATGTGTGTTTACAGGAGGAGGAGCAATAGGCAAATTTGTTGGTGGACATTTTTCTGACCTCATTGGCGGGCGAAAAGTAATGGCTTATGGTTTTTTCCTTACTGCACCTTTATTTTTCAGCGTTCCTTTTCTCCCTCCATTGTGGGCTATTCTGGCATTGGCACTTGCAGGCTTGATTTTCCCAACCATTCTGCCTGCGATAATAACCACGATAGGCAAAGAAGTCCCACCGTCAAGAACCGGAATAGCGTTTGGACTGATGATGTTCGCAGGGTTCGGCTTTGGGTCCACTTCTCGTCCACTTCTTGGTTTGATAAGCGACAGTTTTGGTATCTCAACGGTCTTCTATCCAATAGTAATTGCTGTTTTGATTGGTGGATTCTTGAACGTTTGCATGCCGCTGAGACAGGGATGCAGAGATGCGAGATAGATTCCAGTTTTTCTCTCGCAGGATGCCAAAAGCCTCTTTCTCTCTACGTCCACCGCACTTTTCGACAATAGCATCATAAAGTTTCATTTTTTTCCTCATTTCCTCCTTTTCGCGCTTATCCTCTGTTATGGCGTATCTCGTTGCGAGGACCGCAGCTTCTATCACGGCATTAAGCCCGCGGTTTATCGCTTTCACCTCTTTTCTGTTTATTTTTACTGCATTGGGCATGAGTTGAAAGAGAAAATTTCCGGATTCACTCCTTTTTCCGATAAGAGCAGAGTCGAAAATTATCCATGATTTCGCTTCTTTTAGCACCGGGAAGCCGTGAAAAAGGGAGAAATGAACTTCGTTTAGACGTTCAAATGCCGCTTTCACAAATAAAACGGCGTCATCAGTCACATTAACCGCTAATTTGTTCGTTTCCAGCACGTTAGAAAGCGTTTTTGAACCTTCGTATAGCTTTACAAAATATTTATTCTCGTCGTTGGTTACCGTTATTACACCAATGGGAGCTGCATCAGGCTCTCCAGCCCCTGACTTCGTCGTAACTATTACTTCCGATATGCCCTCCGCTATTCCCGCTTCTTTCAGGTTCATTTTGGATTTGTTTGTTATATATTTTTTGAATTTATTCTCGGAATGTCTATAATTATAGATATGGCAACAGAAAAGGGAAAAATCTTGATTGCGCTTACGCCTTCAGAATCGAAGAGGCTGATTGCAAAAGGCGTAAGGAATCTGGAAGAAGTGCAGCAAGCGCTGAAGCACGGAACCATCATAATAGGACTGGGGACCACAAACGCTTATGTAGCCGAGGAGATTCTGAATGAGCTGTCTAATATTGGAGCAAAGAGCGAAAAAAAGATTGATAGGCGGAGATACGCAGCAGGTGTCATAACGGAGGAAGGTACCTGTGTTGTCGCGAAAGAAGAGCGGGAAAAGGAAGTGATAATAAAAAATGGCGAGATAAGCGAAGAGAGCATAGAAAAAGCAATAGAGGGGTTATCTGCGGAAGACGTCTTCATAAAGGGAGCAAATGCGTTGGATGCTGCGGGAAACGCAGGCATATTCCTGGCACATCCCACCGGTGGCACGATAGGTTCTGCACTCGGAACGGTGATGGCGAGAGGCGTTAATTTCATCATCCCCGTGGGCATTGAGAAGACAATACCTTATTCTATTATAGACGCTGCAAAACGAGTAGGAAAGGAGAGATTCTTTAAATCGGTGGGTATGCCTGTGGGGTTGATGCCAGTACATGGAAAGGTAATTACCGAGATAGAGGCTGTGCGAATATTAGGAGCTGAGGATGCTTTTCCCATCGGTGCAGGTGGTGTAGCTAAAGGCGAGGGTTCTGCCGTTATATGCGCTGAGGGTAATGTGGAGAAGCTGGAGGGGTTAATGACACTTATAGCAGAAATAAAGGGAGAAACACAGGTGGAAGTGGCGCGTGTGGAGTGCGTGTAACCAGTAATGGGCCCGATGCGATTCGAACGCATGACCTCCGCCTCGTCAAGGCGACGTCATTCCAACTAGACCACGGGCCCACACCGTTCTTTATTCTGTAATTACAAGAGCATGTTTATAAATTTCTTTTTTTGAAAAAGAAAAAGTGTTGCATAAATCAGTGTCTTAAATAGAAGGAAGCTATACTTTATACACAATGGAAAAAGCGAAAAATTACGATTTAATTGTTGTTGGTGCAGGTCCTGCTGGGATGACCGCCGGAATGTATGGCGTGAGGAGCGGATTGGAAACATTAGTGTTCGAGAAGGGGATATGCGGTGGATTATCAAATGAGGCGCCTGAGATAGAGAACTATCCGGGATTCAAAAAGGTGAGGGGAATGGAGTTGGCGGAGAAGATGAAAGAACAAGCGTCAGAATATGTAGAGATAAGAGAGCTGGAAAAGGTGGAAAAAATGAAGTGGAGTGTAAAGAATCTGGAGGTTTCTACGGAAAAAGGCTCTTATCTCACACGCGCGGCAGTGATAAGCACAGGAACCAGACACAGGCGGTTAGGCGTAAAGGGGGAGGATGAATTCCTTGGAAGAGGCATATCTTATTGTGCCACCTGTGATGGCTTTTTCTTCAGAGATAAGCCCGTATTAGTGGTAGGAGGTGGAGACTCAGCAGTTAGAGAAGCTTTGTATCTGAAAAATATCGGCTGTGAAGTAACGCTGGTTCATAGAAGGGGGAAGCTTCGGGCAGAACCGTATTTACAAAAAAATCTGGAGCACGCGGGTGTGCGTATCCTATGGAATTCAGTGGTGAGAGAGATAAGAGGGGATAAAAAAGTGAGAAGCGTTGTCAGGTTTGATAAGGATAGGGAAATTGAGGATGAGCTGTTGGTGGAAGGAGTGTTTATATCCATCGGCGAAGAACCTGTTAATGACCTGGCAGCGCAAATGGGCATAGGAATGGACAGAAACGGCTACATAATCACGGATAAAAATCAGAGAACGTCCCTCGAGCGGGTATACGCGGCAGGGGACATAACAGGAGGCGTGAGACAGATAGTGGTTGCATGTGCAGAAGGCGCTATCGCTGCTACCTCGGCGTATAACGATTTGCTGGAATTGGTATAAGTAAAAATAAATCTGCGTAAATCAGTGTAAATCGGTGTCTAAATAGAAGGAAACGTATACACGATAAAAATGGAACCAAGGGAAATAGGGATTGATGAAGCAGGTAAAGGACCGGTAATAGGGTCATTGTTTGTTGCAGGGGTTCTGAATTTTGAGGGGCTGGCAGAGATTGGGGTAAAAGATTCGAAGCGGTTGAGTCCAAAGAAGCGAGAATACCTGGCGAAACTTATAGAAGAAGCGACTGAAGTTCATCTCGTGGTGATGACTGCAAGCGAGATAGACGAGAGGAGGAAAACGCATACTCTCAATGAGATCATGGTTGAACTTTTCTCAGCGGTGATTATGCATTTTCAGCCTGATAAGGCTTTTGTTGATGCGGCGGATGTCAATCCGGATAGATTTGCGGCGAATCTAAAATCGTGCTTTAATAAGGAAGGGGGAGCAGAAAGGGAAATCGAAATAATTTCTGAATCTAAAGCAGATGAACGTTATCCAGTGGTCAGCGCTGCATCAATAGTTGCAAAAGTGCATCGAGATAGGTCAATAAGGCAGCTCGAGGCGGAGATAGGAGCAGAAATAGGTAGCGGATATCCCGCAGACCCGAAAACCATTCAATTCCTGAAGAGATTACTGAAAGAAAAGGAGGATATTCCGCCTTACGTGAGGCGCTCCTGGAAGACAGTCGAAAGAAATCTTTAATTTATATATACCCAACCTTAACAAAATAAACATAAAATGGTAGCCCTGAAAAGGGATAAAGAAGAGAAGGGGGATAAGAAGAAAGGGAAAAACAAGGCTGCTGGTAAAGAAGAGATAAAAGAATGCCCCGAGTGCGGTTCTAAGAGTTTAGTACGAGATTATGGAAAAGCGGAGATCTTTTGTGCGGATTGCGGGCTGGTAATATCGGAAAACATCGTTGACCTTGGTCCTGAGTGGCGTGCCTTTGATTCTGAACAGATGTCCAGGAGGGCGAGGGTCGGAGCACCGATGACATATCGAATACACGATAAAGGGCTGAGTACGGTTGTCACCTGGGGTTCGCAGGGTCAAGGGCAAAGATTAAAGAAATGGCAACAGCGGACTCATATTGCGAATACAACCGAAAGGAGCTTCATTTTTGCACTTTCTGAAATAGACCGGATGGCGTGTGCGCTTCGATTACCGGTAAATATCAGAGAAGCGGCGTCTATGTTATACCGAAAAGCGATGAAGAAACGTTTGATCCGTGGTCGAAGCATAGAAGGTATTACTTCTGCTCTCTTATACATTACTTGTAGACAGTATGGTGTACCACGCACACTGGAAGAGATAAGAGAAATATCAAGAGTTGAACAGAAGGAGATAAGCAGGGCATATCGCTTCCTTTTACGGGAACTCAACTTGAAAGTTTCGCCTGCTTCTCCTATTGATTTCGTGCCTCGCTTCTGCTCCCTGCTTGATTTGGGCGGTGATATTAGGTCAAAAGCAATAGAGATAATAAAGAAGGCAACGGAAGCGGAACTGACCAACGGGCGTGGACCGATAGGGATAGCGGCTGCTGCTATTTACATCGCTGCGATTTTGAGCGGTGAGCATCGCACACAGAAGGAGGTCTCGGATGTTACGGGTGTGACCGAGGTTACGATACGGAACCGGTATAAAGAATTATCAGAGCAGTTAGAGATAGACGTGCTTTTATAGCGGTTTAGATAGTTAGCGG
>JAODGL010000208.1 GCA_025464585.1 Methanosarcinales archaeon
GAACACTGACCTTTATTTTTAGACTTTCTCCACCTTACACAACAACGATTTCAGCCCGATAGATCCGGTGACAGGGTCGCAAGCTTTATGGTCAGTCAAGACATTACAATTGCACTCCTTAAATCCATGATAGAGATGAACAACTCGCGGATCGATACACTCCGTTACTTTAGCCTTGCACTTGATACCGCCTCTTGATGATTCAACCGATACAACATTACCATCCTCGATACCAAGTTTTGCTGCTGTCTCGGTATTGATTTCCAGCAGGTTCTCCGGCAATAGCTCGCTGAGCGAGGGAATGTTACGCATCATGGAGTGCGTGTTCATCTCCAATTTCGTCCCTGTTGTCAATATGAGCGGATATTTTTTGGCTAAATCAGGTCGTGAAACAGGGCTTTCAGCCGGCTCCCTGTACATTGGCAGGGGATCGTAACCCAGCTCTTCCAATCGCTCTGAATAGAGCTCTACTTTCTTAGATGGTGTCAAAAACCCTCCTAAAAAGCTTTCATATTTTCTGTACATCTCTGGATATTCCTTAAATTTCGTCATTTTGAGTATGCTCCGCAAGAACCCACCAAAAAATCCACTGAATTTTTTGTACATTAGAGGAGGAAGAGCGATGGTTATCCCTTCTGGATGAGCCCTTAGCTTCTTACAGGTAATACCAAGCGGCTCTAACTCGTAGTCAATGGCTTCTTCCCTCGTTTTCCACGGGAAGTATTCGGCGTAACCCAGCTTCTTACCAAGTTCACAGATGATTTTCCAGTCTGACCATGATTCGTATAGGGTTTCAACGACTTTTGGACTGAGTACGATTCGTGAGCGGGCATTCCAGCTATGGTCAGCATGTGTGCTGTAAGTCGCATAGCGGGTCTTTTCGAGGAAGGTGCATGCGGGAAGCACGATGTCAGCGAGTTCAGCGGTTGGCGTCATAAATATATCGGCGACCACGAGAAACTCTAACTTTCTTAATGCCTCTTCAACTACTTTCGAGTTTGCACAGGTTACTGCCGGATTTGCAGCCATCACAAACATCGCTTTAATGGGATAAGGTTCGCCGTGGATTATAGCATCCCATAAAGCGGGCGTGTGAGCGGAAGGGAACATATGAAAGATTCTGGAAAAAAGGCATTTGTCCATTCCTATCTTCTTTTTCAGGGCTTCAGGCGGTAACTTCTCGTTCAGGCTAATCTCATTCAATGCCATCAACACGGGTAACGCGATGATGTTACCACCCTTCACGTCAAGATTGCCTGTTATCGCCATCAGAATATTGATCGCGCGGATGGCGCATGATGCATTGGTATGCTGGTCTAAAGAGTTACGGGGGCTTATGCATGCCGGTTTTGTTGTTGCATACATCCGGGCAATCTCTTTGATGGTCTCAGCGGGAACCCATGTTATCTCTTCCACTTTTTCCGGTGGATAATCCTGGACAAATTCCTTCAGCTTTTCAAATCCGATTGTCCATTCTTCGACAAAATCCGCATCATAGTGCTCTTCGTTTATTATCACATTCAGCATGCCGAGAGCAAGAGCGCCATCTGTGCCGGGTCTTAGCTGTGCATGGAGATTGGCTTCCTCTGCATACGCTGTAACCCGTGGATCAATAACCACGAGCTTTGCTCCTCTTTCTCTTGCCTTATCAATCGCTATCTGCTGTGGCTTGTTTGTTACATCTGGATTACCTCCCCACAGGATGATAAGACTTGTATGGGCAACGTCAGGCGGAACAACTGCGCCAAAGTCAAAATAGAATTGTAGAAATATCCTTGGCAGATGGCAAATGTGTTTTGGCGTTGATAGATTGGGTGTCCCGATAAGGTTTGCGAGTCTGCTCAGATAGGAACTGACATCGCCACTATGATAATGCCCGTAATGGAAGTCTATTGCTTCAGCACCGTATTTCTTCTTGATTTCGTTCAGCTTATTCGCGATTGCAGTCAGGGCTTCATCCCAGGATATTCGCTCCCACTCGCCCTCAACCTGTTCCCCCACGCGCTTCATGGGATATTTTAGTCTATCCGGTGCATAGAGTAGCTCCCTCATATGTTTTCCCCTCATGGTAAGTTCACCTTTGCATTCTGGGTCCATGGGATCGCCACGAATATCAATAACCTTCCCTTCTTCGGTATCCACGCTCATTAAACATTGTGAATGACCGTCCACATCGCTGACTATCGTTACTTCCTTTCCTTCCTTCTTTTTAACATTCCTCATCTTTTATGCCTCATTTTTACAATCTACTCACAACCCCTCCGCATACTGCCTGATTCGCCTTGCAAACCAGAAACTACTCCTGTGGATGTACGAAGGCAAACTTGATGAAATCGCCTGGCTTTTCAATTCCTCCTCACCTCTTTGAGTCAGTTTTAGATTCTCGCCCACATTCTTCACCAAACCCTCACCTTCCAGTATTGAATATATCCTCTCATAATCATCCTCTGCCAGCATCACCGGAAATCTTCTCCCCAGTCCTCTTTTGAGACAATTGAAAAACTCTTCTTTTGTCATCTCCTGCAGGTTCAAAAGCCAGAGACTCGCCCATACTCCATTATATGTCAGCTTCTCAACATTTATCCTGATGAATCGTGAGAATTTTTCTAATTTGGGGTCTTCGCCTCTATTTAGCTTTCTCGATTCATGAATGAGCTCATAACCTCCAAAGAATATAAAAATAGAGACTAATGCACCAGCAACTGAATCTAACGTAAAAAACCC
>JAODGL010000053.1 GCA_025464585.1 Methanosarcinales archaeon
GAACACTGACCTTTATTTTTAGATTTTCTCCACCTTACACAACAACGATTTCAGCCCGATAGATCCGGTGATAGGGTCGCAGACTTTATGGTCAGTCAATACGTTACAATTGCACTCCTTAAATCCATGATAGAGATGAACAACTCGCGGATCGATGCGATCTGTTACTTTAGCCTTGCACTTGATACCGCCTCTTGATGATTCAACCCTTACAACATTACCATCTTCTATATTCAATTTTGCTGCCGTCTCGGTATTGATTTCCAGCAGGTTCTCCGGCAATTGCTCGCTTAGCGAAGGAATGTTACGCATCATGGAGTGCGTGTACATCTCCAATTTCGTCCCTGTTGTCAGTATGAGCGGATATTCCTTTGCGAGCTCAGGTCGTGAAACAGGGCTTTCAGCCGGCTCCCTGTACACTGGCAGGGGATCATAACCCAGCTCTTTCAATCGCTCTGAATAGAGCTCTACTTTCTTAGATGGTGTCAAAAACCCTCCTAAAAAGCTTTCATATTTTCTGTACATCTCTGGATAGTCCTTAAACTTCGTCATTTTGAGTATGCTCCGCAAGATCCCGCCAAAAAATCCACTGAATTTTTTGTACATTAAAGGAGGAAGAGCGATGGTTATCCCTTCTGGATGAGCCCTGAGCTGCTCACAGGTGATACCAAGCGGTTCTAACTCGTAGTCAATGGCTTCTTCCCTGCTCTTCCACGGGAAGTATTCGGCGTAACCCAGCTTCTTACCAAGTTCACAGATGATTTTCCAGTCTG
Source organism: Methanosarcinales archaeon (assembly GCA_025464585.1). Taxonomy (GTDB): domain Archaea; phylum Halobacteriota; class Syntropharchaeia; order Alkanophagales; family Methanospirareceae; genus QMVO01. The sequence continues at coordinate 774 of JAODGL010000053.1, forward strand.
ACCATGATTCGTATAGGGGTTCAACGACTTTTGGACTGAGTACGATTCGTGAGCGTGCATTCCAGCTATGGTCAGCATGTGTGCTGTAAGTCGCATAGCGGGTCTTTTCGAGGAATGTGCATGCGGGAAGCACGATGTCAGCGAGTTCAGCGGTTGGCGTCATAAATATATCGGCGACCACGAGAAACTCTAACTTTCTTAATGCCTCTTCAACCACTTTCGAGTTTGCACAGGTTACTGCCGGATTTGCTGCCATAACGAACATCGCTTTAACGGGATAAGGTTCGCCGTGGATTATAGCGTCCCACAAAGCGGGGGCGTGAGCGGAAGGGAACATATGAAAGATTCTGGAGAAAAGGCTTTTGTCTGCTCCTATCTTCCTTTTTAGGGCTTCAGGTGGTAATTTCTCGTTCAGGCTTACGTCATTCAGTGCCATCAACACAGGTAACGCGATGATGTTACCACCCTTCACGTCAAGATTGCCTGTTATCGCCATCAGAATATTGATTGCGCGGATGGCGCATGATGCATTGGTATGCTGGTCCAAGGCATTGCGGGGACTGATGCATGCCGGTTTGGTAGTAGCATACATCCGGGCAATCTCTCTGATGGTCTCAGCAGATACCCATGTTATCTCTTCCACTTTTTCCGGTGGATAATCCTGGACAAATTCCTTCAGCTTTTCAAATCCGATTGTCCATTCTTCGACAAAATCCGCATCATAGAGCTCTTCGTTTATTATTACATTCAGCATGCCGAGAGCAAGAGCGCAATCTGTGCCGGGTCTTAGCTGTGCATGGAGATCGGCTTCCTCTGCATACGCTGTAACCCGTGGATCAATAACCACGAGCTTTGCTCCTCTTTCTCTTGCCTTATCAATCGCTATCTGCTGTGGCTTGTTTGTTACATCTGGATTACCTCCCCACAGGATGATAAGACCTGTATGCGCAACATCAGGCGGAACAACTGCCCCAAAGTCAAAATAGAATTGTAGAAATATCCTTGGCAGATGGCAAACGTGATTTGGCGTTGATAGATTGGGTGTCCCGATAAGGTTTGCAAGTCTGCTCAGATAGGAACTGACATCGCCACTATGATAATGCCCGTAATGGAAGTCTATTGCTTCAGCACCGTATTTCTTCTTGATTTCGTTCAGCTTATTCGCGATTGCAGTCAGGGCTTCATCCCAGGATATTCGCTTCCACCTGCCTTCGCCCCGTTCCCCCACGCGCTTCATGGGATATTTTAGTCTATCCGGTGCATAGAGTAGCTCCCTCATATGTTTTCCTCTTAAAGTCAGCTCGCCTTTGCATTCAGGGTCCAGGGGATAACCACGAATATCAATAACCCTACCCTCTTTGACATCCGCGCTCATTAAACATTGTGAATGACCGTCCACATCGCTGACTGTCATTACTTCCTTTCCTTCCTTCTTTTTAACATTCCTCATCTTTTATGCCTCATTTTTACAATCCACTCATAACCCCTCAGCATACTGCCTGATTCGCCTTGCAAACCAGAATCTACTCCTGTGGATGTAAGAAGGCAGAGCTGGAGAAATTGCCCGGCTTTTCAATTCCGCCTCACCCCTTTGAGTCAGTTTTAGCTTCTCGCCCACTTTCTTCACCAAACCCTCACATTCCAATATTGAATATATCCTATCATAATCATCTTCCTCCAGCATTACTGGAAATCTTCTCCCCAATCCTCTTTTGAGACAGTTGAAAAGTTCTTTCTTTGTCATCTCCTGCAGGTTCAAAAGCCAGAGACTTGCCCATACTCCATTATATGTCAGCTTCTCAACATTTATCTTGATAAATCGAGAGAATTTTTCCAATTTCGGGTCTTCGCCTCTATTTAGCTTTCTTGACTCGTGGATGAGCTCATAACCTCCAAAGAATATGAAAACGGAGACTACTGCACCAGCAACTGAATCTAACGCAAAAAACCCGAAGGTTGCACCCAGAAGACCCACGAAAACAGCTACCGAAGACCATATATCTGTTTTGGTATGGTATGCATCCGCTACCAGTGAGATGCTTCTCGTCCTTCCTCCAACATAGAATTTATAAAACGAAAAGTATCCATTGACCGCTATATTAATCGTTATAGTGACCAGCGCAACCAACTGGAAACTTATCTCCACGCCTCTAAAAACATTCCTTAGCGATTCAAAACCAATGAAGAGACCAATACCGCACAGGATTAGCCCGCCCAAAAAGGCAGCCTGCATCTCCTTATCAATCCTGATGCCGAGCCACGTAACCGCTGAAGCGAGTATATCAACTGCGGTATGAACAGCGTCTGCAATCAGCCCGATACTGCCGGAAATGAACCCGATAACAAATTCCAGTGCTGATAGCCCAACGTTTGCCCATAAAGAATGCTTTGCACACCCTTCTTTAGAAAAATGTTTTGCGTCATATTCTTCGAGCGCTTTCTCTTTGTTATCCAAAACCTCCAAGCCATGTTCGGTTATTTTATAGCGGAGATTATCAATTTTTATCAGACCCCCGTCTTCCAATTCGCTTAAGCTGGTCTCTATTAGTTTATTGTTTAGCCGCCAGTAACCCAGATATATGTCTGCAATCTTATTTATGAGGGTTTCTTTCTTCATAGCGCTTCTTCTCAGCAGGCGCAATATGTACCATTTGATGTTTTTCTTTACCTGAAAGTCCCAGATTTTTGGGTTCATTTCAGTTCACTATTTTCTCTATCTTCACTCTTTGTAAATAAGAATATCCTCGCCTGTCTCCCTGAATAAATAAATCCGCCCCTTTCTACCTCATCAATCAATTTTTTCGCTGCTCCTTTCGTTTTTTCAAATGAAAGCACCCCTCCGGGTTTTAAAATACGATGTATCTCAGCTATTACATTTTCCAGTCCGCCAGCGATGTAGCGAAGACCAAAAATGAAGGCAAGGTCAATACTTCTGTCTGGTAGCCTGGTATCGGATGCATTTGTAAGAATCGGCCCGACATTTTTTATTCCCTCTTTCTCGATTTTCTCTTTCACTCTTTCTATTGCAAGTGGATGTACATCTACCGCATCACTATTATCGAAATCACTGCAACAATGATTTTTCTCAATTTGTTTGTCATAACACCCTCCTGAAACATTCTCTAATAAAGAATACTGCAGCTACGAGAAATACAAAACCTACTCCATTCCAAACTCGTATTGATAGACTTAGCGAGTGCTTCGTATCGTTTGTGAATACGACCTGCGCACCGTAATGACCGATTTCCGCATTTTCTGGTATTTTCACA
>JAODGL010000174.1:0-7045 GCA_025464585.1 Methanosarcinales archaeon
CGATCGGATTGCTTTACCGGTCAGTAGAATTAGGCGAAAGGTCGGTGGCACTCGGCGAAAGGTCGGTGGCACTCGGCGAAAGGTCGGTGGCACTCGGCGAGGAATCGGTGCAGATAGGGCGAGAAATGCTCAAGAAACAGGACTTGATGCTTGAGAAACAGGACGAGACGATAGAAGAGATAAGAGGGTTGAGACATGACCTGAAAGCATCTATGGAAGAGCGATTTGACAGATTGGAGCATGAGATAAACATGATAAAGGTAAAAATCGGGATGGTGTGAAAAATGAATGACAAAGTTCAACTGCACGCCTGACCTCTCATTGTCGCCGGTAGCATGAGCGAATGGCATAGGAAAATAAAAAATGGATAGCATGAAGGAAGTTTAAAAATAGGAAAAAATGGTCTTCCAGTTCCTGGAAGAGGATAGGGGGATTGCATGAAGAATAGACGATACGAATAAGTGGATAGAAGAGTTATCTTAAAAAAATTTGTCCCAAAACTCTTTTTCTTTCTCTATTTCTGCTTCTACCTCTTTAAGATTATTCCTGATCTCTTCCGGCTTTTTACCCGATGAGGCATATATAGTTAATATTATTGGTTTCTTTATCTCCTTTTTAGTCCATTCTTGTAGTTTTTCTATCTCAGGTACTATTTGTTGTCGCAGGAAACGAATAGCAATAGTGTAAATGAATACAATAAGAGAAATTACACCTGCGGTACAGGATGCATACCCGATAGCTTTTTCAAAAGCTCCGGTTCCACTGAGCATATAGGCACCGAAGGCAAAAAAGAGGATAGCGAGTATGGAGAAGATAAGTAAAAAAGCGGTGTTATGCTCTTCAAAATCAAATGTTCCCTTCTTTTCCCACATCGCCCTCATCCTGAAAACACCCTAAACACTTTTATTATATTATTATTTGAATATATAAGCTTTTAGCTCCTTTTGAGCCCATCCAATAAATAAGATTTTATCAGCGAGGGAATGGCTTCCCCTGATGTGAATTACGCTGCCTTTTACGCTGATTCCCGGTGAATTCTTCGCTCTGATAAGGAGGATATCAATCGAAGATTGGCAATTTTATACCAGGATATTAGTTTTAATAGCTCTTTTGCTATTGATGCTTGAAGCATCAATATAGCTCACCTTTGGCAATGCTGTCGCCCGTTAATTATATATGTAGTTAGTCACAGATAATTAACATATGTCGAAAATATGCAAAATAGGGATATTGATATTCGCGATATTCGTAGCAGGGATATTCGGACTGCCGAGCACGATTTCGCTCTTCAGCGGGCAGCACACCTGGTATAATCTGAACGGAGAAGACAATAATCTTCCATGCGAGAAGTGTCATGCCGATATAAATGATGAGATGGTATCAGGGGATAATGGTGTGCACACAACCTTAGCTGGTCCTGGGTGCGACTGCCACAGAGTGTCAGGAACGGGTGTTGCAAGTGGTGATGGTGCAGGGAACTCTATTCCGGGTACCAGGTCACACGCAGCGGAGACCGTGGCATGTATGCTCTGCCATGAGAACAACTCGCGGACGGGAGAGATTTATCCTTTCGCCGGTGGGTTTGATACCGCAGTCGTTTACGACTTCCCAGGCGCACCCGCCGAGCAATATAACTACTCCTGGGGTGATGGCACTGGTGGTGAGCATGCGGCGCACAACCAGTTTATTAGAGAGGCGATAAAGGATGAGCTGATGGAAGACTCAAATGAAGCTTGTATCGCATGCCATACAAGAATCGGTGTGAACATCACGTGGAAGAAGAAGGAGTACTTGAAGTTCACCGTATATGATGACGAAGCGGGTGTCTGGACTATCTCTGATTTCACAGCCGGGGGCGAGAACGTGACGCAGGTGAATACATCAAATAGCTGGACAAACTCGTAAAAATGAATACCAAAAAGAGTTTTTTTTTCACGATTATAGTAGTTTCAGTTGGCGTATTCATACTCCCAAACGTCGTGTTGTATATAGGAGAAGAGTGGAAAGAGCTTTCAGCTCCAACGCCGGCGAAGTGGAAAGAGACTCCGGTTCCTGAAGTGCAGTATCAGGGAACCACGGCGGAAGTGATGGCAGAAATACAGGTGAGCAGTGCACATCGCAACTTCTCCTGCGATACCTGCCATTATTCTCCACTCGCTGATTTTGACTTTCAGGTTGAATGTATGGACTGTCATGGCGACACAGGTAATATAAGCGGTCACTGGGAATATTCAGAATGCCGGAATTGCAGTTTATGCCATTGGAGTGCCGGTGGGGATATTACCAATTATACTGATTTCATCTCCGCGGGTGGCTTCGGTATGAATGCAACACCGTTCGACGCTGGAGAAAAGGAATCGCATACTGATTTTATACTTGCGGCAATGAACAACCCGCAAATGGCGGGAGCGAACGAAGCCTGCATCGCTTGCCATACGGATGTCAATGTGAGCGTTACATTACCGAAGAGGAAGTATATGAGTTTCAAGGTAGATATGGACGACAACGCGGTCAGCAGCTTCAGTGGAGAAGGTATGGTATGATGGAACACGCACAATAAACTGTGGAAAATTCCAAATCGCAAGCGACAAATCACAAACAAAGGGTAAAACAATGAAAAAGCAAAAAATTTATAATGAATGCTTTCTATTTTATAGGTAGAAGAGGCTCAAGACGATGCAACCGTTTATAGAAGCGATATTATCAACTATTGTGGTTAGCGCATTCATAGCTGCGATATTTTACATCTTTTATTTGACTGTGGTACAGGGTTCTGACTCCACACTGCGGTTGTATAATCGTTTTAAAAAAGGATACAGCGAGCATTCGAGGAATAAAAGAGTGAAAGAGAAGATGTACGAATACGAAAGCGTTTCTGGCATGCATAAACCTTCTCTTCTTGGCTCATCCATCCTGTTATCCATACTTGTTCTCGTTATATCCCTGCTTCTTTTTAAACTCGTTTTCTTCACCGCAGTCACCTCGGATAGCATGCGACCTACGTTTGAATATGGAGACCTCGTGCTCATGCAAAAAATATCCACTGCGCCAGAGGAAGGCGACATAATCATGTTTAAACAACCGAATTTTATGCTCCCCATTACGCACCGTGTAATCGCCCTCACGGATGATGGAGTACGGACAGCGGGGGATGCGAGAGGAAGGGTAGACCCATGGATAGTGCATGAAGAAGAGATCGTGGCTAAAGCCGTACAGGTAGATGGAAAACCGCTCGTGATAAAAGACGTTGGCGATTATTTCATCATTGATGCAAGAGAAATACGTTACAACCCTAAATATGGCTCGGAATATGCGTTCGTAAAGAACATCTTTTTAACGATACGCATGTATGGTTACGCGTTGTGCATTATGGCAGTCATAGGTTACGTGATATTGACTTTGAGGGAGGCGAAGAAGAGGTGAAATGAACAACCTTAAGATGGTGTTTGCGATTATGGCTATTCTGTTCGTGGGCATAGTAGCCTTGCCGTATGCTGTTTCTCTGTTCGCAGGGCAGCATACGTGGTATGATTTAAGCGGAGGGGGGAATGACATACCATGTGAGAAGTGCCATGCGGACATTGCGGAGGAGTATCAAGATGCATTCGCTCATCCTCTGTATGCACCACACAAGACATATCCATGTTCTCACTGTCACAGGATCTCCGGCTTTGGAGAGAACAATGGTACTGAGAGGACTTACGCAAGCGGTGACGGAAACGGAAGCATCCCGGGAAACCAGACACACGCAGCAGTAACAGTCCAGTGTATGGACTGCCATGACATGAATTTTTATGGTCGACCACTTAATACAAGCACAATGGTACACCACGCTTTCAATCCTCAATATCAGACATGCGGCTGGGGTGGTCCTCCAGAAGGTGGTCCAAGGAACTGCCACGCACCTCCGAGATGCGGTTGGAACATCACAATGATAAGAGCCGGTGGTTTTGGACTCACTGATTTCGATAACATGAGCGGCTACTATCACAAACCCGGTGTGACATGGCCCGGGGACACGGGCAGCAAAGCAGCGCACAGATCGTTCGTACTCGCTGCGATAGAGAATAACACGTTAGAAGGAGCGAATGAAGCGTGTATCGCATGTCACACGCACGAGAGGGTGGAAATGAACTTCAATGTGATGACAGAACTCAATATTACTGTGAACAACTCTTACACTCAGTCCTCATCATTCTGGAATGTGACAGGGATGGAAGTGAGCAACTACACAACATATAAGGAGGTGAAGGAGGGATGAACAGGGGAATTGCATTTGTATTCATATTCATTGCTGTTGCTTCTATTCTCATGTTCACGAGCACGGATGTCATTACGCTCTTCGCCAATCAGCATGCATTCATCAGTATTTCAGGCACCGGTAATCAGATCAGCTGCACCGGGTGTCATCATCATATCGCAGATGAACTGAACCATTCTGCAATCCATGATGACCTGAACTGTGAAGCATGCCACAGATTTACCGGTACGGGTATTACCTTTGCAAGCGGTGATGGTACCGGCTCTACGCCCGGCAACGAATCTCATGCCGCATACACGCCTCGCTGCCTGGATTGCCATGGCGGTAGAGGTGTTTGGGTTGTGAACAAGACTGGCAGTTCCGTTCATGCACCTCCTGCTCCGGCTTTCAATGAAACAGGTTACGGAAGCAATGTTTCCGCGCATAAGCCGCTTGTAAAGCAAGCTTTAGATTATAATCTTTCGGTTGGTGAGAACGAAGCATGTTTGGCATGTCATACGAATTATTCGATTAAGTTTGGGTTTAGAAGACCGGGGTATTTTAATTTCACTTGGAATAAAGGAAGTGGTGATAGTGGTAGTTTCACCCTCTCTAACATTGGGTATGGACCTACAAATTCTACAACCGTATCGAAGTCCGAAAGTGGGGCAAAGCATGAGTTCAAAGCTATAAATCAGATAAAATGTGAAGACTGCCATTCTGATATTTGGCATGCGGCGAATCACTCGGAATCAAATGGACACGGTTCAACGAGGGCTTCTCATGTTTGCTGGAAATGGTATAAATCGGGTAGTGGGGGAGGTGGAGGTCATGGGGGAGACGACCCCATGCACAATGTAACGTGCGTTTACAGTGAATACGGCATAAGCAACTGCCCCAACGATTGCTACGACAACATAACAGAATACTGCATGCTTTCATGCCACAAGCCAAGAATTAATCCATCAGCAACAATTCCTCCTGTTTTTCTGGAGACTGCACATGCAGCATATCGCCTTTCCTGCTACCACTGCCACAACAATACTGCCTATTCAAATGCATTTTGGAGTATCCCCAGAGGGCAATATGACACGCCGGAGTTTGAGCATTCAGGCGGGCATGACACCATAGACGACGAAGCGCTATCAGAGCCTTTATTTCTGCAGGCAGAGACATGTATCTCATGCAAGCGCAGCGGCGACCGTTGGGGTGATGGAACATATAAAGCATATACAGAGCCGAACAACACGATGTTATACGAAGGCAGTCCAATCTAATCACATGATTCTACCTCCACGACTTCACCCTCAGGCAGGTTTTCTTATTCGACAATGCTTTTATAGAACATGCTCAATAGATTGTGGAAAATCCCAAATCACTTGTTTGGTATTTGTGATTTGGAGTTTGGAAATTTAGTCCACTGGATATTGAGCAAATACCTTTTATATGTCTTTAAGGATATAGTTAAAGTTACTACAAGAGAAAAAATGACGATAATAGAGAAAGAGATTGAGCTTGTGGGTTCAAAAGGAAGAGAGAAGGTAAGCGGGCTGTTTGAAGCGGCGCTACCTATTCATGCATTAAACTTCAATCTTTCTTAAAGAAAGGTTTATCGTGAAAGAAATGGCAAGCACACGGCAGACCTCTATCTCAGCAGCGGAAAAAATAGGCTTGGCTATTACTTTACTCATAGCAATGGTTCTAATCGGCTTTTCCCTCTTTTCTCTCTTGATAGACATAACTTTAAAATTCAATCTTTACGGCATCGTAATAGATTTAATATTCCTCGCTATCGGCATCTCTCTTGCTTATTTCTCCATTCGCATATATAAGAAATCGGTATATTATGAAGGTTTGGTGAATTCCGCGTTTGACGAGGGGATATATTCGCGTTTGGAGCCGGTGCTGAGAAAAGTAGCAGAGACGCATGTCGAAATGGAGGAATTAGAAAGTCGCCTGAATAGAATTGATCACAAGGTTCAAACAGTTATAGACGAGCAGGTGAAAGCTGGAGAAAGCCCGAGTTCAGAAGTAGAAAGAGTGGTCGCTCCTGGAACTTCTATGCGGTTTGTCATAAAAACTATCTTCTTAACCATAATCACGATGTCTGGCTTTCTGTTCATGATCTCCACATCACTCGGAGCCATTCATTTCGCCACTCTCCTCTTTTATATCCTCTGGTGGTTGCTCATATCATCTGAATTCAAACTCTTTGATAACACTACCGCATGGTTGATGGTCTTTGTTCCTATCCTTCTTGTTCCTACCGGTTTTATGATTCTCGATGCTTTCCTTGGGATAAACAATGTGATCGCCCTTTTTTATGCTTGCCTTGCGCTATACGCCTTTTTATACTTCTCATGGGCGGTATATGAGACAAAAGGGACGTTGCCTTTCAAACTCGACTTTGGTAAATACATTAAAATTAAGCATCGATAGTGTTGCAAAGTAAAAAACGAAAACCTTTTAAAGGGAAACGTAACTATACAAATACGATGGAAAAATGGATAAAAAATTAGTTGTCGCAGTTATAGCTGCGGTAGTAGCGATAGGGATAATAGCAGGCTGTGTGGAGAAACCTGCGCCTGAAGTGACGCCGACACCGAAGATAACGCCCACGCCTAAAGTAACGCCGACACCGAAGATAACGCCTACGCCCACGCCTGCGGTAGCAGCAGCGGTAAGTTGCGAGATGTGCCACAAAAGGGAGCAGACTTCCAATCTGAAAGCTCATGTAAAGGGAGGATTATTGGTAAACGGAAAACCGGGTTGCTTTGACTATGAGGGAGTCTCGGGTCTCGCAAG
>JAODGL010000174.1:7202-13175 GCA_025464585.1 Methanosarcinales archaeon
GGCTGAAGTAAACCAGCCCTGCCCTCTCCTTTTTTATCTTACCCCTTCTTCCCCGCTTTATCGCTCTTAAGGGGTTATACGATTGTTGTGACACATGCCGTAAAAGGAGCGCTCAATGCGCAGCTAAACTACCGGTAGAAACGGCTAATGCTGAGTTGTTTGGAGCGAAGGCGGAAGCGCAGCAAGGTTATTACAAAGACGAAAATTGCAATTGCAACAAAAGCGATGTCAAAAACGTGAATCGGTAAACATGAGCCCTGGGACTCCTCTGCCCCAGACCTCTTTGATGCAGATAATGTGGATGAGGAATTCCCTGCTCCTTCTCCACGGCTTTCTTCAACGAAAAATTGTTTTACTATGTCCGTGCCGGGAACAGTGACTTTATACTGCCCTGGCAGGCTCTTTTTCACCGTGAAGTGAAGTGTTTTTGATGCCAGGTAGTCCAAAGTAACCGATTCCTCAGCTTCTTTTTCTCCGTTTATGACCAAAGCAATCTTTTCTGTCCCTCTTACCCCCTCGTTCTTCACGGTCACCGATATTGAGACGGTTTCATCGGGTTTCACCGTAAATTTGTCTATCTGCATATCAGTTACCGTGAATTTAGTTTCACCTGTTACCTTAGCTTCCGGTGGTGCTTCTTTTTCTATTTCTTCTTCTCGCTGCACGAAAAAACTTATGTGTGTTATTTCCTCTATCGAATCAGAGAATGATTTTATTACACCTAAATCTTCCAGGTTATCTCTATCCCCCCCGCACGCGGTCTCAAAGAAATCTTCCATGTCTTTAAAAGCATCTTCGTTATCAAATAACTCCTTGAGATTGCGCGTCTCCTCCACTTTTCGCTCTAATTCATTTATTTTCGCTTTGTTCAAGCGATTATACGCATATATATCGAGGTCGTACTTACCATACTTCCACCAAGAAGGAATGCTCTTTGTGTACACCACGTACACATCGTCTTCGTAATCCCTGCGATTTACATCCATGTGATCCATTGAAACCACGTGTCCCAGGGGGTCTTCTATGATAAAAAAGAAATCAACGAAAACAAATCCATCGTAATTTACATTGGTCATCTCCGTGTACACTTTGAGTGTGCTCCCGTGCGCGAAACTGCTGCCCACAGGCACATAATGGTGCAAACCCTTAACATCAGAAACTATCACCGCCTTCCCTGCGCTTGCAACGGTAACCGCAGAAAAGCTGAACCACATCAATAACACCAGGATTGCCAGGGTGCTTCTTTTCCATCCCTTCATTTTTCACTTCTTATGCTATTTCATCTCTTCTACTTAAAAATTTATGCTTTTCTGTTCTAATTAATAAAATTAAAAGCGAAATACATTTTACTTGTAATAAAGCAATATACCAAGAGAAAAGAGATGAAACACAAACTATTTGCCTTGCTTGCTCTGGTAATCTTTGTCGCAGCCGTATCCGTCAGTATAGGCAAAGAGGATAGAGCCAGCGAGGTGATTCCACCAAATCCCAAAGGATTCATAGGGTCGTGGCATCCCGCACCAGAGTGCGGGCAGTGCCATGTCTCACTTCTCTCAGACAGGCAGTTGCGTGCAAAACTTGGGTCTTGCAACTGTCATCGCGAAGCATATACTTCCGCCGGCGCGATAGACATGGATAAAATCAGGAAGAACGCACATGGCATAAAGGTATGTGTTGATTGTCACATGGGAACAGGAATAGCAAATATCACTCAAGAGATTCCCTGTGATGAGTACCACAAAATACATCAGGACACCGATTGCCAGGACTGTCATGGTAAGAAAGAGGAAATCTCAATACCAGAGAGCGAAGAATGCGATTCCTGCCATAGTGGAAATCCTCATACCGTCCACGGCAACAGAACAGGAGAGATGTGTGTCATTTGTCATGGTCCATTTGGAATAGAATATAAGGAGGAGGGGTATCAACTAATAGAAGGCGTACCGAAGAAAAAAACAGGGGAGATGACTTATCCCACGATCTCTAATATATTAAAGGCACTTATAAAATTTATACTAAATATACTAAAAACAAAAGAAGGGGGTGCGTAAGATAGCGATGAAAAAGGGTATTGTTTTTGCAGTTATCGCCATTCTAATGGTCATGGGTCTGGTTACGATTTCAATCATAAAGATAGAAGAAGTGCCAGTAATAAAAGTCAAGGCTGAGGTGACGGTAACAGATGGCAGACCATCGGTAGAAATCGCCAATGTGGAACAAGAAGCAGTGAATCCGTTGCAGAGCCCGAGAGGTAGCTCTACCACGGGTTTCCCGAGCGTGGATGCGCTTGCGATAATCAACAATACAAAAGTTAGCTACTGGGCTGCCAAGGATTATCACGGTAATGGTACCTACGATTTTGTAATCGGCTTCTCAAAAAGTGCCGCACCGAGACAGGGGGATATGGTAAAGGTAATTGTGAAGATTGTGAAGGTGGTGGATGGGAAAGCTCGCACGATGGCAAGGGATGTAAAAGTTATCTTATGGGAGTAAAAAATGGAAACAGGGCAAATCTTCTTAATCTCCGCTTGCGTACTTCTCGTCCTTGATTTTATTCTCCTGCTAATGGCAAAGGCAAATCCGGAAGAGAAGAAGAAACTTGAACGCGCATTTTTCGCTTCTTCCTTAGCTTACGTGCTAATAATCGCCTCGTACCTCAGGCTCACTTTCGCTTTCCTGAATGACAACTTCTGGTTGAGTGAGGTTTATACATACAGTTCATCGAGCTTGTCAGTTCAGTATAAGCTCGGCGACCCCTGGATAGGCAGCAGCGGGTCAATGCTCTTTGTGGCTTTTCTCTTTACCCTCCTCTACTTCGTGTATCGGTTTAGAGGATTTGGAAAAGAAAGCGAGTTCCGCATAACCACGTACAAGATACTGGACATCTTCCTCATCTTTCTCCTTCTCGTCACCCTGCTGAAGAGCCCTTTTGAGCTTTTGCCCGTGACACCAATGGATGGAGCAGGGCTAAATCCATTGCTGCAAACATTTTGGGTCCTCATTCACCCACCCGTGGTTTTCTTGGGATACGTATTTGTCTTCTTCGCATTCACACTGACCCTGGCGGGTATGATAACGGGTGAGAGCGAAAATGAAGAAGTAAGAGAAGTTTTAAAGCGTTCCCTTTATGCCGCATGGCTGTTTTTAGCTCTTGGAATAGCGCTTGGTGGGTGGTGGTCTTATGAAGTGCTGGGTTGGGGAGGATACTGGGCTTGGGACCCTGTGGAAACAGCTTCTTTACTGCCCTGGTTAGCTCTCACCGCATACTTTCACTTGCCTGCGCGGAGCAAAGACCTGGCGAAAGAAATCACGCTCTTGATTACTTTTTTTATGATCATCTTCTCCACCGCTCTCACCCGCGGGGGGTTATTGGAGTCAGTTCATGCCTTTGGTAAATCGCCCGTTGGTCCCGTGCTCCTGGGATTCGCTTTTTGCGTTGTTATTTACTTCTTCTATCTAACACGAAGTACGAATAAACCATTTTATACTTTCGATATGAACACGTCTTCCCTTTATTCTGTCGCTATTTTCGCCGCATACTGGTCGCTGATGTTTCTATTAATTATATGCTTCCTCGGAGATGCAGCGCCAATAATAGGCGGCTTGTTCAAAGAGAACCCCATGACTACGAGTCCCGAATTTTACAATAAATGGTGCTTCCCTTTCACACTCGCCTTCGTAGCGGCTTTAGGTGGGTGCAATATAGGTCTGAAAATGAAGAGATATCTCATGTTAATCGTGTCGGTGCTGCTTATCGGGGCTGTTTTAGCAGCTATCGGGCAACCAACACCAAATTGGCTTGCAAACCTCGGACTTCCGCTCCTGACGGTAGCGGGGATTGCCATCGCTTATAACTTCGCCCGGTTAATATCAAAGAAGAATTCCTCTTCTCGATTGTGGGGCAAGACCATCATGCATCTTGCTGTTGTAATTATCTTAATAGGCGTTTTCGTCAGCTCTGCTGCTGAAACAGAGAGCGGAAACATCGTTGCAAGACCTGACTCCGTTATTGACGCTTTAGGGCTGCAAATTACGTTGAATAATTTCACCGTGTATCCCGGTACCGGAAGTGTTTACTACCCTCAACATTCTTTTATAGGTCCTGAACGCTCTGCGCTAAAGATGGATGTTGCAATCGAAGATGATGGGGGAGAGGTTCACCATGAATCGCTGTGGATGTATTACTACATAAACTATGGCGTGGTGTCCGAACCTTTGATCATTTCCGCTCCTGCGGGTGATATGTACATTTCCATGCACCAAACAAAATCCAGTTTTAATTCGATGTTTTTCGCGCTTATGGGTCAGGAGGTTCAACCAGAAGATTCGGTAATCGTGGTAAAGAGAGTACCCATGATATGGCTTGTTTGGTTTGGGATAATATTACTGGGAATCGGGATGACCGTATTACTACTCGGCGAGCTCCGGAAAGGAGGCATCATTGCCAAATCCTAAAACTAAAGCCGAAATCCTAAACAAACAATTAAAAAAGAAAGCGTTACCGAAGAAACATTTTAAAGGTTTTTTTCTTTTCCGTAAACGGTTTTCTTTTTCTAAAAGAAAAAGGTTCGTTTATGAATGTTTCTCCGGAGGATGGCAAATATCACATGTTTCTTCCTTTACATCTACATCGTGGTCGTTATGGCATGCCACACACTCGTATCCACTATAATCGGGACTCTCGTAGGCGCGGTACTCACCAACCTTATGTGCTCCGTGTTCAATCGTGCGATGACATTTAAAACATGAGATATCCGGGTCTGAAATTTTCTCTGATGCAACTTTGGCTCTCGTACCATTGTGGCATTCCTCACACACTTCTCTCTTTGGCGATGCAGGCGGTTTCTCTTCGATTTCCTCTGCCATTTCATCGAAACTCTTCCCCTCAATCATTCCCGCTGTGTGATGTAGCGCGTGCCCCATGACCATAACCATCTCCAACATTTTCGGCTCGTGCGGTTTGTGGCATTCGTGACAGTCTATGCCTGCATGAACTGACCCTTCCAGGGAGGTGTAAAAGGGCTCCATCTCATGACAGTTCTTTGCACAATTCGCTGGCTTTTCCATCTCTTCCATCATTGCAGGCATCACAACCGCAACACCGACAATAGCTCCGATGAAAACCACCACGACCAGCGCAATAATAACCTTCTCACCTCTTTCCATACTCAACCCTCCTAATTACATCTGCTTCCATTTTGACGTCTCTTGTCTATGTTATACTCCAAAAAATCATCAGGCATATATAAAGCTTTCGATTTTTTCGCATCACCGGAAAAATTAGAAAACTTTATATAGTAAAATTACCCCACTTAAAAAGTATGATACAAATGAACATACTTGGAAGAATACGCGGTTTCTCATTTCAGCCGTCAAAAGAATTCGCTGCATCTAAGGAAGATACGCTCAGTGACGCCTTCAAGTATTACGTCCCCATGCTGGCGATGCTCGCACTGATTCTCGCAATTGTAGTGACTGTTGTGGTGACCGTGCTGGTGTCAAAGCTTGGATTGTCTGAACTCTCATTAATGCCTGGATTACCAGAGCTCGGTAAAATCGCACCACTGCTCGGTGCAGGGGCTTTTGTGGGCATAATCGCTGCGGGTATAATCGCCGCACTTTATATCGCGGTTTGGCTCCATATCTGGGTGTACCTGTTTGGTGGTAGAAGAGGGTTAAAGCAGACGACAAAAGCGATTACGTATGGTGCAACACCGTGCTTAGTATTGGGCTGGGTTCCAGGACCGAACATTATCATCGCACCGATATGGTCCCTTCTCCTGGTAATTACCGGTGTAATGGAACTCCACGAGCTATCTCCTGGAATGGCAATCCTTGCTGTAATCCTTGCAATCCTCGTACCGGTGATTATCGCTGGGATAATTGCTGCTGCAATCGTTCCGGCAATACTCTGACCCCGACTCAAGCGCGTATTGGATGGCAAATCGTGCAGGTTTCTGCTCTAACTGTTAG
>JAODGL010000112.1 GCA_025464585.1 Methanosarcinales archaeon
ATCAGAAAAAAATTGACCAAATCTCAGATATGAAAAGTAAGGTCGCTGAACCCGGCGTAAGTGCGAGCTTTCTTATTTCTGGCTCCGTACTTAAGTACGGGGTATAGTGATTTAGTGAGGAGATATGGAATAGATGAAGGATATATAAAAAGAAGGGGGTGACAAAAAGTGGCAAAAGAAACAAAATTTTGTCCGAATTGTGGTGCGGAAATAGATAAAAACGCTGAGATATGCCCAAAATGTGGAGTTAGAGTTATGGTGCCAACATATGTAGAAAAGAAAAGCACAGGTATTGCAGCTGTTTTATCATTTGTATTTGTTGGTTTAGGGCAAATCTATAACGGACAGATAGGTAAGGGGATTTTGTTTGTCATAATCGTGTCATTTTAGTATTGTCGATGTTTGTTCTAGTGGGGTTTATTTTGTATCCTTTATTTTGGATATATAACATCTATGACGCCTATAAAACTGCACAGAAAATTAATGCTGGAGAGATAACAGTTTGAGCTAAAGCCAACAAACTGCCAAGGATGGCTGCAATTCATTGCGGGTGTGGCGAGGTTGATGCCATGAAAAATATACTTCCCCCCCTGACCTTTTTGATCAAACTTTTTCTAAAAGTTTGAGTGCTTTGTTGGGTCGGAGGGTAAGCCGTTAAGCCCCATGGTCGCGAGAGACCCAGAGGTTGATTGGCTGCCCTATTAACGACCCGGTATAGGGGGCTACGAGCCCGGATAGGTGGATGTCGTACCCGACCCAACATCGATAAAAAGGGGGAGATAAAAATGTATATTGGCACAGACTGCGAAGCATTTTGATCAAACTTTTCTAAAGTTTGATGCATGAGGAGACATGCTATGCAACGACGTTAGACAAAGAAGGGGCAATCGTGGATAAAAGAGTCGCAGAGGGAAAGATAATGACAGACAAGGTGGATATCTGAGGTCTTGCAGAACCTAATCAAAGGTATTTAAATATACAGAACTTAACATAATTTATGAATAGAAAACAAATAGCAAAAGAATTCGCTAAAGAAGTTACAAAGAGGTTTGAGGATGAGGTAGAGGATATAATCCTATTTGGTTCTGTTGCACGAGGAGAATTAGATATAAAACGTTAATTTCAATAAATCTCGTTTCTCCAATGGAATATAAAAATATGGAGGATTTTTTGTTCATGAAGAACGTTCAGAAGGAGGGTATGGCTATTGGATGAGGTTAATTTTTGTTTGGAAGAAGCAGAAAAGAGAATAGAAGCCTCGAAAGTACTTTTAAGCGAAGGATATTACAAAGATGCCGTTAGCAGGGCTTATTATTCGATGTATTATGCTTCAAAGGCATTACTTTCGATGAAAGGGATCCAAACAAAGATACACGAAGGGTTGGCATCAAAAATTGGAGAATTGGCGATAAAAGGAGTAATCGAAAGAGGATGCGGTAGAATTTTAACAAAAGCGAAAGACATGAGAGGGACTGCGGATTACGGGATGTACAAAGGATTCTCAATGGAAGAAGTAAGAGCATTAATTGAAGATACTGAAAGGTTTTTAGAGAGGATTAAAAGAGCGATAAAGGAGAGATAATGCTTGAAAGCTTACATAGGGGATGCCCCGCAATTCATTGCGGGGTGGCGCGGACGGGGCTTTAGATGGATTATGAAAAGGGGAATCATAAATGATCAAAGAAACAAATTGTGAGGAAGTGGATAAAAAAATTCGTGCAACTATTGATAGAATTATTGAGAAGTTTAAAGTCAATCATCAAACCTGGAATGATGAGCGGCATGTTCATTATGATTTTTTTAAAATCCAAGAAAATCAATAGAAATTAAACAGAGAATTAGGGAGTTTTTTACGGAGGAATATCTGAGATGAGAAAAAAACAAACAACGGGGATGCCCCTAAGGAGGAAACACCCGCATCGATTCTTTTAAAATCTCTTGCAAACAGAAAAAAGGATTGGGCAGAATTTCTTGCCAGAACCACTCGGTTTGCACAAAAAAGCCCTGCATCACCTCACTCTCGAGTTTACCCGAAGTTGTTGTATCTGTGTTGTATTTCTTTCCTTCTCTTCGGTCAACCACGATTTTCCGCTCTTCATCGTCAATGAGCCATATTTCATCTATCCCTGCCCCGTGATACACCTGCCTCTTCTCCAGCATGTCATAATCTCTCGTCCACGCAGAGATGATTTCCACGACCATATCCGCAGCTCCTTCCAGTTCTTTATCTTTAAGCAGTTCCAATCGCTCTTTTCTCACGAATAGAATATCAGGCTCGAACTTTCGGCAGTGAGCGAGGTGCATTGTCGCACGAGAACCGAGCACTTCGCCTAATTGCTTCTGCTCTGCGTATCCATACATCAAAAAGAGCAGAAACTTAAAAATGGTCTCGTGCCGGATAGAGGCGGGAGAGTGGATAATAAGCGTGCCGTCAAAAAGGTCCGCTTTTGTGTCCTCATCGGTAAGCTGGTCGTATTCCTCTTCGCTGACGTCGAACTTGCGGATGAGATATGGCGGTTCTATCACCTTAGTTCTATAAATTAGCTCTGTCAGGTTTCTATCCTTTTTGCTTCTTCCTTTCTGTTCCTTTCCCATTACCATCCCCTTCAATCCACATATTATTTATTGTTTTTATTTAATTTATTCATCAAATTCAAATATTTAATCCAGGATTTATACAATCGATTTATATACTTCCAACGTCCGTTCTGCTATCTTATCCCACGTATATTCACGCTCAACCCTCCTCCTTGACTCTTCACCCATCTTTTTCAGGTCTTCACTTAGTATTCCTTTTATTGCGCTACTTATTTCCTTCGCTGATGCGCCGCAGATAATGCCATTTCCCTGGACGAAGTATTTGTTGTCCCCGACATCAGTAGCAATTATAGGCAGCCCCGATGCCATCGCTTCGAGCAACGCAATTGGTTGGGCTTCGAGCTTAGAGGGTAGCAAAAAAACGTCTAAACTGCGATAAAAAGAAGATGCATCTTCTACATATCCCAAAACCTTTATCCTTTCGTCTTCCATCTTTTTTATCTTTTCGTATAACGGTCCAGTACCTGCAATTTTTAAATATATGTTATCCAATCCAGATTCCGATGTCAATCTCTTCACTGCCCTTATCATATTTATTATGTTCTTTTCATGCGATAATCTTCCAAGATAGCCTATGCAGACTCCCTTTTCCTTCTTAATTCTTGCCTTTTCATCTTCTTCCAGCGGATAAAAATGAGTTATATCCACTCCATTTGGTATAACCACTGTTTCTGTTCCGCTGCCGTTATCATCCTCGTCATAGCCATAGCCACAGCTATATCTGCGAATATCGGCTGCTATCTCCGCACTCACAGATATAAACTTCTTTGAACGCCCTGCGTATAAGGAAGCAAGTGTTGCGATGAGTACTTTTGCAAATTCACCTCCCAGACAATCCCCCGCGGGGATATGGAAAGTATTGACGAGGCAGTGTTCAGCACAAATAGAAGAAAAAGGCAGAAAAAATTCCGAAAACGTTGCTGCATGATGTATATGGAGAACATCACAGTCTTCCACTTCCTTTTTTATCTTCCTCAGCGCGAGGTCAAAACCATACGAAATGCCACCAGAAGAATTACCAAGCATGTGAGAGCCAAGCGAAAACTGGTCTATCTTCTTTACTTCATGCCCTGACTTCTCGAATTCCTGCGTGAGTGCCTCAACATGGGTTTTTATTCCTCCACTCACATTTCGGTGATAAAAAGCTATTTTCATCTCTTTTAGTTTTTATAAATCTTTCATCCAAGACATATATATAAATATACGTTTTTTT
>JAODGL010000038.1 GCA_025464585.1 Methanosarcinales archaeon
GAAAAGAGTAAAAGGGCTTCATCATCCAGAAAGGATTATTGCAAAGCGAATAGAAGAAGAAATAATAGATGAGGATGTTAAATATAAAATTTTCATATCCTAAAAATGATAGGTATAGAAACTCCACGGATAGGTGTTTATATCTGCCATTGCGGGGTGAACATAGCAGCTACGGTGGATGTTAAAGAAGTAGCGAGGTTTGCAAACGATTTACCCTGCGTAGTTATTGCGCGAGATTACCAGTATATGTGCTCAGACCCCGGTCAAGCATTAATAAAGAAAGATATAAAAGAGCACGGGTTGAACCGTGTTGTTGTTGCCTCCTGCTCTCCACGGATGCATGAGCCCACATTCAGAAATGCGTGTGAAGATGCTGGTGTGAACCCGTATTGTTTTGAAATGGCGAACCTGAGAGAGCAGTGCGCCTGGGTTCATTCGGATAGAGGTAGAGCGACAGAGAAGGCAAAGGATTTGGTGGCTTCGGCGGTCGGTAAAGCGGCATTGTTAGAGCCTTTAGTGCGGAAAAAAGTCAGTGTCGTACCAAGAGCGCTGGTAATAGGAGGAGGAGTAGCAGGGATCTACGCCGCTCTGGAGATTGCTGATAAAGGATTTGAGACGTATTTAGTGGAAAAAGAGCCTTCTATTGGGGGACACATGGCTCAACTCGACAAGACGTTCCCTACCTTAGATTGCTCGGCTTGCATTCTCACGCCGAAGATGGTGGAAGTTGAAAGGCACAAGAATATCCAGTTGCTCACTTATTCGGAGGTGAAAGAGGTAGATGGGTATATAGGGAACTATAAAGTGAAGATAAGGAAGAGAGCTCGCTACGTGGATGAGCACAAATGCACGGGCTGTGGAGAATGTGCAAATGCATGTCGGCTGCGTGAAAGAATCCCAAATGAATTTGACGCGGGGTTGGGAAAAAGAAGTGCAATATACATCCCTTTTCCTCAAGCTGTTCCTCTAATATACACCGTAGATGCAGAAAGTTGCCTGTACATCACGAAAGGAAAATGCGGCAAATATCCAGCGTGTAAAGAAGCGTGTCCGGTGGACGCGATTGATTTCGAGCAGCACGAGGAAGAGATAGAAGTAGAAGTAGGGACAATCGTGGTTGCAACAGGATACGAGCTGCTTGAGCTTGCCGAGAAGCCGGAGTATGGCTATAAATACAATGAGGTTCTAACCGGGTTGGAATTTGAAAGGCTTTCTGTCGCTTCAGGTCCTACGGGTGGTAAGATAATAATAAACGGAAAAGAGCCAAAAGAAGTGGGTTTCATCTCTTGCGTTGGTTCTCGTTCTCGCAAGGAGGATGAATGTGAATACTGCTCTCGTGTGTGTTGCATGTACATAGCGAAACAAGCACATCTGGTAAGAGAAAAAATACCTGATGCGAAAGTAAAAGTAATATACAATGATGTGAGGGCGTATGGAAAAGGGTTTGAGGAGTTTTATAATAGAGCGAGGGATGAGGGAGTGGAATACATAAGAAAAGAGCTTGAAGACCACGTAGAGGTAGTAAAAAGGAATGAAGAGGAGAAAAAAGTGGTGGTCAGAACGATATGCGAGAGAAAGGAGATGGAAATAGAAGCGGATTTGGTAATATTGGCAAATGCAATCGTGCCAGGGAAGGATGCAGATGAACTCACCAGGATATTAAAAATATCAAGAAGTGCAGATGGATTCTTCTTAGAGGCGCACCCCAAGCTTTGCCCCTTAGATACCTTCACCGATGGCATTTTCATCGCGGGTTGCTGTCAGTCGCCAAAAGATATTCCGGACAGCGTTGCACAGGCGGTTGGTGCGGCAATACGAGCTTCGATACCTTTGATGAGGGGCGAGGTAGAGATAGAGCCAATTGTAGCGAGCGTAAATGAAGCGGTTTGCGTGGGTTGCGGAACGTGCGAAGCGATATGTCCTTTTGATGCACTTTCTCTCGAAGGAGGTGTGATGAGAGTGAATGAGGTGGTCTGTAAAGGATGCGGTTCCTGTGGCTCTGCATGCCCCTCCGGGGCGATTTCAATGAGGCATTTCATGGATGAACAGATATATGCACAGATAGAGGCGATGATGTGAATGCAAATTTTAAATTTAAAATTTAAATTAAAATGCTACAAAACATAATATAACAAAAATAAAGAAATGGCAGAAGCAGAGTTGAAGAGCAGGATTCTTACGTTACTTGAAGAAGACCGCGAGTTCAGGATGAGCGTAGCAGGGCTTGTCGGCTTTAAAGAGGTCCTTGAGCGGCTGGAGGAGCATGACCGTAGATTCGATGAAATTTTAGCGACACTGGAGGAGCACAGTAGGCGCTTTGAGGAGCACGACCGCAAGTTCGAGGGGATTCTCTTGACTCTGAAGGAGCACAGTAAACGCTTTGAGGAGCATGGTAGGATGTTAAAGGGGTTAGACCTGAAAATAGAGGCTTTGGGCTCAAGATGGGGCATTTTCAGCGAGCAATCTTTCAGAGAAGGTATGAAAAGGATTGTGGAGCAGTATTTTGGCGGTGAAGTAGAAAGATGGGTTACAGACGATGAGGAAGGTATTGTCTTCGGACATCCATCAAAAGTAGAAGTTGATTTGATTGTAAAAGACGGGGAGCATATTCTCGTTGAAATAAAGTCGAGCATACATAAAAGCGACGTCTCCAAGCTGTTCAGGGAGGGAAAATTATATGAGAAAGCGAAAGGCGTGAAGCCAAAACTTGTCATCATCTCTCCCTTCGTTGAGGATGATGCGAAAGAAGAGGCTGAATTACAGGGTATTCCGGTTTTCACTCGCACTTCTGTATAGTAGTAAGTGGAAAGAAAAAGAGGATAGAAAACTTGCAAAGAGAATTAAAACACGTCTCATCTATAAATTTGGAGAAGCAAATGGGCACATGCAGGTTCTACATGCACTCTGGGAGAGTACGGCATCAGGCAACCTTTATCTCTGGGCAGAATCTTCCACCTTGCCACTGAGTGTTCCAGCACATCGTGGTCGGAAGTCCAAGACTAAGAAGCCCAAACCAAGAGCACATCCTTTTGCTCTCGCCGGAGATGAGTTAAGAGAAGTTATTGAAAGAATTTACGGTAAAAGTTTTTTAAATCAAACTTCTTTAAAATTTGAAACGAAGACTTTTCTCTTGCCTTCCACAAAAAAAGGTCCATTGCCATCACCGTGGCTGATTCGAGAAGATGAAGGGGATTACAGTGCAGATAAAGCAACCGGTTTAGCGGAATGGAATATTGAGACATTGACTTTCGACACATATTCGGCATTTGATTTCTTACTCGATTTGCCAGAACAGCCTCCTCATGGCTTTGATTTCGGCAGTTCCTTACGATTCTGGATTGAAGTGGCGAAGTTCTCACTTGAACTTATTGCGAGACAGCAGTTTATACCTGCAATCAAAGCAGGGGAACAGGACTTTCGGGCTGCCTGGGAGGCGGTGATTTCAGAAGAGGACGAGGAACGAGTGCGTATGCTGGCAGAGGCGATGCCACCAATCTGCCGGGCATTCCCGGAGCAGATGCTGTTGCCGACAGACATGGTTTTAAGTTTTGTCAATCGAACAGTTGATGCTTTTATACGCAAAAGTTTAGCTTCTACTTCGCTACTTCCTCCTCGTCGTGGTCGTCGTCCAAAAATAGTCCCTTTACTGGAACAGTGGCTCTGTGCACTCTCAACATCAACAGAGAATTCCGCTCTCAGGGCTCCCACCGAAGTATTAAGCACGTTTTACAGTGAGATACAAGCATGGCTCGCACAACTTCAGCCCGCAGCGCCGGATGCACCGTTTCGCACCTGTTTTAGACTTGAACCCCCTTCTTCGGAGTCAAACGATGGAGAAAACTGGAAAGTCCGTTTTTTCCTTCAGGCAAAAGACGACCGGAGTCTGCTGGTTCCCGTGGAGGAGGTGTGGAAAACGAGGTCAAGCACGCTTACTTTTCTCAAACGAAGGTTTGAAAATCCACAGGAACAATTACTTGCCGACCTCGCTAATGCATCACGGGCTTTTCCCGCTGTTGAGACAAGTTTGCAAACAGCACGTCCCGTGGGATTGGAACTGAACGCAGAGCAGGCTTATTCCTTTCTGCGCGAGTCGGCACCTCTTCTGGAGCAGAGTGGTTTCGGAGTCCTCCTCCCATCGTGGTGGGAAAAACCTGCTGCACGTATGGGTGTAAAACTCAAGCTGAAGCCCGTGAAGGATGCAAGTGGTAAAGTGGCGACTTCCGGGTTTTTTGGTGTCAAAGGGATTATCACTTATGATTGGGAGGTGGCGATTGGAGATGAAACGATTTCAGAAGCGGAATTCGAGCAGTTAGCCTCTTTGAAAGTCCCCCTGGTTCAGGTACGAGGGCAGTGGGTGGAACTGCGACCAGAGGACGTGGAAAGGGCAATTAATTTCTTCAAGCATAAGCAGAGCAGCGGTGAGATGACGCTGGGCGAGGCGATGCAGCTTGGGTTGGGCGGAAGTGCAGAGGAGGTGGAAACCGAAGTAGGGCTTCCCGTAGTGGATGTGGAGGCAGAAGGCTGGCTCGAAGATATGTTACGCAGTCTCTCCGAAGGGGTTAAGATAACGCCCATTAAAACGCCGAAAACGT
>JAODGL010000050.1 GCA_025464585.1 Methanosarcinales archaeon
TCAGATCTCCTCTCGCCTCGTTCACAAACGACTCGATATCAGTCGCTAAGGAACGACAGACAGCCATTGAAAACTCGTATTCACGTCTTATATACCCGCACCACTCCTCTTTTAAGCCTCGCTTCTCTATACCCGCATAATTTTCCCTTTCGTTGGGCATTTTGGTCACCTCATCGAAAATAACTATGCACTCTACTTTTTCTAACCTTATGCCCAAATGGGAAGTTAGTAAATTCAAACCCTTAGCAAGTCTGTTTTGAGCATTGGGATTTTGATTAAACCCTTTGAAATTAAGTCCACTGGATATTGAGCAAATACTTTATGTTTATGTGTGATAACAACGACATTGCTCTTCCTTTCACCCCTTCATCATCCTCATCATCTCTTCCAACACCCTCGTATTCACCACGTCTTTTGCCTCAAGCCACCCCCTTCTTGCTGTTGCCACCCCATATTTTATCACAGCACCCATCTGTGTTGCATCATGCGCATCCGTTGAGATTGCGACTAATATGCCATAATCCTTCGCGAGCCTGCAATGCACATCATTAAGGTCAAGTCTGTCAGGGAAAGAATTAAGTTCCATGACTGTGCCAGTATCCTTTGCAGCTTCCATCAATCGCTCCATATCCACCTCGTACGGGTCCCTTTTGCCCAGAACACGCCCTGTTGGATGTGCAATTATATCTACATTCTCATTTTCCATCGCAGTTATGATTCGCTCTGTCATCGTCTCCCTGTCCTGCGAGAATTTCGTATGAACCGCACCCACGACCACATCCAGCGATTTTAATATCTCATCCGGGAAATCCATAGAGAAATCAGACTTTATATCCACCTCCGCAGAGGATAAAACCCTGAATTTTGTACCTTCCTTTTCAAACTTCTCATTCACCTTTTCTATCTCCTTCTCCCTCTTCTTTACTTTATCCTCATTCATCCCACCGGCAATACCTACTGCGGGAGAATGGTCTGCCACTGCGATATACTCATAACCCAAAGCGATAGCAGTCTCAGCCATCTCCTCTATGCTGTTCTTTCCATCGCTCCATTTCGTATGCACGTGCAAATCGCCCTTCAGATCGCTTAACTCCAGCAATTTCGGTATTCTATTCTCCTTAGCAGCTTCTACCTCTCCCCTGTCTTCTCTCAACTCAGGTGGGATATATGCAACACCTACACTTTTGAATACATCCTCCTCATCCTCGCCGCCTATCTTCTCATCGCCCCGAAAAATACCGTATTCATTTATCTTTAACCCGCGCTTCACACCCAACTCGCGAATTCTTATGTTATGATGCTTGGAACCCGTGAAATAATGAGCAGCAGCGCCAAATGATGCTGCATCCACCACCCTCAAGTCCACATCCATTCCTTTCAATACAATGGACGATTTCGTGTCTCCTTTTGCCACTATATCCTCCACACCGTCGAGACTCGTGAATGCGTCCATCACTTCCTTCGGTCTCTTCGAGACTACCAATATATCTATATCTCCTATTGTCTCACGCATCCTGCGCAAGCTACCCGCAATTGTTATTTTATCCACCGTATCCAGCTTCTTCAACTCGGTTACTATTGATTCAGCATAAGGAAGCGCTTTGGAAAGCAATGTACGTCCTTTATACCTTCTGTATTGCTCTATCCCTTTCAATATGTTCTCTTCTATCTTAGCACCCAATCCAGGGAGTGCTTCTAACTTATGCAATTTGGCTGCTTCTTCCAATTCTTCTACACTCTTTATCTCAAGCTCTTCATACAGTTTTGCTATGGTCTTCGGACCGATACGAGGAATAGCCAATAGTTCAAGCAAACCCGGAGGCACTTCTTGCATTAACTCTCTATGCTTCTTGCAATCACCTGTTTTTGCAATCTCCACTATCTTCTTTGCAATACCTTCCCCCACACCCGGTATTTTTTTTAATTCGCTGACTCCTCCTCGCTCCGCTATCACTTTCAGGTCCTGCACAAGTGTTTCTATTGTCCGAGCCGCTCG
Organism: Methanosarcinales archaeon; assembly: GCA_025464585.1. GTDB lineage: Archaea > Halobacteriota > Syntropharchaeia > Alkanophagales > Methanospirareceae > QMVO01. The sequence continues at coordinate 1,997 of JAODGL010000050.1, forward strand.
TCTGTACGCCCTTATCCTGAACGGATTCTCCCCTTTTACTTCCAGAATATCTGCAATCTCATCAAAAATCCGCGCTATGTCGAGGTTTATCATCTTCTTATTATAGCTAATTTATTCGTGAAAATATTTTTTTTATCCCTCTCGCTTTACCTTTAGGGGGAACCAAAATTTTGAGCTTCATCCCTATACAGTTACATCAACGGATACAGCTTTAGTGGTAGGCGTAGGAATAGATGTTTTTTCCTCCCGCAATCCTTCTATATGAAACTCGATAGCCTCTTTCATCCTCTGTATCGTTTCCTCTTCTGTCCGACCAGTGGCAATACAGCCGGGTAGGTCAGGGCAGTACGCCGAGTAATTACCTTCCGCTTTTTCTATAACAATAGTATATTTAGACATCTTCTTTCTCCTCCTTTAAACCCACTTGTTTTAAAATACTGCTAAGAGTCCCTTTAGCAATATCATCATTTAGATGCCCTGAAATCGTAACTAACCCCTTCTTATAAGGATGCTTATATTGTCTATGACTACCTTTAGTTCTCGCTAAGTACCAACCATCCTTTTCCATAAGTTTTATTACTTCTCTTACTTTCATTATAGCATTTCCTGATATATAAAATATCAGGTTATAAAGCCAAGCCCAAGCACCCTATCGCATAACGGGATTCTATATAAACTTCCACTTACCATTCTTTTTCCCTCAAATCTCTAACTCAATTAATCGAACTCTTTACCTCTTTTCCCTTCCAAATCCAAAACAATCAATGATTCTAATGCTTTTTTAATTTTAAACTCTTTTCCTACTTTATCCGTACAACATCTCTTCTCTTACAACAAAAACGCCCCGCCATGAACTACTAACTCGCCCTTTTTAAGGTCAAGCTCTATTCCCCAGGTTTCCATTGTCGGCGAGCATATTCGAGCATATTATAATATCCTGTGCGATATCCCATCACTATGAAACTTGACCCAGAGTCAAATAAAGCCCTAACTTCTGATTCTTTAAATCCAATTGTCAGCCGGATATCTTTCCAAATCTGCATTTTATCTCACCATTGCCTTGAACTCTTCCTCATCTATTATCTTCACACCAAGTTTCCGCGCACGCTCTAACTTAGACCCTGCTTCTTCTCCTGCCACCACATAATCTGTGCGCTTCGACACGCTCGATGCCACTTTCCCTCCAAACCGCTCTACTATCTCCTTTGCCTTCTCTCGCGGCATAGAGATGCGTCCGGTGAATACAAATGTCTTTCCTTCCAGAATCTTTCTCACTTCTTCCTCTGCTACCGCAACCTCCTTCTTTTCATAACTTACCCCTGCCCTTTCCAACTTATCCAACAATTCCTTCGTGCTTTCCTGCTCGAAGAACAAAAGAATGCTTTTCGCTACCTCTGGTCCTATCTCCGGTATGCTTATCAAATCCTCATAACTCGCATTCCGTAACGATTCCAGGTCTCTGAAATTATCGGCGAGCAAAGATGCGGTATGCTCACCCACGTGCCTTATTCCTAAAGCATGAATAAGTCGAGCGAAAGTAGTATGCTTGCTCTTCTCGAGAGCATCCAGGATGTTCTGTGCCGATTTGTCGCCCATCCTATCCAGCTTCAAAAGGTCTCTTTTTGTTAAGAAGAACAAATCCGCAGCATCCGAGACCATTTTTCTATCCACTAACTGTTCTATCACTTTCTCGCCCAGTCCTTCTATGTCTAGCGCACGAAGCGATGCAAAATGTTTTATCCGCTCTTTTAACTGTGCCACGCACGAAACACCGATGCACCTTACAATCGGTCCTTCCTTTATCACCTCTGCACCGCAGACGGGACATCTATCAGGCATCTTGAATTCTTTCTCAGCCCCCGTCCTCTTCGATTTTATTACGCTTACAACCTCGGGTATAACATCCCCTGCCCTTTCTACCACCACGGTGTCGCCAATCCGCACGTCTTTCCTCCTCAATTCGTCTTCGTTATGCAATGTTGCCCTGCTTACTGTCACGCCAGCTATTGGTACGGGTTCTAACACCGCAACGGGGGTCAATGCACCGGTCCGTCCTACTTGCACCACTATATCCTTTACGCGCGTAAACTCCTCTCTTGCTGGGAATTTGTATGCAACTGCCCATCTCGGACTCCTCGAAATCGTCCCCAGCCTTTCTTGCAGCTCTATGCTATTTACCTTTACCACTATTCCATCAATCTCATAATCCAATTCATCCCTTTTCGCCTTCACTTCCTCGTGGTATTCAATCACATCCTTTATATGCTCGAACCGCCTTATTAAAGGACTTACTTTAAACCCGATATTCCGCAAATAATTCAGCACTTCCCACTGCGTTGAGAACTCCTTACCCACTGCCCTGCCAACACCATATGCAAAGAAGTCCAGGGGTCGAGATGCGGTAACCTTCGGGTCTAACTGCCTTACAGAGCCCGCAGCCGCGTTTCTCGGATTTGCAAACATCTTCTCACCCCTTGCCCCTAACGCATCATTCAGCTCTTTGAACTTGCTCACGGGCATAAAAACCTCGCCCCTAACTTCCAGTAAAGGTAGTGGAGGAGCATCAGAAAAAATACGCAGTGGTATTGTCTTTATCGTTCTCAGATTCTGTGTTATATCCTCCCCTGTTGTTCCATCTCCTCTTGTACTTCCCACTGAGAGAACCCCGTTCTCATATACAAGTTCCATAGCTAACCCATCTATCTTCGGCTCTACCACATATTCTATCTTTCCCTCCTCTATTCCAAGAAACTTTCTCACTCGCTCATCGAAATCTCTTACATCGCTTACATCAGAAACACTGTTCAAACTCAGCATGGGTATGCTGTGTTCGTATGTGCCGAATTCAGCCAGAGGCTTCGCTCCTACCCTTTGTGTTGGCGAATCAGGCGTTATCAATTCCGGATACTTGCTTTCGAGTTCCTCTAATTCCTTAAATAGCCTATCGTATTCGGCATCCGAGATCTCCGGCTCGTCCAAGACATAGTATCGGTAATTATGATAGTGTATCTTCTTCCTCAAATCTTCTATATATTGCTTTACTGCTTCTTTCTCCTCTTCCATATTTATAATATATATAAAAACAGAAAAGAATAATATGAATGAGGTGATAAGAAATAGAAGATAACAGGATGCAGGTAAAGAGATATGGCACAAGAAAAGGAAGAGGAAAAGGAAGAGGCGGACATGTTAATACCAGGTCCTGATTATTTAGCAAGTGGCGTCCACATAGGAACGCAGCAAAAAACCGGTGACATGAAGCGATTTATTTACCAGGCAAGACCGGATGGGCTGTATTTATTAGATATAGAAATTATGGATGCAAGACTGAGGGTAGCAGCGAAATTTCTGGCAAATTACGAGCCTTCCTCTATATTAGTTGTATCTGCGAGAGAATATGGGCATCATCCTGTGAACATGTTCGCTAAAGTGACGGGTGCAAAGTCAATAGCCGGGAGGTTTATTCCCGGGACTTTAACGAATCCTGGATGTGATTACTTCACTGAACCTTCTATACTGGTCCTGACCGATCCAATGACCGATGCACAAGCTTTGAAGGAGGGCGTGGATACTGGCATACCGGTGGTGGCACTATGCGACACAAACAATTCTACCACTGACGTAGATTTTATTATTCCCACGAATAACAAGGGTAGAAAAGCGCTTGCTACCGTTTACTGGCTGCTTGCAAGAGAACTATTAAGGGAAAGGCACCGTAAAGAAGGAGGCAAGGATGAAGAGTTCATATTCAATTACACTGTGGATGATTTTGAGGCAGAGATATAAAAATGAGAAGAGCGGCAGTAGCAGGTGCTTTTTATGAAGCAGAGAGAAGTAGATTGGAGGAACAACTGAAAGAATGTTTCGCGGGTGTAACAAGGGAAGAAAAGGAGGGAGTTCTCGGAGCTGTGGTTCCACACGCGGGGTATATGTATTCAGGAGGCGTAGCAGCGAATGTTTACGCCAAACTACCCGGAGCGGATACATTCGTCATCCTCGGTCCCAATCATCAGGGTATAGGCTCGCTTATTGCCGTTTCTGAGGATACGTGGGTGACGCCCTTAGGAGAAGTGGAAGTGGACAAATCCTTTGTGGATGCGCTGCCAAAGAGGATTATTGACGTGGATGAAACCGCGCATAAATACGAGCACTCCATAGAAGTCCAGCTCCCTTTTCTTCAATTCCGCTTTGATAAAAATTTCAAATTTGTTCCTATCTGTATGAGCTTAAGCGATGAGGATACAGCAAGAGAGGTAGGAGAAGACCTGGCTGACACGATTGCCAAATTTGATAAGAAAGTAGTTGTGATTGCGTCTTCGGATTTCACGCATTATGAACCTGATAGAATGGCGAGAGAGAAGGATGAATATGTGATAGAAGCGATAACGGAGTTGGATGTTGGCAAGTTTTACAACAGAATATATGAGCGGAACTCGACAGCATGTGGTGTTGGTCCAATAGCAGCGATGATGCATGCGGCGAAAAAACTCGGTGCAACGCAAGGGGAATTGATAAAATACGCAACAAGCGGGGACATAATTGGTGATAGGTCCAGTGTTGTCGGATATGGGGGTCTTATAATCTTTTAATCTACTCTAACAGCCACTTCCATAACGGAACGAACTTTATTATTGCCCCCTTAAACTCATCCCTTGCTTCGTAATCCCACGTTATTACCAGCAAATCTTCACTTTTTAATTTTAACTCCTTTGACGCTTTTATCAACGATTTCAGCTCCCGCTCTCTCGTGCTGAGGTCATCAATATCGTAACAGACTTGAATCAACTGTTTTACCTCCAATCCATCCTTAACTACAAAATCCACTTCTTTTCCTTCTGAACTCTTGTAATAATATATTTCCGTAGAGGGTGCAAAGTACGATTTCCTTCGCAGAAGCTCTATTGCAACCACGTTCTCCATAAGTCTGCCCCTGTTCTCCGAAAAGCCCATTGTATTTGTTAATGTTAATAGTCCTGTATCCATGACGTAAATTTTGGGAACGGAAAGTTGAACTTCTTTTATTGAATATGAAAACCTGTATATCGGGTAAACGAAGAGTGCGTCCACAAAATAAGCGAAATAATTATACAGCGTCTTTTTGCTCACCTTTATATTCTGTGACTTCAATGTATTGTAAAACCTGTGAATGGAAAATTCTTTTGCGAAACTGCTCATCAAAAACTTCATCATGAGTTTCACCACGTGGAGATTCTTTACCCCGTATCTCTCAATTATATCCCTGTAAACCACAAGGTCCAGATATTCGATGAAAAATCTTCGCCTGTATTCTTCGTCTTTGTTAAGCACAACCTGTGGCAGTCCTCCGGAGCGAGTGAATTCCCTCATGAAGTGCTTTATCATGCTCTCTTCAGAGGAACTGAGGTATTTACCTTTTCCTTTCCCTTGATTCTTTTCAAATCCTTCCGCTTTCAAATACTCGCGGAACGAGAAGGGAAAAAGGGTGTAGCTTATGGTCCTCCCTCGCAGCGCAGTGGCTATTTCTTTTGACAGGAGTCGAGAAGAAGAGCCGGTTATGAAGATATAAAAGCGTTTGAGCTCATACAAACTTCTTATTGGCTTCTCCCAGTTCTCTACATTTTGTATCTCGTCAAAAAACAGGTATTCTGGTTCGTTTCCAAAAAGTTCTCTATGCATGTTCACAATCTCCTTTATTTCGTCGAACGTTATACCAGTCAGTTCAGGATACTCAAAGTCGAGGTAAAGAATACGCGTTTTATCTTTTTCGTTTTCGTTGATGTCACGCATTAATTGATAGAAAAAATATGTCTTGCCCGCTCTTCTCGACCCGATGATACTCACAATGACATCCTTAGTGATGCGGGTTTTCAACTCCCTTGGAATGAGCTCCGGCAGTTTTCTTTCCTGGAAGTCAAGGATATATCTTGCTATTACTTCTCTTTCCATAGTTACTTCTTAAGGGGGAAATAATATAAACATATTTACCCTTTCTGTTTC
>JAODGL010000032.1 GCA_025464585.1 Methanosarcinales archaeon
CTTTCTGCATTTTTTACTTCCCTATCCACCGCGTCATATATCGCCAGATACGAATCTATAACTGGATTCTTCAAACTGCACAGCCACTTCTTTCCTTTTTCCATGAAAATACCCGCGCCATCTGGATATTTTATGTTCTTCCTCCGCAATTCTGTCTTTATCTGGTTCTTTATTATAGCTCTGAACTTACCCAGGAAGATTCTATGCCTGACCAAATGCCTTAACGCCCTTATCTCCTTCGGCGGAACATAAGAAGTAGGCAAAAAACCCCCTCTCAGCAACTCTGCCAGCGTCTTTGCATCTATTTTGTCCGTCTTTACCTTCGCCTCCGCTATCATCTTCGTTTTCAACGGATGTGCCAGAACCACCTTGTGCCCCAGACCTTCCAGTAAATCGTAGAAATATTCGTAGTTGCCACTTGCCTCAAATGCAATTGTCAGATCTTCCAGACCTGAAAAGAATTCCTCTATGTCTTCCGTTTCCGTCTTTATTCTCCCCTCTTTTATCAATTCCCCTTCTTTTGTACATACCTTGGTCTGACAAAAACCTTTGTGCAGATCAACCCCTGCATATATCATTTTTCCACCTCTATGCTTTTATAGAGGCGAACTTAAACATACCATCAAAGAAGGTGTGGAAACGAAATTCATGGAGATTGCGTGACAATCGCGATCGCCTCGTTCTTGCTCGGCGTCAGCGTTTTTTATCTGCTCTTCATCGGATTCAGAACGCCTGAAAAGGAGAAGATTGAGCATGAAGCTCAGAAAGAAACAGACTGGGAACCGGCGTTGCAGGTGCAGGATGCACATATTCCAGATGTAGATATTCAAGTTCCAGAAACGAGCAAAGCAGCTCCTGAGGATGATAGAGCAGAACTGCTGACTCATCATCTCACTGCTTCCAGGAAGCGTAGGAAAGCTTTTTCATTCCCCAAAGCGTGAAGGTGCGTGTAAGATGCGAGCACGTTATCTCTACATATTCCGTCCCTCTTACTCTCTATTCCCCTGCCTTTAAGAAGTTTATATGCGAAATCCACGCTTGTATTGGCATTGACACTCACCGTTGAATAATGGAACTCATGCCCGCGGAATCTCACACCTTTTCGGAATAGAAGACAGTCTCTCATGGAGACCGCATCGACATAGCCCACTGCTTGAAGCCGCTTTGTGAGCTTTCCCGAACCCTTGAATAAGCCCAGCATAGCCCTGCCTTCAAGCTGCTCAAGACAGTAAAGCAAGCCACCACATTCTGCGTATAACGGAGAGCCATGCCGAATTGCATCCGCAAACGCCTCTCTTAGCGATGCGTTCTCCTCCAATTGCGGTGCATAAATCTCCGGGTAGCCGCCACCAATGTAGAATGCATCAACATCAGGTAAAGAATCACGAATTGGCGAGAAAGTGATAATTTCAGCACCCAAATCACGCATGATTTCAAGGTTCTCCGGATAATAGAAACAGAACGCTTTGTCCATCGCCACTCCAACTCTGACGCCATCAACAGCCCTTAATCGAGACTCCGGCTTCGGCTCTGCACTTTGAATCTCAATCTCTGTCGCTTCAAGCAAAGTATCCATGTCTATACTCTTCTCTATGAGCTTTGAGAAGTCATTCAAGAGAGAACGGTCAACCTCATGAGACATGAAAAGTCCTAAGTGCCTCTCAGGTATTTTAACCGATTCGTCTGCGGGAATAGCCCCAAATACCCTTGCAACTCCTTTTAAAGAAGCTTCGAGCAGCGCTCCGTGCCTTTCGCCTGCTACGCCGTTCAGTATGACGCCTGCGAACTTGAGTGAAGGGTCAAAGGTCTTGTATCCGTGGACGAGAGCGGCAACGCTGCCTGCAAGCCTGGAGGCATCAACGACAAGCACGACCGGGATGTTCAGCAGTTTTGCAAGATGTGCTGTGCTTCCTTCTCCTCCCGCAGCTGCCGAAGCACCATCAAAGAGTCCCATAACCCCTTCTACCACGTTCACCTCAGATGCGTTCTTCCTGAATGACTGAATAACCGCAGAACTGGACATCATGAACGTATCGAGATTCCTCGAAGGTTTTCCCGCGGCGAGCGTGTGCAGGCTCGTGTCTATGAAATCGGGACCCGCTTTGAACGGCTGGACATCGTACCCTCGGCGGCGTAAAGCTGGGATAAGCCCGATAGATACCGTTGTCTTTCCCACTCCACTCTGCGTTCCCGCAACTACGAAAGCCGAACTCATCGCCCCATATTTCCTGCTAAACAGTAAAAATAGAAAAGAACTAAACATCTAATAAACTTTGAGCGAAGTTAGAGTTTAGGATTTTCCACTCTTTATTGAGCAAGTTCCCTGATGCGTTTTACCACGGATAATTTTTTCTCACTTCAAAAGAATTGAGAGAGTCGTTCGCTTTCTATTACTTTAATAAACTTCTACGAGAATGAAATGGCTCGAGGAAGTGTGGAATTTTCTGCCGAAAACATTGAGAAGCTCGTGGATAAATTAAGAAAGTTTGCTACATAAAATCCGTCAATGCCTTCTGCTCCTCCGCTGCGGGAAAAAGCGCATTCACGTCCTTCTCTAACAGTTCCAACCTTTGCATCGTGTAATCAGATATGTGATATTCCTTCGCTACGCGTAACGAAACATCAAGATATTTTTTTATACTTGCTACGTGCACAGTAGGAACTATCTTACTACCACACTTCTTACATCTCCCATTCAGCGGTATTCTTCTGTATTTCGCATTGCACTTACTGCAACGCATCTTCTGTGAACCAAACGCGCGGAGATTTCCTTTTATATCGCGAAGGAAATGGTTTTTTATCACTGTTTCCGCTACTTCGCACTCATCCACTGCTCTTATCTTCCTCGCCAATTTTAACTGTGCTTCCATCTTCTCTACCATTGTACCTAACGTCTTATACAACGAATTCAAAGGACCTGCTGCAATATCCGTTGTATCGTGCGTGTAACCAAACCCATAAACATCCTTCGGTTCCCCTATTCTGCTCGATGCTGTCTCTATCGTCACCTCTTTTGGGTGCTTCCCCGAGCAAGTTGCCTTATAAAAATCCAGTGGGTATTCATCTGCAATGGAGACGTTATGTGCCTCCTTGTCCACTTCCTTTGGGTTGATGAACGGGATAAGAACCAGAGGAGCATCCATTCTGCCACCTCTTTTCTCAGGTAGAAAGAGCTTTGAAAAGTTGAGTAAAGCATCCAGCAGAAGGATGATTGAGTCTTCGTCGCCGTCGCAATTACTGGTTAACACAAAGTTATTGACCAAAAAATTATGATGCCCCTCAACTTCTATATCGTATAAGAACTCAAATTCAGACTTGATGGGCTCTATCTCTTTTATTTCGTCAAGAGCGGCATCACCAAACGAGGAGATACGCGGTGCTTTCTCTTTTGCAAATGTCGCTTTCAATGCTTCGTTCTTCCGCTTCTCTACGAAACCGATTTCCTCACCGAATTTTCTCGCATATCGCGATCTTATAGAGAGATAATGAAGGTCAAAGACCGGTAATTCATCTTCGCTTTTACCTTTTCGCTCGTAGAATCGTTTCGTCGCTCCTCCAGCAGCTTTTCTTTCACTTTTTAATCGGTAGAATATACCAAATCTGAGCAACTGCAATCCAATGTCCTGCAGCAGTTTCTCGCTCACCGAGGAACAGGAGACCACGAGCTTGCCTCTTTCCACAGAGCCATCGCCGGAGAAATATGCCCTCAGCAACCACTTCATCTTATCGCGAGGAAGGGTCCGTAGTAACGGTGGAATTCGCTTCTCTTTAGCTCCTTTGCCCGTACCCAGAACCTCCACAAATAGCTGGTATATCAATCGGTTTGATATGACGAGCACCCCCTTTCCCTCCTTTCTGCCCGGGGAAAAACCAAAAACATCTCTTATGCAGTTCGCCATGTCATCCCACAGCTCTTTTTCCCACGATGCCATGCTGACCTGATTAAAACCCTTTTCCACACTTCTTGCATAGCCTTCTGCAAGATAATAGCCAATGAGTCGCATGAACCTCTCATCAATCTTGATGATTCTTGGAATCACCGTATGGTCCCTTTTAACGCCGAGTTTGCACTCCTTTGGAACGGAATTCCAATCCTCGTGCGACAATTGGAGTAAAGAGGCTAAGATTGGCAAAGGGATGCTATCACGATAAACATAATTTGAAAATGTCTTTTCCCCAATTCCTATTTCCCCGGCAGTGGATTTTATTCCTCCCAGTTCTTTCACTACCCTTTCTACAACTTCTCTGACTCCTCTGACCATTACATCTCCGGAAAGTTTATCGAATTTCGAAAATTCTTTTAGAAGGTCTATTTCTTCTATATCCTGTTCATATCTCTGAATTTCGAGCTGTTCAGGCACTAAGAGCTTGTCCTCGCTCTCCAATTCTACAATCTTCTTTTTTCTGATTCTGCCATTTGACCATGCAATAATCCTGTGCTCTGGGGACGAAACGAATTCTCTGCCTGACTTAGTCCTTACTTTTACCAGATGCAGGGGTGCCGGTGTTTTAATCACCGACACAATATCCTTTACTTCAAATTTGCCATCTTCTGGATTCAATGCGTACGTTTTAATTCCCTCAACCACTTTTCGTGTTGTGCCGCAATCATCAACAAGTTCTTCAGGTGATTTTTCACCGTGATATAACGAGTCCAAATCCTGGATTTTTTGTCTTCCTGAATTAATAACCAAAACTTCCGTATTCGGTGCCAAACAATTCCTCCTTTTCGCCGCATGGAAAAACGGATGTGCATAACAAGCCGAAGCGCGTGTGAACCCGATTATCCTGCCTAATATTCCCGCAGAAGTATGTGGCGCTAATCCAAGCACGAGTTTTCCTATGAGGTCTTCTTTGCGTGATGCACCGTAATAAGGCGGCAGGTCATAAAACTTCTCTAACAAATCATCCAAAAAGTTCGATACTTTCAGCAAATACGATGCCGCATTAACTGAGATAATGACATCCTGCTGCTTGAGCTCCACTATTTGCGTGTCACGTTTCAACTCCTTCCCGTTTATGTCGTGCAAATAGCCCAGTTCCTTTGCTTTTTCCACCTGCAATCCTATCTCTCTCGGCTTGAAATGTGTTAATGGCAAATTCGTAAAATCATATCTGATCGTACCGTCCTTAAATACGAACACACCATGCTTCGCCCTTAATATCCCCTTACCTAAATGTTCAGCCACTTTTTGACGTGATATAAGCCCCTTTACACATTTTACGTCCAACTTATTGTTATGAGGGACACCCAATTTTTCTATCGTTTCGCAGTAATATCCCCACAGATCAATGCTCTTTTTATTATCACCCGATGTTTGATGCGATTTTTTAAAAGACGAAATCTCCACCTCTATCACTTTTTCCTTTAATGCTTCCTTCAACGACCTGTTCTTTCCACCGAATTCTCCCAAAGGGAAGATTGCATGAGGAGCAGGTTTCATCATCCTTTCTTTCGATTTCTCCGGTCTGCCCATTCTCATGCCTATTCTTGTCGGCGCTTTTGGTCTCGTCTTTATCTTCACAGACTCATCCCTTCTCAGTTCATCATTTATCCCCAAACATCTTAGCAATGCACCCGGCTCTTCTATCGCTAAAAACCCTTTTTGTGTTTGATGTAATACAAGCAAATCCTCCAAAATGGTCTTTATTCTTCCATCGTTGGGAATAAATAACGATTTATCCTCGGAAATTCCATTTTTGCATATCCATTCTGCCAAATATTCTTTTTCCTCCTCTGTTATATCTTCCCACAAATAGGTGTATGCAGGGTGGAGCGGCACCGCAAGGCGTGATGCGATTTCTAATGCTTCGGCTTGACCCGGAGTTTTGAAACGCCATTTCTCTGCTTCATCCTTTGATTTCTCTTCTAACTCCTTTACCCACCATTCATGCGAGTATGCACCGGGCAATAAACGATGCCCTGTTTCCAAAAAATCGCCATAATCAATGAGAATCTCTCCTAAATCCACTATCTCTGCTACTTCATCATCAAACTTATCGCTGGATGTTAACATGACAAGCGCACCGCTCTTCAATTTCACTGTTGGTCCTTCAATGGAATCAACAGGGACAACGCAACCTGCTTTACCCGGCAGTTCTGGCTTTATCTGCGTCCCCGCTGCGGTGAATTCAAGTAAAGACATTGTAGCCGGGTTTATACCAATAGCAGAAAGTCCAGAATTGCGCGCACGTCCATATCGAAGTCGGAATGAACCTTTTCTCGCAGGACTGCCAAATACAGGTCTGCCAGCGATCAAATCCCCCAAAAAATCTCGCTCGCCTTTCTCCACCTTTGATTTTACCAGCTTATCCACCCAGTCCCAGCCCTCAATACCCAGCTTCTCTACATGCCTCTTTATCTTCGGTGCCTTCATCGCCATCCCTTCGGTGAGAACAAGCACCATCCCGCCCCGTATCTTATTCGTTGCAACTCTTTCAAGGTCATTATAACCTCCCACCTCCCTGTCCTCGGTTGGGTCACCATCTATGCAAATGGGACAATTCCTCACGATTTCCTTTATCTCGTCATCGGAAGGCATGTATTGTAAGCCACTTATCCGTTCATACGCAGAAACCTCCAATACATATCTCCCTATTTCCTCCTCCCTCGGCGAATATGCCGCAAATCCCACTCTTCTCCTTATATTATCGGCAGCTAATACAGAAAGTGCTTGAGCTGTACCACCTGCACTTCTTATCGGACCCGAATAGAATATTTTTATGTACTCGGAGGCATCGTCGTTTTTGCCTACTTCAACACGTGATATACCATCTAAAGGCGCTGCAACCACACCTTCAGTAAGAATCGCTACTGCGGTTCTAACAGCATTCTCTATGATCTCTACGCGCTTGTATCTGCCGAATTTACCCTCTACAAAGTCATATCCTATTTTTAATGCTATTTCCTCTCTACTGTAACCATTTCGCTCTAATTCCCTTATCCTCGCTCCCACGCCTTTTATTCCCATGAGTGCTTCTACTCGCGCTGCAAGGTCTTTTGTTATGTCTATTTCTGGATGGAGCGAGGGGTCAAAACCCTTTTTCCTTGCCTCTCGTGCTATTTCTATTTCCTTCTCCAGTTTTTCCGTTAAGGTTTTATAGTATGTCCCATTCGTAGCCATCTTATAGTATCTCTAAAAGAAAAATGCTAAAAGCATATAATTGCAAATTTCTATTTACTAACTTCCCATTTGGGCATAAGGTTAGAAAAAGTAGAGTGCATAGTTATTTTCGATGAGGTGACCAAAATGCCCAACGAAAGGGAAAATTATGCGGGTATAGAGAAGCGAGGCTTAA
>JAODGL010000052.1 GCA_025464585.1 Methanosarcinales archaeon
TTCTCTTTTTCCGCTACTCTTCTCCTCACATGCTTTATCAGCACTATGTCTCCAATTGCCGTCACCCACCGATAGGGGATAACCACACCTTTCTTCTTGCCCACATCAAAAGCGTTTGGATTTATGTTCTTCACTGCCAGCCCCGATATTCTCTTCTCCTTTATGTCTATGCTCACATCCTCTATCTTACCGACGTATATGCCTCTATCCGTGTATATATCCTGCCCATATAAGGAAGACAATTCTATTTCCATAATGCTATTTATGAAAAGAGGCTATATATAATTAGCGGATTGGTGAAGGAAAAGATGCGAACATCTATACAGGTGGGTACACTCATCGGCATACCGATAAGATTGCATTTTACTTTTTTGTTTATCTTACCGCTAATCGTGATGATGTTTGCACATGGTCCTACGTTAAGTATAGGCTCCAGTTCACCTATATACAATTTAATTGTATCGTTCTTCGCAAAAGACCCTACGAAACCTATCCCACTGCCGATGGGCTTGGATGGTCTCAAAATATCTCCCTTCCTCCGTTATTCCTTATCCTCCGTGGCGGCTTTCCTCTTCTTCGTCTCTTTATTACTCCACGAAATGTCCCATTCGTACGTAGCGATGAAATTTGGGACGAAAATACACAGTATTACGCTTTTCATCTTCGGTGGCTTGGCAATGATGGAGGATATACCAAAGAGCCCGGAGAAGGAGTGGAGGATAGCAATTGCGGGACCTTTAATGAGTTTTGCACTTGGCTTCGTATTTCTTTTCTCTTTCTGGGGCATAAAAGGATTGAATTTTGCTGTTCAGCGCCCGGTTGAGATAGTAATGTTTATGCTCGGATTTCTTAATGTAATATTAGCTACATTCAACTTAATCCCGGCATTTCCAATGGATGGGGGTCGAGTGTTAAGAGCTTTTCTTGCGAAAAGAATGTCTTTTCTTAAAGCAACGAAGAGAGCGGTGTTAATAGGAAAAACATTTGCTGTTATAATGGCAATAGCAGGGTTTATTGCAGACCCTTTCATGTTTATCTTAACTGGTGAGCGTCTAACGAACATTTGGATTCCTTTAATTGCCATTTTCCTGTACATCGCCGCAACAGAAGAAGAAGCAGCTACTACTACTTTTGCTTCATTAGAGGGAATAAAGGTAAAAAATATAATGCGGAGAGAGAGAACAAGCGTGCCGGAGGATATGTTAATCGCTGAGCTGGCGAATAAGATGCTCGATGAGAAAACCGCAGAATATGCAGTAGTGAGTGAAAGCGGCGAATTAAAAGGGTTTATAACGTTTGATGACATAAAAAAGATGTCAGTTGAACAGCGCTACTTTCTGAAGGTTTATGACGCAATGAGTTCATTCGATAGCATTAGTGACTCGGTATTTGAGGATGAGGGGGCAACAGAAGCGCTGAAAAAGATGGTAAGGCACCGGAGGAATGTTCTGGCAGTGAAAGAGGCGATAAGTGGGAACTTCGTGGGAATCATAACAAGAAGAGATTTAGCGATTTTTATGGAGATGTTGAAAGAAAGTGTTTAAAACAATGCAAAATGCATAGTGCAAATTGAAAAATGAACCACACGATTACACAGATTTACACAAGAATTACCAAAACAAAAATCTTTTTCTCAAGAAAGGATTTAGTTAGGCGAGTAGCTCCTTTTATCGTTCCTGCGGTTTTTATCACTCTCATGCCGATTCTTGCTCCATTCACCGAATGAATACAGGCTAATGCTGCTCTTACTTCCTCGACTTTATTATGTGCGCATCTTAAGATACCCACGTCTTTCTTCTTATCATAACCTATCAGCCATATCCTGCTTTCACTTGCTCCCACATCGCCATAGAGAGAGTAAAGGGAGCTCCTTATCTCGTCCAGCAGCTCTCGCTTATCTATTTCTCGCTCGCTTATCACCTCAAACACAAGATACCTTCTCCTTTCTCGAAGAGAAGGCGGCAGCATCAACAATGCAAAATGCAAAATGTAAAATGCAAATTGATATTGCACTTTGCATTTTTCATTTTTTATATTATCTCCACTTCCGTTTCCTTTTTCCATTTCTTCTCTAATACGCCTTCTGGAATAGCACTTAAAGCGTGTATAGCCTCATCTTTTTTCATTCCAAATAGTGACGCCAGTGCAATCATCTCTCTCGGCGCCCTTAAGTCATATACGGAGTGAGCATTGCTGGATATTATTGCCGGGGCTTTGTATTTTCTCACCAGCCTCAAATTCTCTCGCATCTTCCATAGGATTCGCGCTCTATCGCTTCTCCTGCTGTGAACTATCGCATTGAGGTTGAAGTCTATCGCAACACCATTCTTGGCGGCATATCTCACCAGCACATGGCTCAATTCTCCTTCCCCTTTTTCTCCGCACGGATGTGCCAATGTATCCACTCTGAAATCCTTTAATGCTGCTTCGTTTATCTTCGCACTGCCACCGTGAACCGCTAACAAGGACACTTTTCCATAGTATAGTTTTATTTTTCTTTTCAATTCAGAGACCGAATTTGTCCTTATCTCCACACCACGGAATACAAAAGTTGATATCGAGGGTGGTAATTTCTCTTTACCCTTCTCGGTATCATCGTGGTTTGTTATTGCTATGCCGGTATATCCGTATCTTTTTGCGATTCGATACATATCCTCCACTGGCACATCGGTTTCAGGATATGCATGCACGTTGAGGTCAAAGAAATTGGGCATTAATTCAAAGAAGGGTTATAATTTAAAAAAACACTTTATAGGAAGAGCACGTACCTTCTTCTCCTCTTCGTTGAGAAACTTAAATTGATGATGGAAAGAGGCAGGTCTATGAACGTACAAATCCCATCTCCTCCATATGGAACCTCTATTCATCACAAATACCCTCTCCTATATTTTTTAACGTTTTGCGGACATACGAAGTTTCCCGTAGGGAAATTTGGGCGGAGCGAAGCGTAGCTGTATGTCCGCTATTAAGTGAGTGCGATAGCACCGAGCAATCCGAAGGATTGCGAAGAGTCGGGGGTAAAGAGCAGATACTTGCCTTATTTTTCTTCAGTTTCCTCTCTCCGCTCTTCATAAGGATAAATTATTGGGGTTATCTCCATTTTGGAAGTGCTGTCCTTGAAACTGAATATCTCGTTTGACGTGGTATCTATCAGCTGCTGGGTCGAAGCCAAGCCCCCTGTTTGCAATACCGAAATTATGGGCATTTTCAAAGGTTTCTTCTCTAACATTTTTCTTACCTCCATTAAATTGTATTATCTTCCATCCATTCTTCCTGCAAGACTCTTTCTTGGTAGCCTATTACTGGATGCGGGATCCCAGGTTGGCTAACTTCTACTCTTCTAATCTCTTTCTTAGTTCTAAAAACGTGAGTTAAGTTTATTGACTCGATGATGGCTCGATTGAACTCGCTAACTTTCTGATTATCTGTTCCTAGAATGACTTCAGGATTATATGGCTTATCCATCATTAAAATATCATTGTATGCATTGAATAAATCAACAATGAGTGTTGTAAGTTCATCATCAGGTTCAACTATATTTAATCCTGATACTTCTTGAGCCTCTCTTCTGCTTATGATATAGTTATGAGAGAACCTTTCGCACGTTAAAATCTCTACAGTCTTCTTTATACGTTCTTCATCTTTTGTGTGGTATTTCATAAGTATTGAGGCAAGAAATGCTATTTCTCTCGTGATCTTTGCACAGCACCCAATACAAGAGGATTAACTTTAGAGGCAAGAATCTCGAAAACTTTTTTCATAGAATCTTCTTCGCTCAGACCTGCTTCTTTCTTTGCTAAATCAATAAAAGCGTTGACGTCCTCAACATTTACTGGAGCAATTTTTCCTCCGGGCTGTCCGGGATTTTGAACAATGGGTCCTAGTGGATGTTCAACCGATGGATCTATGGGGCTCAGTTGTCCCATTTTTGTCATTACAATTTCGTTTGCACCTAATGCAATCAAAGTTGCGCAACTAAGAGCTTTGAATGGGATAATTACATTAAATTCACCGCAAAATTCCCTAAATAAATTCACGAAAGCATATCCGGCTATTGTTATTCCCCCTGGACTATATAGAAACAAATCTATTCTCTTCTGCTTTTCTATCTGTGTTAAATGTTTATGAAACATTGGAAAGACATCTGTTGATATGCTCGTGATGGCGAAAATCGCTTCGAATCCCGGTGGTGTAGGCGTTGGGCTTGGCGAAGGTGCAGGTGTTGCAACTGCCCATGAAAGCCCTTCTTTGGTCTCCTCAAAATTGTTATTGATAAAAGACAATTTCATCCCACTGTTAATTTGATATTAAATAAATATTAAAATGATGGATGAGCAATTAGTATATCCGATGAAAGAGAGAAAGATAGAGGCAATCCTGTTCGACCTTGATGGCGTACTAATAAACTCATTTGAAAGCTGGTATCAAGCGTTTAACGCAATGTTAATGGCATACAGGAGGAAAGAGATGAGCAGAGCAGAGTTTACGAAGAAATGCTGGGGTCCTGACCTGAAGCATAATTTAGATGCGATAAATCTGGATGAAGCAGCAGGAAAATATTGCATTAGCGAGCAACTGAAGTTAATAGAGCTTATAGAGCTGTTCCCGGGTGCAAAAGAGGTTTTGAGCCGTGTAAGGGAAAAATATAAGCTTAAAGTAGGGCTGGTTACAAATACGCCAAAAAAGAATGTTCACAGGATCTTGGAGCACTTTCATCTATCCGGCTATTTTGATGTGATTGTGACCGGGGATGACGTGAAAAATGGGAAACCCGATGCTGAAATGGTGATAGAGGCGTGTGAGAGGCTAAAAACAAAGCCCGAGAATGTGATACTCGTGGGAGATACGGAAAGCGATTTCATGGCTGGCAAATCCGCCGGTTGTGCGGTTATAGGCGTGGGAGCGAAATCAGCAGGTGATATGCACATAGAGAATCTTTATGAATTGTTATCTATTTTGGATTAAGCCCTTTCCTACTTCTCAAAATCACCTGCCACCATTTCTTTCACCCTATCTCTCTTATAAATCGCCTCTTCAACCGCCTTGTCCACGCGCCTCTTCATCTCTTCAAAATCCTTCCCTGCGCTCACGCTTTCTCCCACAACCTTCTTTACCGGTGTGTACGCCGACTCACGAAACTCAGGTATGAATACTTTTCTTTCTCCATCCACAACGATTTCTGCACCTTTCCCCTCTTCAACCTCGCCAACCACTTCTATTCTCACTCCTTCACTTCTTACAACTTTCTTCACCTCTTCTGCCATAGCTTCCGGACAAATAATAAGAAGAGCATCCAGAGATACGCCTAAATAGTCTATTCCATGCCGTTCCAGCATCCTGAGCACGTGCTCATTTACTAAACCCCGCATCGTGGCTTCATAAAAAACGAGTTTTACGCCCGCTACCTTTGCAATCTCGTTCGCATCTCCTCTGATCCCTCCGTTTGTCACATCGGTCATGACATGAACCCTGCTTACCATATCTTCTTTGATAAGCGCATTACAAGCACGCAGAAAATTTATATTTAGCGTTTCTTTCACTACTTCTGTTTCACCAAAATACAAAGCGGCGGTGGAGATTGTCCCCCCTCCTGCTCCCTCGGTCATTAATATTACATCCCCTTCTTTTGCTCCTTCTCTCGATACGAGCGCATCAGCAACGCCAACTGCGCCAACGCAGCCCGTCATCCTTTCGCCTATTACCACATCTCCGCCTATTCGCAATGTCGAACCCGTTACGAGCGGAACGCCAGTTGCTTCTGATACCGTTGAAATTCCCGCTACATGGTCGAATATCTTCGCAACGTCACCGTCATCGGCAACATGAATGTCTGAGAATAGTGCAACAGGTATAGCACCCATCACATACACGTCACGAAGAGCGGCACGTGCAACGTGAAAACCAGCGAGAAACGGGAAATCGCTCAGTCGCGAATGCATTCCATCTACG
>JAODGL010000196.1:0-1356 GCA_025464585.1 Methanosarcinales archaeon
GGGTCTATTGCTATTAAATCATATTCCTCTCTCTTTAAGAGGTCATCCAGGTAATATTTGACCTTTTTTATTGAATTATGCTCAAATCTCATGTCCACACCTACCTCCTTATCAATCATCTTATGGTCCACAATAGTCAATTTCTCGCTTTCTTCTCTCAGTCCCAATACTTCCATCTGTTTCTTAAAACTCTGTGCATCCTGTTCTAACGTGATATACAGTCCCTTTAAGTTACCTTCCACTGCGTTCTTATATAAAATGCTGTACGCCAAAGAACTTTTCATACAGCCCGCCACGCCACAAATCAATGAAATCGTACCTTTTGGAATTCCTCCTTCTAAGCGCTCATCCAATCTTTCTATATATGTTTTTATCCTTTCCATTTTATCGCTCTATACATAATATAATTACATCCGAATAAATATAACTTTGGGTCATTAGGGTTATGAACCAATGAACCAGCAAGAATTAGAAAGAGCAATTCAAGAAGTTTGGGCTTAATGGGAACAGCGATATGTTAATCGAATGTGACGTTTTAGTAGTGGGTGCAGGACCTGCTGGGTCGGTAGCAGCTTTATACAGCTCGAAACATGGGCTGAATACCGTCCTTATCGAGAAGAATAATAAGATAGGCGCACATACAAATAGGCGGATTGATTCGTCCCCGGATTTTGGACTCTCTGAGATGATAAACGAACTGGGATTGAAAACAGAGAACCTCGTTTTTAAATCCAGATGGCATTCACCGTCTGGAAGTTCATTTACTTTGTACTCGAAAACCGGAGAATATTATTTCAAAAGAGGTTCTGACCATGACTCGTTCGAGTGTTCAACTGCTTATAATAGCATAAAATCTGGCTGTGAACTCATTCTGGATGCAAAGCTTAAATCCGTAAGTATAAATAAAAACAAAAACAAAAACGACCGGAGTAAGATGCGCATTGACGAAGTCATAGTATCGCAGGAAAGGTCGAACGAAATAATGATAAAGCCAAAGATAATCATTGATGCGACAGGAGAAGACTCGCCTTTTCTTCGATTCCTTCGCATTCCTAAACGAGATTACAAGAAAGGCGTGATCTTCGGCATGACGGGTCGGGATTTCGTCAGTCCAGAGGCTTCGGAAATTTATTTTGATGCGGAACTTCTCAAAGGTGGCTATTTTTATTGCGTCACCGGGAAAGACGGAATCTCGTCTGCCGCGGTCGTACTGGACTCAGCCAGGATACAACGAAAAAGCGCAGATAAATATTTTTATGCATATTTGAGACGAAACAGGGAGGTAGCGGAAAAAATAAAATACGTTGATAATAGTTTCTATGGTGGTGCTAACCTGTTCAGGTTGCCAGAACATGT
>JAODGL010000196.1:1428-2985 GCA_025464585.1 Methanosarcinales archaeon
TTCAGGTTGCCAGAACATGTAAAAAAAAATGTGCTTCTTGCAGGAGATGCCGCGGGATTGATTGACCCACTGATGGGGTACGGGATGATGCCAGCGATTGTAAGCGGATATTACGCAGCGAAATACAGTGTCGAAGCACTTGAAAAAGGCGATTATGAAGCGCTGAAAAAGTATGAAATTGAGATGAGAAAAAGGTTTAATAGAAGAATGAATTATGCATTTCGGAGGATATTTGAATCGCTGGATAACAAAGACCTCGATATGCTTATAAAGATGGCAAATGAATTGGAAGATAGAACAGACGTGGACGATTTGATGAATCACCCATCTATACCTGGCTTATTTCATGCATTGAACGTGTTTTTCGAAAACTTACCCGGTAGCGGAAGGTTATTGGCAAAGGGGTTTAAAGGTGTTTTTAGCTTTTAACCACGAGATTACACAGATTTTCACAAAAATGCAATAATTGGGGATTTAAGATACAGGTTCAGTCATAGCGGTGGACACCTCATTTATATACCATTGAATCATAATTAATATTGTGAAATGGATTATCATGGACGCGATGACGGTTATACACCTGTCTAAAATAACGCTTTTGAGGAACTTTGCCGAGAATATGGGAAATAATGAAATTATGAATGCGGTTTCAATTGTTGAAGGAGAAGAACCAGGAAATATGGTCTTTGAAGCGATAGAGCTTTTAGGTGGTATTAATAAATTTATAAAATCTGGCGATGTCGTGTTCATTAAGCCAAATGTTTGTGGTGGTGTTATTGGCAAAAGAGGTTCATATACGAGTCCAGAAGTCATCTCCGCATTAATAGAGCTGATACAGGATAAATCAAGCAGGATAATCGTTGGAGAGGCAGATTCTGAGATGTATGATGCGGATAGAATGCTAAACGGAACGGGAATCCGGCGAGCAGCCGAAGATTTGGGTGCTGAAGTTGTGAATCTCAGCAGGGGCGAAAAGGTAAAGAAAATGGTTCCCGACGCATATATGTTAAAAGAATTTGAAATATCGAAGGTAGTTGCGGAAGCAGATAAAATTATCTCTGTTCCAGTAGCGAAAACACATGGTATTACGGATGTCACATTGAGTTTAAAATGCATGTTCGGAATCCTCCCGGAGAAGCATAAGGCGAAATATCATAAGTCAGGGATAAATATGGTAATAGCTGACCTCGTTAAGGCTTTTCCGCCTCACCTTTCTGTTGTTGATGCGACCATCGGCATGGAAGGCGAGGGTCCTTTTAAGGGCAACCCCATCGCGCTCAACTTAATTATATGTGGTGATAACGCTCTCGCTACGGACAGTGTCACGGTATCTATACTTGGGTATAAACCAGCGAAGATAAAACATCTTGCATTCGCAGCTAAAAGCGGACTCGGACCGTTAAATTTAGCGGGAATAGATATAAAAGGCGAAAAAGAAGCTAAAAGGGAATTTAAAAAAGCACCGATAGGGATAAGCGTTGGAGGTAGAATTACCGATATTTTCAGGTCTTTGATTCCGGAAAAGGGCTTGAGTAATTTTTTTCATAATTATTCTTA
>JAODGL010000031.1 GCA_025464585.1 Methanosarcinales archaeon
CTCTAAACCTTTCCTTATTGCCTTTAGCCTGAACCCACGATTGGGTCTTCCCGCAGATCTTACAATATCTCCGCCAGGTTTTTACATTTGATGTGGGACCATAATCAATATATGTCTTCCTCGACCATTTGTGTATGCCGATTTTACAAAGAATTTTCCTGAGGTTTACCATTTTCAATCTTGCCCCCTCCCTCCTCTTTCTTTCCCTTCTATCTCTCTCTCCTGATAAGGGTCATGAGTCCTTTCTAATTTCCTCTCTAAACTTCCCTTCATTGATTCCTGTCTCCGGCAATCCAAATTCTATGTTCTCGATACCTCTTCTACATTTATTGCTTGTAATCCCTTTTCTTCGCAACATTCACAAGTTTTTCTGTCCACAGCCAAAAATCCCGTCACTTTTTGCATATCTTCCAGTAGTCTTTTTATTTCCTCAACTGTTTCCATATCTAATTATTGACCTCACTTTAATATTTAATTTAAACATTAAACGCTCAGTATATTTTGTCGAAAAAGCCCTTAAGTAATAAGAAAAAATGTTGTCCGGTGAATTGCTCATCACGAAGACGAAAAAGGGCAGGATATATCCAGTTTTCGCTGCGATAGACGAGGAGCATCAGGACCTGGCTGGAGAGCTTATAGAATTTTACCGACATTTCGAGGGTAAAAAGAAGAGCGAAATAGATGAAATCATGGCGGAGTTTGAACAGGGCTTGAATTTCAAACTTGTAAGAGGTTTGAGAACGCTACTGGAACGGAGGTGCATCTTCAAGTCGAAGTTCGCAATTGAACCCATGTTGGCGAGAAGGGCTGTTTTCGAGACGGCGAGCAGCAAAAAAATCACGAATGGAAAAGAAAGAGCAGAGGTTATTGAAAAAGTCGCAAAGAACCTGAACATTTCGGTTGCAGAGTTAGAGCAGTCTTTATGGGCAGATCATGAATCCGAACTTGTATTGGAAGATTTTGCAGCTTTAACTCCCGAAGAGCTGTTAAAGTTGTATAACCTTTCACTTGCTCAAACCCTTTTGTTTAAAGCCACAGGTATGGTCATCTCGTTTAAAAGCAATTATAAATGGATCTTCCGCGCAATTAAATATCTTGGATTGATGTACAGCCCGGAGGGGAATAAGGTGAGGGTTGAAGGTGCTTCATCGTTGCTGAAATTGAGTGAGCGGTATGGCACGTCGCTGGCAAAATTGCTTCCCGTGCTCGTCAATAGCGATGAATGGGAAATAGATGCCGAGATTGTTGTCAGACGCGATACACCGAAGATTTACCATTTTGTGATGGACAGCCGCCGTGATAGAGATTTGTTGATGTGTGGAGAATTGAAGAGAGAAGAAGCTACGTTTGATAGCAGCATTGAAGAACGGTTTTATAATGAGTTTTTAGCCTCTTTGGGAGCGAAGAGCTGGGAATTGGTAAGGGAGCCGGATGCGGTTTTCACGGAAGGCAAAGGCGTGTTCATACCGGATTTTAAGTTCAAACATAAGGAGATGGGGATAGAAACCTATTTTGAAATCGTGGGGTTCTGGACTGAGGAATACCTGAAGAAGAAGTTGTCAAAACTCAGAGCTGTGCCGTTCAAGCTGTTAGTGGCGATTGATAGGAACCTCGCATGCTTTAATGCACTAAATTTTGAGTTGAGTCTTAATCAGCCCTTGATACTGTACTCCAGAAAGGTTCCGGTTGGTGATGTGCTCAGGTATCTGGCGAAGGTTGAGAGAGAAGAGATAGAGAAGCAGATGGAAAGTTTGAAGCTTAGGGTGACGCAGATAGAACTTGAGGGCGACATAATCCCCCTTAAGAACATTGCCATGCGGTATAATGTGAGTAAAGAAGCGGTAAGAGCGTGTTTGAATAACCAGGATTATGTGGTGTTTAAAGAGGTAGTGGTTAAAAAGGAGTTGTTGAGCGAAGTGAAGGAAAAACTCGCTTCTAAAAATATAAAGTTGTATGTAGAAGCAAGGAGATTTATTGAGGATATTGGCATACCAAATCCCGATGAAGTGTTGGCAGAACTTGGGTTTACGGTAAAATGGAGAGGGTTGGATGTTGAAGAGGCGACGATTGGGTTAAGGTAGAAATCTCCTCTTCGAGGGAAAAAGCCACGGAGATGTCGAGGGCAAGCGGTTCAATCCCCATTTTCATAGTCCACTAAATATCTTTCCAATCTTCTTTTCATCGCCAAAAACTCCTCGTAGACCCCTAATTTCTTGCACCTCTTCTCTAAGTACGCCATGTCCAGATTTTCAAATTGTCGAGCATAAATACCTTCGGCATCTTTCACGTCCTGCTCACTTCCAAATAGCAGTTTGTTCGCAACCGTATCCTCAGGCGAAGCGACAAAAAACGCAAAATCCGCCAAACTTACTCTTCTTCTCCTTCCCAGCGTTAGCCGGTCATTCTCGCCGTAAATACCCTTGGCATCTATATAATATTCAGATAACTCATCAAATATCGTGAAATGACTTCTCTCCTTTAATGCGTCTCTTATATCTTCAGCTTGAATTGAGAACTTCTCCTTCTTCAGTGCTGCTTCAAGCGTGTCGGCATCTTTTGCATTTATGTACAAAATTGTATCTATGTCCCTTGTTGTGCGTATATTGCCCCAAGCCGCTACGGCTATTCCCCCAACAATCACGTAATCTACCTTTTCTTCTTCCAATATCTTCGTAATATCCCTTATTACTTCTTCTATTCGCCTCATTTGTCAATTTTACTGCCTAACTTTTGTGCAAATTCACAAAGGTCAAATAATGTTTTCAGTGTATCTTCTGGCTTTTTATCTCTGAGCATCAAAGAGTCTCTTATCCATTCTTTCTCTCTTTCTTCTCTTATTCTCGCTCTTAGTTCTTCCTTGTTCATTGTTCTTGAGCCATCCCTACCACTCTTCACGTTCCTTCAATTTAGGATCTATCTCATATTTAGTAAAATGATACTCTTTTCGATATTCTTCTCTTTTTTCTTTAATCTTATCTAAAAGGTCGCTATCTAATTCTTTTAGCTGGTTCAATATTAAAATATTTTCAAAGCGTTCTTCAAATTTCTGAGTTCTAACCTTTTTTCCCACTTCAGCATACCGTTCATTTAGTTCCTCGCGAAGTTTATCGTGAAAAATAAATTTACTTTCTAAGTCAGTATCTTTGTGAATTACATCCTTAAAAATCG
>JAODGL010000114.1 GCA_025464585.1 Methanosarcinales archaeon
AGAAAATGCACTGATAGCATTAAACGAAGAGGATTTAACAAAAGCAGATGGAGACGAATATACACATCTGGAAGTGGACCCATCTTTGATTTTGGGCATCATTGCAGGGCTGATACCTTATCCTGACCATAATTCATCACCCCGTAACACGATGGGCTGTGCTATGTTGAAACAATCATTAGGACTACCCGCTGCGAACTTTAAAACTCGTGCTGATACCCGAACACATCTTTTGCATTATCCGCAGAAGCCAATAGTAAAAACGAGGACTGCCGACCTTATTTTGCATGACAAAAGACCATCGGGGCAGAATTTTGTCGTTGCGGTTTTAAGCTATGAAGGCTATAATATGGAAGATGCATTGATTTTAAACCGCGCTGCGATAGACCGGGGATTGGGGAGGAGTCATTTCTTCAGAACCTATGAAGGAGAAGAAAGGAGGTATCCGGGAGGCGAGGAAGACAGGTTTGAGATACCGGATACGGAGATTGTGGGTGTGAGGAGCCATGATGCGTATAGTCAGCTTGACGAAGATGGGATAATAAATTCAGAGGTGGAAGTAGCACCGAATGATGTGTTGATAGGGAAGACAAGCCCGCCAAGGTTCTTAGAGGAAACCACAGAGCTTTTGAGCCCTTTGGAAAGAAGAGATACCTCTATTTGTACTCGCTCTAACGAACGTGGGATAGTTGATTCTGTTGTACTTATGGAATCGAGTAGCAACAGGCGATTGGTTAAGATCAGTGTTCGAGACCAGAAGATACCGGAAGTAGGGGATAAGTTCGCATCAAGGCATGGTCAGAAGGGAGTGATTGGACTAATCGTGCCGCCTGAGGATCTGCCATTTACTGAGGACGGAATCATTCCTGATATGATCATAAATCCGCATGCCATTCCTTCAAGAATGACCGTTGGACATGTGCTGGAGATGATAGGCGGAAAAGTGGGTGCGTTAGAAGGGAGACGAATAGATGGAACTGCTTTTTCCGGTGAACCAGAGAAGGACTTGAGAGAAGCACTTGAGCGTGCTGGTTTCTCCCCTGCCGGTACGGAAGTGATGTATGATGGAAGAACGGGGGAGAGAATAAAGGCAGAAGTTTTTATTGGCGTTGTGTATTATCAGAAGTTGTACCATCTGGTATCAGCAAAGATGCATGCGCGTGCAAGAGGTCCAGTGCAAATTTTAACAAGGCAACCAACAGAAGGTAAGGCAAGAGAAGGAGGGCTCCGTTTTGGAGAGATGGAAAGAGACGTTCTTATAGGTTATGGTGCTGCGATATCGCTAAAGGACAGACTATTGGATGAGTCTGACCGCATTGTTGAGCTGGTATGTGGAAATTGCGGCATGATTGCCACGGTTGACAGAAAAACAGGCACAACGTATTGCCCAAATTGTGGCGCGGATACAGATATATATCCGGTAGAGATGAGTTACGCGTTTAAGTTGCTCCTGGATGAAATGAAGGTGCTGTGTATTGCACCGAGATTGGAATTAGAGGAGGCTGTCTGAAGCTAAATAAAATGAGAACGAAGAGGATAAAAGGAATAAAATTTGGACTGCTGTCTCCAACGGAGATAAGAAGGATGAGCGCTGCGAAGATAATCACCGCTGATACTTATGGTGAAGACGGCTTTCCAATAGAGATGGGATTGGTGAACCAGCGAATTGGGGTTATTGACCCGGGTTTGAGATGCAAAACCTGTGGTGGTCGAATGGGCGAATGCCCCGGGCATTTTGGGCACATCGAGCTTGCTGCGCCTGTTATACATGTAGGGTATGCTAAATTGATATACCGAATGCTGAGTGCGACATGCAGGAAATGTGGCAGGGTTTTACTGGAAGAAAAGGAAAAGAAAAGGTTTTTAGCAGAGATAGAAAGGCAAAAAGAGAAGCAAGCAGATGTAGGCGACGTAGTAAAACAGGTGTTTAAAGAGGCGGTGAAAAACGCTGTATGCATGTATTGCGGTGAGCATCAAAAGGTCATAAAATATGATAAGCCCACCACTTACATAGAGATAGATGAAGAGGAGAAGAAGCGTAGATTAATGCCTACTGATGTGAGAGAACGACTTGAAAGAATCCCAGACGAAGATATAGCCCTTTTCGGTATGGACCCAAAAAGTGCAAGACCTGAGTGGATGGTCCTTACCGTATTGCCGGTCCCGCCAGTAACCGCAAGACCTTCTATCACCCTGGAAAGCGGGCAGCGAAGCGAAGACGACCTTACACATAAACTGGTGGATATAATAAGGATAAATCAGAGATTTATGGAGAATAGAGATGCTGGTGCGCCACAATTGATAATAGAGGACCTTTGGGAACTTCTTCAGTACCACGTGAGCACCTACTTCAATAACGAGATCCCGGGGCTACCACCTGCGCGGCACAGGAGCGGTAGACCACTAAAGACGATGGAGCAGCGATTAAAAGGAAAAGAAGGTAGGTTCAGAGGTTCATTATCAGGTAAAAGAGTGAATTTCTCCGCTCGAACGGTTATCTCCCCTGATCCCGACATAGATATAGACGAAGTTGGCGTGCCCGAAGAGATAGCAAAAGAGTTGACGATTACCGTTAACGTGACTGAAAGAAACCTCGAATCCATGCGAGAAACGGTGAGGAGAGGGAAAAGACACCCCGGTGCGAATTACGTGAGAAGAGCGGATGGAAAAAAAGTGAAAATAACAGAAATCAATTACGGGATGTTAGCAGACGAGCTCGACATCGGGTGGAAGGTAGAAAGACATCTCCGTGATGGGGATATTGTGTTGTTCAACAGACAGCCTTCCCTGCATAGAGTGAGTATAATGGCACACCGGGTGCGTGTAATGCCGGGTAAGACTTTCAGACTGAATCCTACCGTTTGTCCTCCTTACAATGCGGATTACGATGGAGACGAGATGAATCTCCACGTTTTGCAGACCGAAGAAGCAAGGGCAGAAGCAAGGATCCTGATGGCGGTAGAGCGCAACATAATATCGCCCAGATTTGGCAGGCCTATTATAGGCGGCATCCATGATCACATCACGGGTTTGTTTTTGCTTACGTGGGGGGAAAAGAAGTTTGAGCGCGAAGAAGTGCTGGCGCTGTTGCGTAAGATAGATATTGATGATTTAGGAGAGCCTGCGGAAGCGCCTTATTGGACAGGGAAACAAATATTCAGTATGATTTTACCAAAGGGATTGAATTTACAATTTCGAGGTAGGATAAATGATGTTATAATAAGAGAAGGAGAATTAATAAGTGGCGTAATAGATGAAGCCGCAATAGGCTCGTTCAAAGGGATAATAATAGACAAAATTTTCAGGCAATATGGTGAAAAAGCTGCGAAAAAGTTTATTAATGATGCTTCTCGCCTTGCTATTAATTATATCCTGCACGCAGGCTTCAGCTTTGGTATAAGCGATGAGGATATACCGAAGGAGGGAGAGGAGCAGATAAGGGAAGAAGCGGTGCGTGAAGCTGAGCACAAAGTTGAAGAGTTGATAAGGGCGTATGAAGCAGAAGAACTCGAGGCTTTACCTGGAAGGACGCTGGAGGAGACACTGGAACTATTAATTATGCAGGAACTTGGTCGTGCAAGAGACGAGGCAGGGGACATAGCAGAGAGGTATCTTGGCATAGAGAACGCAGCTGTGCTTATGGCAAAGTCAGGAGCACGTGGTTCCATGCTCAATCTAACGCAAATGGCTGCATGTGTCGGGCAACAATCCGTTAGGGGCGAGAGGATAAGGAGGGGGTACCAGGGGAGAACTTTGCCTCACTTTAAATCCGGTGATCTCAGCGCAGATGCTCACGGCTTCGTAAGAGCGTCTTTTAAAGACGGCTTATCACCAACAGAATACTTTTTCCACGCTGTTGGTGGGAGGGAGGCATTGGTAGATACCGCTGTCCGTACTTCTCAGAGTGGATACTTCCAGAGGAGACTTATCAACGCTTTACAAGACCTCGAGGTGAAGAACGACGGGACAGTCAGAGAGACGAGGGATACAATCGTGCAATTTAAATACGGCGAAGATAGCGTAGACCCATCAAAAGGTGAGTATGGGAAAGTTGTAGATATAGACGAGATAATAAGAGAGGCGACAGGAGCAGAAGTAGGAGTGTAGAATATGCGCAGGGTATTAACAGCGGAAGAGAAGGAAGAAGCAGCAGAAGAATTAATAAGAGCAGGAATAGAGGAAGAGATAGTAGAGCAGATAAAAGAGGAGTTTATACCGGCAGAGCTAACCATTGAGTTCGATGAATTGTTAGGGATGCAGATAGAGGAGGAATACGCCAGAGATATAATGATGATGCAGGGTAGGGGGGAGGAAGGAGAAGTAAAACCTGGAGATATAGAGCTAAAAGTGAATAAAAGCAAGCTACCTGAGCGCATAAAAGAGGAATTGAGGAAGAAGTTAAGGGCTGTGAGGAATAAGCTAAGTAGGAGAAAGCTGGATGAGATTTTAAATAAAGTCGTGGAGAGATACGAAGAAGCAAAGGTGGAACCTCGGGAAGCAGTGGGGATAGTTGCGGCTCAGTCCATCGGCGAGCCAGGGACACAGATGACACTGCGGACTTTCCATTATGCCGGTGTCGGTGCGATATATATTACGCTCGGTTTACCACGGATAATAGAAATAGTGGATGCGCGGAAGAAACCATCTACCCCGGCAATGAAGATAAAGTTGGAGGGAGAATATGCAGCAGATAGAAACAAGGCAGAGGAGTTAACAATGGAAATAGAAGAGACGTATATTAGAGACTTAGGTAATGTAGAAGCATCCACCGAGGATATGTCTGTGTGGGTTTCACTGAAGGAGAGGGAATTGAAGAGAAGGCACATCGAACGAGAGGAAGTAGAAGAAAAGTTAAAGAGCATAGGTGCAGGGGGACTTGTAGAAGCGACGGAGGATGGTAAATTGCGAATACAGGTGCAGAATAAGTTCTATCACGAGCTGTTAAGGCTTGAGGAGAAGGTGTCGAACACGCTGGTGAAGGGGATAGAGGGGATAAAGAGGGCGATAGTGAGGAAAGACGCAGATGGGGAATACATGCTGTACACGGAAGGCTCGGCATTAAAGAAAGTGATGAGGATTGAAGGCGTAGATTTCAGTAGAACAACCACGAATAATATAGCAGAAATAGCAGATGTATTGGGGATAGAAGCAGCCCGTAATGCGATTATCGAGGAGATGATGGGCACCTTAGAAGAGCAAGGATTGGATGTGGATGCCCGCCATGTAATGTTAATTGCAGATGCAATGACGATGGATGGAGAAGTAAAGCAAATAGGAAGGCATGGATTAGCAGGAGGAAAAGCATCAGTGCTCTCAAGAGCCGCTTTTGAGGTCACGGTAGATAATCTACTGGAGGCTGCTATACATGGAGAAACGGATGAGCTGAAAGGTGTTACAGAGAACGTGATTGTGGGTCAGCCGATAAAATTGGGAACCGGAGCAATAGAATTGGTGGCAAGGTAAGATGAGAAAAAGAAAGTCGTCGGATGAGTTCTCGGATGTGAACAGGGAATTACAAAGGGTAATAAACAGCGGTAAAGTGCGTATAGGGTCAAGAGAGGTGTTAAAATCGCTCAGAGGGGATGAAGATCGAGCAAAAGCGGTCATTCATGCTTCTAATTGCCCTGAATGGATAAAAGATGAATTTAACAAAATAGCTAAAGGGGAAAATAACAATATCATCTTTTATGAATATCCTGCCAGTAGCCTCGAACTCGGGCTGGCATGCAGGAAACCACATCCTATTGCATCTTTATGTATTATTGATACCGGCGGGTCAGAAATTTTACGGCTTCTCTCCTATAACGTTCAGTCAAAAGAGAAGATAACTAAAAACGTAGGTGGGGATTGAAGTTGACCGTAAAGCTGGACACCGAAGGAATAAGGTGCATAGGGATATTCGAGAGCCTTACGGGTGCTGGAGTCAAGGATTGCGTGGTGGATAACGAGGCGAATAAAGTGATAATGGTGGTAAAAAAGGGAGACATGGGCTTAGCAATCGGTAAAGGCGGTTCTAATATAAATAAGGCAAAAAAATTGATAAGGAAGGAAATAGAACTTGTGGAACATTCCACAGATATAAAGGAATTCATTGAGAATCTGCTTCGTCCAGCTTCTGTGAAGAGTATAGAGCTGCTGACAAAGGATGACAAAAGTTACGCATACGTGGAGGTCTTCAATAAGGACAAGGGCATTGCAATTGGAAAGAACGGCGAGAAGATAAAAATGGTAAAATTATTGGTGAAAAGAAATAAAAATATAGACAACGTGGTAATAAAATAAAACTTTCTTAGGAGCAAAAAGGTTATGGGGAGAGGGATATACGCAGCAAGAAAGGCAAAGAAGATTAGAAAGAAGTTCAGGTGGAAGAGCACGGACTTTGTTCGTAGAGCATTGAATTCGGCTAAAAAAGCAGACCCTTTAGAGGGCGCACACATGGCAAGGGCGATTGTTCTGGAGAAGGTGGGAATAGAGGCGAAGCAGCCGAACTCCGCAATAAGGAAGTGTGTTCGTGTTCAATTGATCAAAAATGGAAAGCAAGTGACTGCTTTTTGTCCTGGTGATGGTGCTATAAAGTATATAGACGAGCATGACGAGGTATTGATCGTGGGAATGGGGGGAAGAAAAGGAAGGTCGTATGGGGACCTTTCGGGTGTAAGATTCAAGGTAGTGGCAGTAACAGACATTTCGTTAGATGAATTGATAAAAGGGAAGAAGGAGAAGGTCATCAGGTGAAGCAAAAATAAAATGTTCGATAAGATATTTGATAAATGGGAGATCGCAGACGTGAAGATAAGAGACATAGGTATGGAAAAGCACATCAGTCTCCAACCGATGTCTGCGCTGCATAGTGGGGGTCGGCATGCAAAACAGCAGTTCGAGCAATCAAAAGTGTGCGTGACGGAGCGGCTCGTTAACAAATTAATGCGTACACAGCGGAATACGGGCAAGAAACTAAAAGCGTACAAAATCGTTAAAAATGCTTTTGATTTGATCTATGAGAATACAAAGGAGAATCCAGTTCAGTTGCTTGTGGATGCCATCCAGAACGCGGGACCGAGGGAAGAAACAATCAGGTTGAGATTTGGCGGCATACTGGTTCCTAAGCCCGTGGATGTGACCTCACAAAGAAAAGTAGACCAGGCGCTGCTATTCATTGTACATGGCGCACAGAAATGCGCATTCAAGAGCAAGAGGAGTATAGAGCGATGCCTTGCGGATGAGATAATAAATGCGGCAAAAAACAAGAAGTGCTATTCGATCAGCAAGAAGGAGGAGAAAGAGAGGATGGCAAGGGCAGCGCGGTGAAGTTGCTCAATATCTTGTGGTATAATATAAATTCTAAGCAATATTCTGTGTTTGTGATTATGAACTTTCACGCCTTCAACCTTTATATATAAGGAAGATAAATATGAGAAATAGGTAATGTGGAGAAAAAAGCGACTTTTTCTTTACATCATCTAAAATAAAACTTTCTCGGAAAGGAAGTTTTATCAAGAAAAAAGAAAGAATAGGAGGTTTTGTGAAGTATGTATGGTAGAGAAAGAAGAGGGCCAAGTGCCCCACTAAGCGTTGGAGACACCTACGACGTAAAGATAGAGGACGTAGGAAGAGAAGGCGACGGAATAGCGAGAGTAGAGGGATTTGTGGTATTTGTACCGGAGACAAGAAAAGGGGATAATGTGAAGGTAAAAATAACAAAGGTCTCGAGAAGAGTTGGGTTTGCGGAAGTAGTTGCGGAATAAAAGTTCCTTACGCTTCTACATCTCCATGAGGCTATAGCATTCCTATAGCCTTCTTTTTTTATTTTTTGTCATATTCATCATATATACTGCCTACTATCTCCTCCAGGAGGTCCTCTAAACTAACTAAGCCACTTGTTCTTCCATCCTTGTCCAGAACAATAGCGATATGAAACTTACCGCGCTGGAATTCCCGGAGCAAGTCATCCACCCTTTTGGTCTCGGGTACAAAATGAGGAGTTTTCATGATTTCTTTTAGCGAAACGTTGCCCTCCTTCGCATTCGCTTTTATCAACAAATCTTTAGCATATAAGATGCCCACGATTTTATCCTTTGTGGATTCAAAAACGGGAATTCTTGAGTAGCCACTATTTTTTATTAACTCTATTGCAGAATCCAGGGTTTGATTGACTTCCAGGCAAACCATATCCTGCTTCGGTGTCATCACGTGCTTCACAACGATTTCGTCAAGCTTTAGCACACCCATCATCATCTCCTTTTCGTCCTCTTCAATTGCTCCTTCCTCCTCTCCTATGTCCAGCATCGTCTCCACCTCTTCTTCTGTCATTAACCGCTTTCGATGCTGTTTTAAACCTAAAAGCTTCTCAAAAGCGGCGGTAATCGCGGAGATAGCCTTTATGAGTGGCTGGAAGACCGAAGCCAAAATCCCCATAGGCTTGGAAATGAGAATAGAAATCCTTTCCGCCTGATGCACAGCAATCGTCTTGGGCATGATTTCCGCAAACGTGAGGATTAACAGGGTCATCACACCGATTGCAATTGCCTCGCCGTAAGTGCTCCCAAATAAGTCTATTGCGATGGAGGCTGCTATTACTGATGCTGCAACATTAACTATATTGTTCCCAATAAGCACAGTTGTGAGGGTAGTTTCTGGCTCGTTCACCAATTTATCAATTGTTTTAGCCCCTTTCACACCGCGCTTCAACAAAGCTCTCGCTCTTATTTTACCTATTCCAATCAGAGCGGTCTCGGAGCCGGAGAAGAATCCAGATAAAAGCAATAGTACAAATAGAAGCAAAAGTTTCGCAATTAGCCAGATATCCACCTTTTCTTCTTTCCCCTCCAATTATAATTTAGAAGATGAGAGTATAAGAACTTTTATCTACATCAGACCAACCATATCTTGTGCCACTTTTGCATTCATCAGATAGTCATCCACACTTGCGATTAGCGACCCTATTTTTTCAGCTTCAAAATATGTTACCGCGCCCTTTTCCTCTATATCTGTTTTCATATTGACCATATTATCAGGCATCAAAGGAATGGCTACAAAGTACGCCTTTGGTCCGCATATCTCGATTTTCACTTTTATTTTCATTTATTTTTACAAACATTTTATCAAATTCTACGAAGAGAAAAAATAGATATGTTCGATTACATCGTAGTTGTGGTTAGTGACGATTTGGAAGCGAGGAAATTGACGCTTTCTTCGTTGCTAACAGAAGATGTACTTCTCAACTCAACTTTTATACCCGTTTCCGAAAGTGGGTGGAATGGCGCTGCGGGCAATGGGCTTGGCACACTGTACGCAATAGAAAATGCAGCCAATGCTACCGGGGCAGACCTTGTGGAAGAAGTGAAAAAAGGAAAAAGTGTTCTTATCGTGCATACCGCAGGAGAGGGCACCAGAAACATCCTCACCAGAACCTGTCGGAACAAAGCATTCATTATGGTTCCAAAGCTCAGGATTCTGGAAGGAGTGATAAAGCAGTTTCAGGACTTCGCGATTCCTTCTCGCATTATGGTTACGTGGGGCGACCAGTTCTTGTTATTCCGGGATAGTGCAGAGGATATAAAGAAATGCGCACAGAGCACGCATGTTATGCTCTTTGGCTTAAAGACGAGGCTCACAAAGGAGGTAGCAAGCAAATACGGCATTCAGATAGTGAAGAGTGCTGCGAATAAAATAGAAGGTTGTGAACTTCTCGATTTCGATGACACTCGCAACTACGAAGTGGTAAAAAGAAAGTTGCAAAAGCGAGGTGGTGGCGAAGTGATGGTGAACCTGGGGATGTTTACGATGAGTGGTGTTTTAGCAGAACGCATGCGCGATGCGTTTAGCGATAATCTGAGAGAGAGAAGAGGGAAGTTCAACTCGGATGAATTATGGCAGCTATGGGCTTCTGAGTTCAGAACTGATTACTGGCTACAAGAGCGTGCAGATAGAATAAAGAATGAGATATTACGTGCAGAGTCAATAGCAGTGATAAAAAGCTTCCCTTTAAGCGGTAAGACAGCATGGCTGGATTTCGGGACGAATAAGAGTTATTACGAAAATATGATGAGGGTTCTGGCAGAGGACGAGGTTGGAATGAGATTACGAGAGTTTTTAGGTGTTGACGTTTCCTCAGTAAAAGAAGGGTGTGAAGTTTTGGATTCGATATATGAGAATGCGGAATTTGAGAAGGGCAAGGTAAAGAACAGTGTTATATCGAACTCAACTGCTAAACAAGTACAGCTCGAGCGTGCATGCGTGATAAATTGTAGGTTAAACAGAATACGGGGAAAGAACTGTGTTGTTTACAACGTGGTTGACCATGCGGAACTCGAACTCGAGGATTGCTTCCTCGTGGATGTGTTCCATCCAAACAAAGGAAGAATAAGGCTTAAGATGCGGATTGGAGCGGAGAATGAGGACAAAGGGAAATGGTGGGACTCACGACTTCCGGGGAATGATTTTTCGCTGTGCGAAATTGCGGATATGATGAGGGGGGTTTCTGAAGACGAAATGGAGGATACAAGGAAAAAGTTTGAGGATGTTGCGGAGACACTTGTAGAACAAGCCATAAAAATCAAACCATTTGTTGAGAACAAGCCCTGGGGCTACGAATTCTGGTGCGCTTCACCGAGAAATTATTGTGAGTTTGAACTGATGCAAAAATTCACACTTGATGAATTGGCTTGTTTATTTCCGGAAAAGCTTTTGGGAGATGAAAATTTGGAAAAGTTCCCACTGATTGTGAAGATAATAAAGGCAGATGATAATCTCTCAGTGCAGACGCATCCGGACGATGTATATGCGAGAAGACTCGGAGATGTGTTTGGCAAAGAGGAGGCGTGGCATGTCCTCGAAAGCACGAAAGATGCGAAAATTTATCTTGGCTTCCGGGATTTTATGAATCCTGAGCGCTTTAAAGAAGCGGTAAAAAGAGAGGAGTTTCTTTCATGCCTGAATGCATTTGATGCACGCGCTGGCGATAATTACCACATTCCAGCAGGAGTAATTCACGCATTGGGCGCAGGGACAAAGGTATATGAGGTAAGCACTGCGTCTGAACGAACCTTCAGGATATATGACTATGGCAGGGGAAGGGAACTCCATCTGAAGGATGCTATGGAGGTATTGAGGTTTGATGAAGCAGGATACGGTAAGGATTTGAAGAAGGAGTATTTGATATCGCGTAAGGAGAGCGGATACGAGGAATATATGCTTTTGCGCGGTGAGCGATTCGAGCTGCGGCTTTTTAAGGTGCAAGGTAAGGGAGTGAAAGTTTTTACTGAAGGCAAGCTGCAAGTGCTTACGTGCCTGCGTGGAGAGGTCACGTTGAAATCAAAATCAAATATTAGCAATACCGATTTGACTCCAACGGATACTGTGATAGTACCTGCATGCATTGAGATGTTCGAGATGCGTGGGGATGGGGAGGTTATCTGTGCTAATTTTATTAAAGCCTGATGTTATTGTTTAAATGATGACAGTAGGTAGGGACAACTTTAGAGAAAAACTCCTTGAGTATCTGAACCAATATCTTTGCGATATTCAGGATTCTGATGGAAATTGGACAGTAAAAGGCTTTATTGACATTTTTAAGAATATTTACACGATTTCTCTCGATACAAAGGTGATTTCAAAGGTTTTAGAGATTATGCTATTCCCAAAAATCCGGCAGTTCGCGATAGAGAACAATTTTGACATCGTCTTAAGCAAAGAGCAGAATTTTTATCCTGACATTAGTTTTATCGGCAAAAATAACGGAGAGAAGGTAGCTCTGGATATAAAAAGTACATATCGAACGTCAGAAACCACAGCGTCTGGATTTACGCTTGGTGCGTTTACAGGCTATTTCCGGGATAGAACCAGCAAAAAGAATATTACGTTCCCGTACGGTGAATACAAAAAACATTACGTGCTTGGGATTATATATACGAAGCAGGATGAGCGTATAGATAAATATAAGATCTATTCTATTGCCGAGCTCAAAAGAATTCTCTCGGTGATAAAGGATATTGAGTTTATTCTGCAAGAAAAGTATAAAATCGCAACAGATAGACCTGGAAGTGGCAATACCAAAAACATAGGTTCTACAACAAAGATAGAACAAATGAGAGATGGCACTGGCATCTTTTCAGAATATGGAATAGAAGTATTTGATGATTACTGGATGTATTACATGACGAAGGATATGGCGCAACTGCATGAACTACCAAAGCCGCCTTATCGTAATATAAAGGAGTATTTTGAGTATAAACAAGGAACAAAGGGTGATAAGAGTGATTGAAAAAGCATCGCAATTAACGCTTATGGGGGGTTTAATTAAACCTTATAACCTCCCAACAACACGCTATCAGGGTAGCAAATCGAAGATAGTCGAATGGATTTGGGAGAATATAGAAGACATCGAATTTGAAAGCGCCTTAGACGCATTCGGCGGAACGGGGGTAGTAGGATATTTTTTGAAAACAAGAGGTAAACAGGTCTTTTATAACGACATATTAAAGTCTAACTATTACATCGGTACGGCGCTGATAGAGAATGATTCAACGAAGCTATCGCATGACGATATAGACTTTTTACTGCAACCACACCCAGACATCAATTATCCTACGTTCATCCAGGACACATTTTCTGATATTTACTATACCGATGAGGAGAACAGATGGCTCGATATGGTCGTACAGAACATCGAAAATTTGGATAACTTTTACAAGCGCACACTGGCTTATTATGCGCTATTTCAATCATGCGTTATAAAGCGTCCCTATAATCTCTTTCATCGGAAAAACCTTTACATGCGGACTTCAAATGTAAAACGAAGTTTTGGCAACAAAGCGACATGGGATACCTCATTTGAAGAGCATTTCTTGAACTTTGTAAACGAAGTGAATGGATGTGTATTTTCGAATGGAAAGGAGAACAAAGCGTTAAATCTTGATGTTTTCGATATTGAGGGTGATTTTGACCTCGTTTATATTGACACACCCTACATATCGAAAGAGGGGGTTGGTGTGGATTATCTGGAATTTTATCATTTCCTTGAGGGCATTGTGAATTATCAAAAGTGGAAGGATATGATTGACTACCGGAGCAAACACAGGCGGATAAAGCATAAAAAGCCTGTTTGGTGTGATAAAAATAAAATTCATACGGCGTTCAACAAGCTGTTTAAAAAATTTCAAAACGCTATCATTGTGGTTTCGTACAGGTCAGATGGCATACCTTCTATCGAGGGGTTGACAAGAATTTTAGGGAAGTATAAGCCAACAGTGAAAGAAGTAAGATATGGAGGTTACAAGTATGTGCTCAGTAATGACAGTTCTGAGGAGTGTTTGTTGTTGGGGTTAGATGAGAATGGAGTTTGAAAAAATTCAAATATTTAAAGCCTGATGTTATTGTTTAAATGATGACAGTAGGTAGGGACAACTTTAGAGAAAAACTCTCGGGGGCAAAAGCATAGATAAGGGGGCGATTTGGTTTGGGGACAGAAGCGGAGAAGATAAGAATTGTAGGTTTGGATACAAGTAGAAGTGAAGGAGAAAAGGAGGAAAGGGTAATGGGGAAGGTAATAGTAGAAGCGAAAATGAAGAACTTTGTTGATGAGGAATTAGCGAGACGAGGACTCCTGGAGCCAGAAGAGGTGAGAGAAGTGAAGAAAGAAGTTCTCGTTGACACTGGCGCTACGATGCTGACACTACCGGAGGAAGTTGTGGAGGAGTTAGGACTCACCAGGGGTAGATTCATTACCGCCAGTTACGCAGATGGTACGAAAAGGAGGAGGCAGATTGCCAGAGGGATTGATATTGAGGTTATGGGTAGAGAGGCGGAGGTGGAATGCGTGGTGGAAGCACCGGGAACCCGAATTCTGCTGGGTCAGATACCTTTAGAAGCGATGGATTTGATTGTTGATCCAAAGACCGGGAAATTGATGCCACGTCCGGAATCGCCTGATACGCCATTGATAGATGTTTTGAAACTTTTTTGAAAGCAAAAACCTTTACTAAAAAATAAATGATGTTAAGTTTATTCATGCGGACTTCTAATAAAAAATCGCTTGAGCTCATACAAGCTTCTTATCGGCTTTTCCCAGTTCTCTACGTTTTGTATCTCATCAAAAAACTCACAACAGCATCCTTAGTGATGCGGATTTTCAATTCCCGGGGTATAATACAAGTATATTTACTAATTAAGGGGGAATGTCATTCAGGCAAGTGAAAAGCTATATAAAGCGGCGGAAGAGGTAATTAAAGAGCACGCTCATGCGAAGGACGTGTATGCGGAAGCGGAAAGGAGAGGGAGATGGAACACTACTTTACTGTGAAGATATAAAGAGACTGGTGGGCTCCTCGAAAAGCGGTAAGGATGAACGAGAACATAAAAGGGAAGAGAGAAGAGATGAGGGACAGGTTTGATAAATATTTACCAGAACGAACAGCAAAAGAGCTTTGCGCGGGAAGAAATGAATATAGCATAAGAGGGGGATAAGCGAAGGTGAAGGCAGGCAAAGCAGGCAATAGCGAAATGGTGATTAGGCAAGAGGGTACCAGTGCCCTATTCCTTATTGGCTATTCACTATTCTTTACGCGGGCGGAACCGAAAGTTTTATATACTCCCTCGAATATAGAGGAATATGTTGAAAAAATAGGAGGTGAAAAGGAAAAAAAATGAATACAAAAATAAACCCTTTTAGAAAAAGCGTTTACGGAAAAGATGCTTCGCGGAAAGCGAAAATAGAAATTGTATTAGCGGCGATAATGATTGCGTCGGTATTTACAGTATTGCC
>JAODGL010000220.1 GCA_025464585.1 Methanosarcinales archaeon
GCTTTTCATCCGCTGCCAGTAAAAAGACTGCGGCTGTTCCAGTCTGAAGTAAAAGGTTTGAGGCTTCTATCAGAGCTTGGGGATGAGTTGTTCGGGAACGAAGACCCTGCAAGGGTTTACTTTGAGGGTAAGGCGATCAGAGTGACGGAGTTGAATCATGGTTTGGAAGTGGTAGTTCCCCTACCCTTGCCCTTTGCAAGCAAGTATAAAGAGGTGTGTGAGGTGGAAAGAGCAGGAGA
Source organism: Methanosarcinales archaeon (assembly GCA_025464585.1). Lineage (GTDB taxonomy): Archaea > Halobacteriota > Syntropharchaeia > Alkanophagales > Methanospirareceae > QMVO01. The sequence continues at coordinate 240 of JAODGL010000220.1, forward strand.
GGATCTTTCAGTGGTTATTTCAACAGATATAGGAGAAGTTAGGAACTTCATTCCCCTACCAACTATCGCGCACATAATGAGGCTGGAGCGCGCGAAACTTTTAAATGATGAACTTCACATATATTTCACTCAGTCTTGAGAAGAAGATAAATTATTGACATAGATAAATAGTATGGAAGAGGAAATGGGAGAGGATAAGGAAGAAGAATTGGTAAAGGCGGTGAAGGTCCTTGCAGGTACAGCTCTTATTCCTCTACGGGTAGCGGTTGATGTAGTGGGAGGCTTAGCGGAATCTATCGAGAACTATCTTCCCGGACCATCAAAACTCGCCTCAGACCTTATAGAAGTGAGAATAAGCGCGTTGAAAGCGATAAATAAGGTCGTTGAGAAGGAGATAGACCTCCTTGAAAAGTACAAAGAAGACCTTGAAGGTAAGGAAGAGAAGGGGAAGAAGGAAAAAGTCAAGGTGGAATGATTTTTTGCTAAAATAAACCTCCGATCAACGCTAAGGTCCTAACCTCCCGAATTCTGTTTGACAAATCACACACCTGAGACCGCTGTCCTCTAAAACCTCCTTTACTTTCTGCATATCTTCATAAGAAGGTTTTCTTATGTCCATTCTCCTGAACGCCGGTCTGTAATCCAGAGCGCATACTTGAACATCCGGAGACCATCCTGCTATCCTCTCCCCTATTTTATATATCTCATCAAGCGATATAAACGCCTCATTGTAGGGTATGCCTATGCCAACAAACATCTTATCAGAATAATTCTCCACGATGTATTTTATAGCATTCCATTCGTTATCCATGAGTTTTTTCGCTAATTCCCGGTCTTTTATCCCGGTGATTTCGATAAAAGTATCGGGTTCGAACCCCTTTACATCTGCTCCTATATCCGTAGCGCCCGCAAGATATAGTGCGTCTATGTAATCCCCGGTCAGCACAACTGCGTTTGTATCCACATGCAATCTCGCTTTCTCATCCCTGTTCAATCTCTTCAATTCCTTCAGGTATTCCAAAAGCCATCTTCTGTTCAGTGTGGATTCTCCACCAGATATCGCCATTCTGTCCACGCCGAATCTTCTCCTTTCGTAGCTCATTATCCTCGCTGCTTCTACGGGCGACAGTGGTTCTTCTTCGACTGCTGAATAAGTAATTTCCCAGTTCTGGCATGTTGGACATCTTAATATGCAGCCATGCGAAAAACATGCGACTTCTATGGGTCTAAATCCCAATCCCAGAGTTCTTGGCTTTATCCAATAGGGCGTACCCACACCTCCTACTGCATGTCCCTGAAACCCGGAAATCACTCTTTTTTGCTCTTTCTGCTCTATCTCCTCTCTGCACGTTATTATCTCCATGCCCACTTCCACTGGTGTTACGCAGCTCGGCTTCAAATCCCCATTTACAATAACCGCACACGACCAGCATCCCCCGGTTCGGCAAGGTGCAAGAATTTCTGTTTCGCTTAGTTCCCCCACCTCCCGCCCCTTGCTATCTTTGAACGGTAGTATCGAAAAACCTATTAGTTCAAGTGCCCTCAACACAGTTACGCCTTCCGGCACCGTGTATCTCTCACGGTTTACTTTTATCTCTATCTCTTTCCTGCGCTCCCAGATTTCTTCTAAGACTCTTGCTTCGTATGGACACGCATCCACACACGCACCGCAACCAATGCAATTATCGCGAGAAGGGCATATCAACGTACAGAATCCACATCCTTTACACCTATCAGTTTTTCTCGCAACTTTGAACTTCATGCCATCTATGCAATGCTTTTTAATTAATTAACTCACTATTTTTAAGTATTAAGATAACAATTATTAAAAAGGGGGAGTGAGAGAGAGGAATAAAAATGGGGATAAAAGAAGCTTTAATGAAACTGTTTGTAAAGAAGGAGGGAATAATGGGGAATGAGGAGGATTATCTGGACCTGGATATAGAGGAGTACGAAGAGGAGCTAAAGAAAGAAGAGGGAGTAAAGATGTACATAAAGACTGCGGAATTGACCGGTTTATTCGATGTTCCCGAATTGAAAAAAGAGATATACGCAGGCAACATACTGATTCTGGATATCTCACTGGCAAGACAGGACAAAGTTCTGGTAGAGAAAGCGATAAAAGACCTGAAGATGGCAGCATTTGATGTAGGTGGTGACATCGCCGGTATTGGGGATGACCAGGTGATAGTGGCGCCAACGGGGATTAAGATAGAAAGGAAGAGATTGATTGGGAAGTAAGTAATTGGCAATGGCAACTGAGCGCCAATACGGAGTAGAAGAAAGGATGTGAAAGAGAAATGCCCGATTTGCGGAGCGGAAAGCGAATTGCGCTTTTTACCTTATGAAATACCGCATTTTGGCGATGCATTGATGTTTATTGCCGTTTGTCCCTCCTGTGGGTATCGCTATACCGACGTAATGATACTATCAGATAAGAAGAGGAGCAGATACGAGATGGAGATTTCTTCACCGCAGGATTTGAATGTGACCGTTGTAAGGTCTTCGTTCGGGAGCATCGAGATACCGGAGTTGGGCGTAAGCGTAGAACCGAGAAGAGGGGAATCCTTTATTTCTACGGTGGAAGGCGTGTTGAAGCGCGTGGAAGAAGTGGTGAAGATGCTGAGCAGGGATGTCAAGGGTAAAAAGAAAAAACGTGCAGAGCATATTTTGAAGCTAATAGAACAAATCAAGTCGGGTAATGCTTCCATGAAACTAATAATAGAAGACCCCACTGGTAACAGTGCGATAATTTCTCATAAAATAAAACACGATGAACGAGATAAAAATGGATGCTAACACCCCAAAAGACCCCTTGACCATTTTAAACACCGTATTCAATCACAGCTCTTTTCGCCCACGACAGGAAGAAATAATTGGGAATGTCTTAGCCGGGAAGAACACGCTTGCTATTCTTCCCACAGGTGCCGGGAAATCTCTATGCTTTCAAATACCCGCGTTGGTATTTGATGGTTTGACAGTAGTTGTAAGTCCGTTAATCGCATTGATGAAGGACCAGGTGGACGGGCTGAGGAAGAAAGGTGTGCATGATGTGGCGTATATCAATTCCATGCTCGATTCAAGCACAAAAGAGCGCATATACGAGCTATTAAAAGCATCAAAATTGAAGATGCTGTATGTTGCTCCTGAAACGTTCGTAGATAATAAATTAATGAGCATATTGAAGTCGTGTAATATCAGTCTAATCGCGATTGACGAGGTGCATTGCATTTCCGTCTGGGGTCATAACTTCAGACCCGACTATTTACGACTGCGAAGGATGATAAGGGCATTGAATAACCCACCCCCGCCTGTGCTTGGATTAACAGCCACAGCCACTAAAACAGTCGAAGTGGATGTGCAGAAACAATTGGGCATAAAATGCGATGTGTTCAAAGCCAGCTTTGACAGGAAGAATCTGTTATTTTCCGTAATCCGCTTGAAAACTAACTATGGAAAGGAAAAAATCTTGAAAGGACTTTTGGAAAAACTCAAAGGCTCTGTCATCGTTTACGTCAATTTCACGAGAACCGCAGAGGAGCTGGCTACATATTTAGCCGATGCGGGCTTGAGTACATCGTATTATCACGGTCAAATAAAAGATAAAGAAGAGAGAAGAAGGATACAAAACGATTTTATAAGCGGGGGAACGCGAATCGTGGTGGCTACAAATGCTTTCGGGATGGGCATTGATAAAGAGGACATCAGGGCAATAATCCATTACAATCTTCCAAAATCCATTGAGAACTATTATCAAGAGGTGGGACGTGCAGGGAGGGATGGAAAGCCCGCATATTGCTTCTTGCTTTATTCTAAAATGGATGAAATCAAGCTGCGTAAATTGATTCAGTATAATACGCCTTCTCGGAAGCAAATTAAAGCGGTGCTTGGTCTGTTGACACGAGCAGAGGGGAAATTAATTTACGTAAATGTGAAGAAGGTAGCAAACGATTTGAAGTTGGACGAGGTTCCCATCAGATTAATTTTGCATCATCTTGAGCGGATGGATGCGATAAACACGTATTTCAGGATTTTCAGGCGTGCATCGGTGAAGATGCTAAACGCAGACGTAAAATCGGTAAAATACCAGCAAGAGGCGGAGAAGCTAATCCGGAATGTGTATTTTAAGGAGAATTTGAAGAGATGGATGGATTTAGAAGTGCTGAGCAGGTCTGTTCAGATATCTGTTCCGAGGATAAACAATATATTACGTGAGTTGAAAATTGCCAGGGTAATAGAACTTGAAGAAAGGGATTTCTGCACGCCTATTAAAGTCAATCCCGGTATAAAAGATGTTGACACGATTGAGCTGCTTGAGATCTTTTTTCGACTGGAAGAGAGCAGCATGAAAAAGATTGATAAGGTAGTCGAATATGTGGAGAGCGGAGAGTGCAAGAGGAAGTTCATTTTGAATTATTTTGGTGAGGATTATGAAGGGACGTGCAATGCGTGTAGCGTTTGCAATCCGTTATTACGAGGCATAGGAGAGGATACTGAAGTAAATGGTTTAAACGGATAATAAATCAAAATCTACAAGAATCAAGGTACTATGGTGCTTTAAAAGATTACACCGCGGATGAAGTAAAATATATGGCTGACCAGTTGATAGAGAAGGGGTATTTGGAGAAAAGGCAGGGAGATTCACGTTTTCCTCGACCTGTATTGTATCTCACCGCTATGGCTGAGCGGGCATTGGGCGAAAAAGAGAAAGAGCATATAAAAAACCTTTCTTTAAAAAAGAAAGCTTTACCAAAGAAAAATTATACTTCATATACAATAAAATTGCAGTTGCCAGCAAAAGAAGAAGTTGTAATAAGCGAAGGAAAGAGCTTAAAAGTGCTTGCCGAGTTGAAGAAATGGCGCAGGGAAATTGCCTCAGAGAAAAAGATTCCTCCTTATTGCGTTTTTCATGATAGCACGTTAATTGGTATAGCGAATCAATTACCGAGGACAAAGGAGGAGTTGGAAGGGATTAAAGGGGTTGGTAGAAGGAAGATTGAGGATTATGGTGAGGAGATATTGCGGATAGTGAATGAAAGATAATAAAAATGCTTGCCCAAAAAACCCTTCTTTCTGAAGATCGCAATCACTGCAAATACCGCTGCTTTGACGGTGCTCCTCCTGAACAGGATATTAATAAATCTCCTGAACGGAACACGCCCCTTGAAGAACTGCCAGACATTGTTTAAATAGAGGGAAGTTATACTTTGTATAGAATTAAAAAGTATAATTTAACGGTAAATACAACAAGGAGAGAAAGGGGTGAAGAGCGTATGGGAATGTTTGACACCATTTACTTTGATAGGGCATATACATGCCCGAAATGCCAGAAGGAGATATATTCTACGCAGACGAAGGCATTTGAGAATTTACTGGAGGGTTACCACGTGAAGGATTGTGTGGGTCATGCAGAGGAGATAAGGATAGTAAAAGAAGAACTGTTCTGTGACAATTGCAGGGAGTTCATCGGGAAGAATGTATATATCGTGGTGGTGAGGGGCATACTTTCAGGAGTGGCAGAGACGTTGGAAGAAGCGAAGAAGATTTTAAGTGGGTTGAATGAGGAGAAGTTGATTCTATGGTATCATGACCTTTATCAGAGATATATTGGTGAGCGGAATGAGAAGCGTTCGTACTGGAGGTTCTTAGAAGACCTCAGGGAATGGTATGGTGAGCGGTGGTATGAAAAGCCTGAAAGTGAAAGTGGCATTGAACGGCTACGGTTCATCTGGAATTCAAGACATCTCAAGGACTGCATGAACCCTGTGGAATCGATAGAAAGGTTCTTAACTTAAAAGAATTGAGGGAAAGGGAGTTAGAGAGCGGAGAGAGAGTTTCAATGGAGGTAATGGAACGGGAATTGAAGGAAGAGGAGAATAAAAGATTAGTGGATTTCGTGGATGCGAGAGCAGACAAGCGAAAGGTTTTCTATTACAAAGGCTTTTACGGGTCGCTCGTCGCTGATGTCGAATCAGATAGGTTGGTGGGCAAGGTAGAGGGGATAGATGAAGATATAGTTTATGGTGGAAAAACGGTAAAGGAATGCGAGCAGAGATTTCGGGAAGCGGTGTGCAATTACCGAATGACCGAACTTGCTCAATAAAGAGTGGAAAATCCTAAACTCTAATTTCTAAACTCTAAACTGTGGGGCTCTGCCCCACGACCCCGCAAGCCCAGTAGGGGCTTATTCAAATTTCAAAATCCAAATATTAAAACCCCCATACGACCTCACGAGCCTGTAAGACCCTGTAAAGAGCTTAGTTTTGAATTTGATGGTATGTTTAAGTTCGCCTCTATAAAAGCATAGAGGTGGAAAAATGGGTGTGCCGAGCAAAGTTCATT
>JAODGL010000084.1 GCA_025464585.1 Methanosarcinales archaeon
CCAATTTCAATCCTACCTTAGTCCGTGTTTAACGAAAACACAAATAGCAACAGTCACAAAAATGATGAGTAATTTCAATCCTACCTTAGTCCGTGTTTAACTGTGGGTAGGAGGCGGTTATTCGGGTATATCTTGAACTCATTTCAATCCTACCTTAGTCCGTGTTTAACAGCCCGGAAAATTGCCCCTTTTATGCCTTCGCTTCGTCTTCCGCCACCCTTTTCACACACCTCCATCTGGAATATACAATAACCCGCATAGTATATAAAGATCCACAACACTTTAAAAAAGACTTACAAAAGTAGCATTAAAATAAAAGCATCAAATAAGTGGAAGCACGTGAGGATTAATTAATGGGACGAAGCAAAAAATTCGGCATTTGCAGGTTCTGTGGTGCACGTGTGAAGATAGAGAATATGGCTGCACATGAACGAAAGGTTCATCCGCGCTTGGATTCAGAAGAGAAGGAAGAAACTTCGCATGATGAGGTGAAACGGGAAATAGAACTGAGTGGAGAAGAAATCAAGGCTTTATGCCACGAAGCAAGGAAGTTGTTGCAACGAGGGATGATTACAGTCGCGATAAAGAAGTTCGAGCAGGTGCTGAGATATGACCAGGATAATCACGGTGGATGGAGAAGGGGCTGGAGCTTTTATCGCAGGGCGAGGAGGAAGGCATACTCGTTGAATCCCGCATACGCATGGAAAATCCTCGCAGGTATGATCGCCGGTGTGGATATCCAACATGCAAGTGGCATGCAGGCAAAGAGGAAAAAGAAATGTTCTGGATCATAAGAATTTTCGGTTTCATATAAAAAGTTAAATGAAAGGAAAAGTTTATATAGGGGCATGAGAAATAGGTACGTATCAAATGAATGGAGAGGCGAGAGGAGAAGAGGTTGAGGTAGAAATTTCAGTTTACAATGATGTTTGGATGGATAACGGTTTAGAAAATTTATATAAGATCTTAAAAGATGTAAACGATGTAAAAGTAGAATTAGAGAAAAATCACCTCAGGTTTTATAGTTTAGATCGCACACAGTTCCTCGATAGCCTCAAAAGAACAATAATAGAGAAAATGAACAGGGTCATATTTGTTAAAAGAATTAACGAGAGGACAGGGGAAGTTAAAAATGTTAAGAAAGATTACATTCTTTCTCAATATGGTAAGAAAATCGATGGTAAAAATGTTTTGAAGGAAAAAATATATTCTGAAACAGAAAATAGACTAAGAGAGATTTTTGATAGCACAAATGTGGGAAATAAAACCTGTATGATATGTGGAAAATATTATTCAAAAAATGTAGATAAATTAAAACAAAGCGTTTACCCCCTTGTAACAAAGATAAGAAGTTTAAGTGGTATAAGGACTAAGGGAATTCTAAAGGACTATAACGATGCTTTGTGTCCCTTCTGCTATCTCGTGGGAAGTTTAGAATGGACCGATGAAAACATCATATTTCGCTCATTCTTGGGTGGAGGCGAAAGGAGATACTCAATTGTAATTTTACCATTGATGTCCAATCTGGCTGAACTCCACAGATTTAAGGATTTGTATCTGCCCATGGTCAGGGATAATGTTCAAGACCTGTTTTCAAATATCAGAACCCACGCGGGATATATAGAAGGGGAATCCACAATTTTGCTTTATTTTTATGAAAATTTCTTTAAAGATGTGTGGTTTCATGAGGAAGTGCCAAAAGATTTATTGGAGTTTTCTGGAGTGAAAAAAGAGATCTGTAAAGAATGGGTGGTGATGAAAGTGCCTTCCGGAGCTGTGAAAAACATTAAATATACAAAATTGAAGATATCAGACAATGCTTTAAGAACCATTTTTGAACTCACAAAAAATAATAAGCTGATTTATTCTGGCTTTATAAGTAAAATATTCTTTAGATTCGAAAAGAGGAATCTTGAAAGAGAACGAGAAATTTCTCAGGAAATAAAAGAAGGCATCTCGGGTGCGTTCCTCAATAATGACTTAAGCAGATTTGCTTCTTATTTACTGCCGAGAAAGGACGGGTATGTGGCGGTTCCTACCGAAGCAGAAAATGTTTTAAATAAATTGATTCATATATGGAAGTGGTATAAAATGGGTATGAGTGAAGAAGAACTAAAAGGTTTGAAAAACGTAGCAAAGATAGTTGCAGAGGTCGCCGAGGAAGGACATATTAGTATACTGTATAAATTGGACAAAGCGAGAAATCCCGACGAATTTCTGAGTGGATTGAGGGAATTGGGTAAGAGAATCATTGGGCTCAAGGAAGAAAAAAGAAGGAAAATATATCCTCCTTCTTTGGAAAACCTCGTCGAAATCTTGGAAATGAATAAAGAAAATAACGAAAGGTTTGAAGATATAAAAAATGTGTTAGTAATATTTTCTTGTGTGGAGTTATCACAGATAAAGTATCTAAAGACGGGAGGTAAAGAAAATGAACAAAAGCATTAAAGGAATGAATATAGTGTGGTTGTCGAAAACTGGGTTGACAAACCTCAATGCAGGTGAAGGAGAAGCGAACCTTGTTGATATCAAGAAATACAAGAGAAATGGCAGGGAATATCCCTACGTGAGTGGGCAAGCGATGAGATATTACATTAAAGAGGCAATGAGAAGGAACTTGAATCTTGGAGAGTTCATGTGCATCCCTGACGCACAGGGGGAAACATGCGCGGACATCGAAAAGTGTATAGCCTGTGACCTTTTTGGGTTTATGTCCACGATTAAAAGGGGGACTAAACTCCCGACTTTCCCCGAAGGGCACCCCGGTGGTGCGTATACCAGAGTTTCCCCGGTTAAAGTATCACCAGCAGTAGGTCTATTGCCTTTCGATGAAAATTGTGTCGTGGATTTTCTGACAAGAAGGAAGCCTCAGGAGGTGGCAGGTGAAAGGATGGGGGACATAGTAAACGTTGAAATAGGTACAAATATATACAAGTGTGGACTGGCGATAGACTTAGTAAGAGTGGGAAAGGAGGAAGATTGGACAGGAGAAGCATTGAGGTTCAAAGAAATCGTTGAAGAGAAGGGGAGAGTAGGAAGGGTGAAAAAGGTATTAGAAGCCATAAAATTCTTGACCGACTACTCAAAACAGGCAAGATTACTGACCGATTTCACTCCTGATGTGATTTGCATCGCTTTCCAGGACAAATATTCTCACAGGTTGCAGAAACTATTTGAGTTCGAAGATGGAGAGAAGATTAATACGAGAAGACTCAAGCAGATACTGGATGATGTAAAGGAATACTCAGAAAGAATCCTGTTCGGTATGATTTCCGGTGTGGTGGAGAACGAAGAGGAACTCAAGGGAATATTTGAGAGCTATGGTATCGAGACAAAGACACCCGCTGAAGTTCTAAAAGAAGCTATGGGATTCATATGCTAAAATGCAAGGGCTACTCTTTGAAATAGAAGGAATTTATTTCCTCTGTTTTAGAAAAACCACAACAACAAGCATTATTTTATCCTATTCCGTACCTCCATTCACGACGATAAGAGGCTTCCTGGCAAATTGTCTGGGTATGCCAAGATTCCCGGATTATAAAATGCAATTACGTCTTAATGACATAAAAATTGGAATACAACCTCTGAATATAACAGAAGTAGAAAGAGATAAAACAATGGAGATGTGTAAGCTTTTAAAGCTGATAGAAAGGGAAGCAGCAGCAAGACCAAAAATATGGGGCTTCCCTTCCGCACCAATGTTTAAAGAATTGCTACCCTGTCCAAAATATAAAATATTCCTTGTAGGAGATGACGGTTTATTAGGAGAAATCCACGAAAAAATTCAGAACCCCGAAAGACCTCCTTATTTGGGACAGTCTGATGATATGGTTGATGTTCTGAATGTAGAACTTATAGAAGTTGAAAGGGCAAAATCGAAGCACATCCACAGCATAGTTGAAGGTGTTTATGGAGGCTGTGAAGTGGTAAAATTGCCTTATAGATTCAGCGAAGACGGTAAGAGTTTAAAAGAGTTGACTGTTTCTGTTCCTCGGGGGTTACCTCTAATTTTGGATGAAGAAATGGGGTGTTATAAATTCAGGGATGAGTATATAGCGGGTTATTGAATGCTGTAATAGCCTATTCCAATCATCTAACCCCTCAATCTTGATTCCGGTTCTGAAAACCATATTTATATATGGATCCTCATTAACAATATAAAATTATGTTAGCAAAGGTTGTGAGAGGAAAAATAGATAACGAAGAGGCTCTTTACTTCCTGACCTTAGAAGGACACGCCGAAGACTGTCTAAAAATCCTCAAATGTTATGTAGAGAGGAACGAGGAGGTTATAAGGCAATTCTGCAAAAGATGGGATTTAGATTCCGAACTTTTCATAAAAAACCTTTTTATAACGATTTATCTTCATGATATTGGTAAGTTAACGCACCAATTCCAGAACCGAATAAAAGAGGGTAAACATTCACAGGATTATCCCCACGCTTTCTTCGCTGTTCCTATCATTTTCAATCTCTATAACAAGGTAATTACCCCTTTACTTCCCTCAGATGAATTTCCGTTAATAGAACTGTGCAGCATCCTCGGGCATCACACGCAACTCTATGACCTGATTTATAATGATATCAACACAAAACCGAGATTTTTGGAAGAGCAGGTAAAAGAGTTCATCAATAAGATGCCAAAATTTTATAGGAAGTTAGAATTTACCAGGTATTTCAATTTTGAATGGGTAGAGATCGAGCCTGATTTTGATTTTCCCGGAAATGGTGAGTTATTTGATAAAATAAAAAGTTTTAGAAAGGTTTTGAATAGGAAAGCAGGGGGAAGCAACGAGAAGATAAGACTAAAATCAGTTTATTGCTTCTTTCATTCCATTCTTCAACTCTGTGATGATTATTCAAGTGCAAACTTTCACGATTTCATTCAGAATTATAATGGGGATGAACGCCTTTTGGGGTCCGTCTTAGAGAATCCAGAGAGGTACGTGATTGCATTACCGGATATAAAGGAGATGGATATTTTAGGAGGACACGAACCATACAAATTTCAAGAAGAGCTAAAAGAGAAAACACCGAAATTCTGCTTATTGTTCGCTCCTTGTGGCAGGGGAAAAACGGAAGCGGCTTTGATCTGGGCTTTTGAAGTCTGTAAGAGATACAAAAGAAACAAGATTATTTTCGCGATGCCAACGCGGATAACGAGCAATGCAATGTGGGAAAGGTTTTGTGAGTTACTTGGTGAGGGAGAAACGAAAGAGGAAAAGATTAGAAGCGGGATGAAATACGTTGGATTATATCATGGGAAGAGTTTCCTTGCGCATGGAGAAAGGCATAGGGAAGAAAGGGGAGCAGATGAGGACGAACTAACAGAAGAAGATTTAGAAGAGATAAAAGGAGAAAATTTCAAAGGAAATGTCTTCTTTAAACCTGTAACAATAACAACAATAGACCATCTCATTCTTTCCTTCGTTCATGGATTTAACCAGGCAGACTTCACTTTGGGGAATTTACAGAACGCAGTCATAGTCTTTGATGAAGTGCATTACTACGAAAAATTAACGCTGGAACATTTGATGAGTTTATTTGGGATTTTAAAAGAAATGGATGTCCCTAATCTGTTAATGTCGGGCACTCTACCCGATTTCTTCGTGAAGAAAGCGAGGGAAATAAATCCTGAATATTTTGGACCCATAGAGGACAAGGAAGGCTTAAACTTTAAACCTTTTAAGGTTGAGGTTATGGATGGCGTCCTCATAAATAAGGAGGGAATAAACGAGTCGTTTTTGGATGAAGTTGTGGAAACTTACAGAAGGGGTTTAAATCAATTCGTTATTCTAAACACGGTCAAAAGAAGCCAGAAGGCTTATGAAAAAATTAAAAAAGCACTCACTGAAGAATCTATAAGTCCAAATACCTTCCTTTTGCATTCTGAATTTATCTGGGAAGACAGGAGAAAAAAGGAAAAGTCGCTTATAAAGAAATTGAAGATCGAAAAAGGGAGACCCGTGATATTTGTATCAACCCAAGTGATGGAATTGAGTCTGGACATCTCTTGCGAAAGGATGTATACAGAACTTGCACCAGCAGATGCTCTGGGTCAGAGGGGTGGTAGATTGAACAGAGGAGCTGAACAGCCAAACGGTGCGGTAATGAAGATTTTCATGCCAGAAGAGTTTTTAATGGAAGAAGGTAACAAGAAAAGACCTTATGACTTTGAACTTCTTGAGAAGACGTTAAAAAATCTGGAGGAAAAGGAATACAGCTATTCAGAAATCAAGGAAGTTTGTAATAGGGTGTATGAGGGTGTAGAATTAGAGGAAAAGAATCTGAAGAAGATATTTAATGAATGTTGCATATTTGGATACTCTCCTAAGCGAATAGCTTTTGATGAGGAGCAAGGCAGGTTACTTCAAATAAGAGCGGAAACCTTTAAAAAGATAGAAGTTATCCCTATGGATGTTGTACAGGATAAAATTGAAAAATTCTGCGAGAAAAAGGGATTTGAATTGGATTTGAGCTTTTTGAGTCCTGTTTACACAACACAGAAAATCTTCGATCATTTGAAGAATGAACTAAAAGAAGATTTTAAGGAGTTGAGAAGAGCTATTTGCTCTGTTAAGAATGAAGGAAGGGTTCCTATTTACGTTTATCATGGAAATGTAAGGGATTTAGAGGAGGGAGAAACAGAAATTAAGCTTTTTGATTTCCTACAAATAAACAAGAAATGGCTCAGGTTCACGTGGATTCCTTATTCTAACGAAGTTGGGTTCCAGTATGATAAAATTGTAAATATACAGCCGGATATAGTGGATTTCATTATTTAATTTCGAATAGTGCCGCGAGAATTTGAAAAGCAATTCCAGCTCATGAAAAATAGTAAACCATACCTTATGAATATTGAGCGATTATATTATGATTATGCACCCGTATCCACCTACTCAAGCACAATCACGATTAACGAAAAACATAAATATTAGTAAACCATACTTTACTAACAGGAGTGAACATACTATGGAACTGAGAACAATAGAGCAATTCAACGACTGGTGGACCACCGGGAAGGTGAGAGCTAACTTGCTCAAATCCTATAAAAGAGCTCTATTCCACCAGATACTGAAATACCGCGACGATAAGCAGATAATTCTCGTATATGGACTGAGAAGAGTGGGCAAGACCACCCTCTTCTACCAGTTAATACAGCATTTGCTGGATGACGGCGTAGAACCCGGCAACATCCTTTACTTCTCTTTTGATGTCACGAAAGCGGGTATAGAAGACGTGCTGAGAACTTACGAACAGGAGAAACTGCGTAGAAATTTCGATGCAGCGGGAAGAATCTTCATCTTCTTTGATGAGATCCATAAGGCTGAGAACTGGCAGAACGAGTTGAAGATATTCTATGATTTATATCCAAATCTCAAATTCTTCATCTGCGGTTCCGCATCCATAAACATCCAGAAGAGAGCGACGGAGAGCCTTGCGGGTCGCATGTATGACTTCAAGCTGAGCCCGTTCAGTTTTAAAGAATTCCTGAGATGGAAGGGTATAGAGGTGGAGTTCAGGGAGTGGCAGCTATACGAACGGAGCGTCTTACCACTGTTCCACGATTATCTCCTGAAGGGTGGCTTCCCGGAGATACTGGATGAGGAGAGCGAGGATAAGATAAGGCACTACCTCCGGAACAACGTGCTCGAACGAATAATCTTCGTTGATCTGCCTTCTGAGTTCGGGATAAAGGATATGGAACTGTTGAAGACGCTGGTGGAGCTCGTGGCGACGAATCCAGGGATGCGAATAAACTACGATGCGCTATCAAGGGATCTGAAGCGGAGCAAACCCACAATCATCAATTACATCTCTTATCTCGAATATGCACTGATACTGAGACGTGTGCGCAACCTCAGACCGGGCTTAATGGCAACCTCGAGGAAGATGAGGAAGGTATATCCCACTAATGTGGCGTTCGCTCGTATCTTCGCTCCCGAGAGCAGTCCCGGAATCGGAAGAGTGGTAGAAACAGTCATTTTACAGGAATTAGATGCTGAATACTACTTCCGTGATAACACCACGGAGATTGATTTCATACTGAAGAATGGGAGGATTGTACCTGTTGTGGTGAAGTATGGTGGTGAACCGGAACTCAAACAGTTCCTGCGCACACTGGCTAAGATCGGGCTTGATTATGGATTCGTGATCACCAGAGACATCTACAAGGAGGAGAAAATAAATGGAAAGCGAATACTGATGGTACCCGCATGGGCGTTCGTGCTGTTTAAAGACGAGTTTATTCGATAAATCTTTCTTCCCAAAGTTCCGCCTTTTGTTTTGCATTTTGCATTTTGCATTTTGCATTATCGCCATCAGGCGATTAAATTATACACCCTATATCCGCCTTCAGAACGCCCATCGTCTCGATTTTCACCTGCTCTTTCGTTCTGAAGGTGTAAATCCTGACAGAATCTTCATCCTCGTGCATCATCTCCTTAATGTCGTGTTTTATCCGTTTAAACTGCGAATCCGTAAGTTCGCCTTCAAACACCGAGTTCTGCACCCAGTCCAGATACCGGCGGAGGTACTGG
>JAODGL010000126.1 GCA_025464585.1 Methanosarcinales archaeon
ATTTATTTGCAAAGAGCGGGCAGGAGGGATAACACCGAGCTCATATAAAGTGCTTTTAAAACTCTCATGGTCTATGCCCACAGATAATTCAACCATCTGCGAAAAATTCTTTACCAACCCGCAATTGGGTCCTTCTGGTGTCTCAGTTGGACAAATTTTACCCCATTGTGTGGGATGCAGGTCACGAGCTTCAAAATGCGGCTGAGCTCTTGAAAGAGGGGAAATTATCCGTCTCAGATGGCTGATGGTAGCCACATAATTGCTCCTTTCCAATAATTGAGAAACACCTGCTCTACCTCCCACCCAGTTACCGGTTGCCAATGCATGCAATAACCGCTCAGTGAGCACATCGGACCGAATTGCGGTTGCAATCTTCAGTTCTCTGCTTCGCATATTTGCACGCTCCAGTTGATACCTCATATCCCGCATCAATTTGGTAAATGAGACCCTGAAAAGGTCTTCCATCAGGTCACCCGCAAGTTTCAGCCTTTTGTTTGCATAGTGGTCCTTGTCATCCTCTCCTCTCCTTCCCAGAGAAAGCTCATAGCATGCCTCTGCCATTCTCCCAATGAAATGCGCCTTCGCTATCCGGTCATCAAGATGAGGAAGGAAATAACGGTCAAAGATATAATTTATGCGCTTCTCTCTATATCCCCTTGCCTGCGTGGGTGCGACTTTACGACCCAGAGTAGATATCGCATCCTCCTGTGTATGCACCTCGCTCTCTTCTATGTTCTCACGGATGTATTTTTCTATTTGTGGGTCATCAGAGACGGCTTTCAGTATCTCCTCGTCGCTTTCGAGCCCCAGAGCGCGCATGAGCGTTACGAATTCTATTTTTCGGGCTACTGCGGGGAAAGAGACCTCAAGTATCCCCTTTTTATTTATTCCTACTCTTATTGGGACTCTGAATCCATGTTTCAAGGAAAAAACCTTTGAAAGCACGCTTTTATTTCCGTATTTCTCCTCGAAGTTGACGAATATCCGGTTTGGTGCAAGGTCTTCCAGCGTTATTATCACATGCTCTGAGCCATTTATGATAAAGTAGCCCCCGGGATCAAGGGGGTCTTCGCCTTTTTCAATCAACTCAGACTCTGAAAGCCCGTAAAGGTTACATCTTTTTGATTTCAGCATGATGGGGAGCTCGCCGATTTCAACTTCTTTCTCCTCTTCTTCCTCTTCTATCTCGCCGTTTTCGTATTTCTTCACTATCTGCATGTCCAGATATAAAGGAGCAGCATAGTTCAGATTCCTCAACCTTGCCTGAGAAGGGAAAATTGATTCATAAGAGCCATCCGCTTCCCTTGCCTTCGGATTGCCCACGCTTATTTTTCCAAACTTCACTCCCAATTTATACTTCCCTTTTTCGTCTTCTCCTCCGATAGAAGTTTCTATACCGGTATATGACTGTTCATCGCTATCTGCGGGTCTAAACTCGTCTATTATTCTTTGCATGCCATGCTCGAGGAAGTAATTGAACGAGTCGAGATGATGCTGTGCTATCTTTTCTCTTTTAAAATACGCTTTTGAAAGAACATCCCGGTCTAACATATTGTTTGCATCCTCTTTATTCGGTAACCAATCGGTAAGATATATATTTTCCTGCTATTCTACTTTGCCGCGTTATCTTCACGACATCGCCCACCTCTGCTTTTATCTCTTTTATAACCGCGTCAGATATTTTAATCTTGGGTATTTGTTCCTTTTTTATTTTATACGTATCCAAAAGCTCCTTTACTTCGCTCTCTTCCATTACCTCGTGCTTGGGCACTAACTCGTGTTCAAGTATCTTCCCTTTCTTCATCGCTATTCCTTAACGGGCTCGACGGGATTTGAACCCGCGACCGACGGGTTAAAAGCCCGCTGCTCTACCTTTCTGAGCTACGAGCCCTTTCTAATAGATATCTTTTCAGCATCTCAAGAGCAGCATCAGCAGCCTCGCACTTGTTCCCCTCCCTATCCTCATGGAAGATATGCCTCTCGTGATACACATAATTCTTTGTTGCCAAAGCTATATAAACTAACCCGACAGGTTTATCTGGTGTTCCCCCGGTAGGTCCTGCAATGCCGGTGGTTGCAATCCCAACATCGCTACCCAGTAGCGAACTCACTCCTTTCGCCATTGCAACCGCGCATTCGGCGCTTACTGCACCCTTTTCCCTCAATATGTGTCCAGCGACCCCCAAAATTTTTTCCTTCACTTCGTTTGCATACGCGATTACACCGCCTTTATAATAGTCCGAGCTGCCCGAGACGTTTGTTATCCTGTGCGATACCAATCCACCGGTGCAAGATTCCGCGGTGGAGATACTGAGCCCCCTTTTTCTTAGCTCATCCCCGATTTCTTCTTCTATCATTTTATTCGTTATCTTCACCCTTTTCCTTCCACTGCAAGAAATTGCAATACGGGCAGCCAAAATCCCATGGACGCTTCCCTTTCTTTATTATCTTTAACTTAAACATAAAAGGATGTTCATCGCATTTATTCTCAGTCACAAGCACCCTTCCGCTCTTTGGCATTGGCAAAGAGAAACTACAAGCCGGGTAATTACTGCAGCCCACAAATCTATTACCTCGCTTAGACCTCATCAATAAAAGATTAGAGCCACATTCAGGGCATGTCCCTACGATTTTATCCATTCTCATAGCTTCTTTAAGTGATTTCGCCATCTCATCGCGGTTCTTCATCATCTCCTCGAAGACCGCTCTCAGCATCTTTCGTGAATCATCCGCAACTTCCTTTGGCTTCCGCTTTCCCACACTTATCTCGTCCATCTCCTGCTCCAGCGTTTTTGTCATCTCCGGCTTCGTTATCAATGTTGCATATTTCTCTAACGAATCAATGAGTGCAAATGCCTTTTCTGTGGGTTTAACCGGATTGCCCTGCACATACTCACGTTCATATAACTTCCCAATTATCTCATGCCTCGTGCTCTTTGTGCCAAGCCCAAGGTCTTCCATCTTTTTTATTAGCCCCGCTTGTGAAATCCTGTTCGGTGGCTTTGTTTCCTTCTCCACGATTTCTATGTCCACAATTTCCAATTTCTCGCCCTCTTTTAATTCTGGCAGTATCAACTCCTCCTTTTTCTGATATGGATAGACAGCAAGAAATCCCTGCTCCTTCAGTTCTTTCCCTTTTGCTTCTAATGTTTCCCCGCCTGCCTCTATCTTCACTTCTGTATCCTTCCATTTTGCTGCATCGGAAAGCGTAGCTAAAAATCTCCTTACCACAAGTTCGTATATCTTCCACGCATCCTTCTCTATTTTCTCTTTAGATGCTTCTGCGACCGGGTGTATAGGGGGATGGTCAGTGGTCTTCTTTTTACCCGCAGTTGGCTTTAATTTCTTCTTCTTTGATATTAGCTCGGCATATTCACCGAATTCTTTGTTCCCCAGAAACATCTTCACCAACGCCTTTAAATCAAGCGTGTCGGGATACGTGGTATTATCAGTGCGATGATAAGAGATGAGACCGCTCAAGTATAAGCTCTCTGCGATATTCATTGCACGTTTTGGCGAATACCCGATAGAGGATGCAGCTCTTAAAAAACCGGTGGTATCAAAAGGAGCAGGTGGCTTCTCATTCCGCAACTTCGTCTTCACGCCATGAACCCATCCCTCTTCAACCGCTTCTATCCTCGATTTTATCTCTTCGACTTCTTCTATCTCCCAAAACTTATGCTTTTCATGCGTTACCACAAAAATCTCGCCCTTCCCCGTCTTTAATTTCGCATGTAGTTCCCAGTATTTGCGGGGTACGAATTTCTCTATCTCTTTTTCCTTCGCCACCAGCAGAGCAAGCGTAGGAGATTGCACACGCCCAACAGAAAAGAACCCGTCACCCAACCGATTTGCAGATAAAGAAATGAACCTGGTCAGAGATGCACCCCATATCAGGTCTATTATTTGTCTTGTCTCGGCAGATGCCGCCAGGTTATAGTCAACTTCACTTCTCGCCGCGAAGCTTTCTTTTATATCTTTCTCGGTTATTGCACTGTATCGCATCCGGTCAACTCTCAAAGCAGGATTTACTTTTTTGATAGTTCTGAGTGCTTCAACACCTATTAACTCACCTTCTCTGTCGTAATCAGTTGCAATGGTTACAGTATCAGCATCTTTTGCTATCTGTGCCAGCGCTTTAACTATGTCCTTCTTTAATGCAATCGCTACTATTTTGGCGTCTATCAGCTCAAAAGGGTCCACCTTGCTCCAATTATTATATGTGGTTGGGAAGTCCATGCGAAAAACATGCCCGCTTAGTCCTACAACTACCTTTCCATCGAACTCATACGTATCTATATTACCTATCTTTTTGAGCTTTGCTTTGCCATTCGATAGAATCGTTGCGATTTTTCTCGCTGTTGTTCCCTTCTCCGTGATTATATAGTGCATTGCGTTTTTCCTTAAAAAGAAAGCTCTTTAAAAAAAAGGTACATTTTAGATTAAATTGGATGGAAAGGAATCAAGAAAATCCCTGTATAAGGGAGGCTTTATTATATGAGCAACTCGAATCTAAGGAAGTAAGATGCGAAACCTGTGAGAGGTTTTGCAAAATTGGAGTAGGCAAGTTAGGATTCTGTAAAACACGGCGGAATCTCGATGGGAAACTCTATACTCTGGAATACGGTGATATTTCTTCTCTGAGTGCGAATCCAATAGAAAAGAAACCCTTTTTTCACTTCTTTCCGGGCAGCAAAGCATTAACGGTTGGCAGTTACAGCTGCAATTTCTCCTGCCCCTGGTGCCAGAATTGGAACATTAGCAAATCCGTTCCAAACCCCGCAAGGAGTAATTATGTATCTCCGGAAAGATTCGTGCAAATGGTGAAAGAGACAGGATGCCAGGGAACTTCTATATCCTTTAACGAGCCCACTTTGCTTCTTGAATACTCGCTTGATGTTTTTGAACTCGCAAAAAAGGAGGGCTTTTATAATACATACGTGACGAACGGCTACATGAGTGCTGCTGCACTGAGGTTGCTGGTGGAGCATGGATTAGATGCAATGAATGTGGATGTAAAGGGCGGTGCGAAAGCGGTGAAGAAATACTGTGGTGCCGATGTTGAGCTTGTGTGGCGGAATATAAGGGAAGCGAAGAGCAAAGGAGTTCATATTGAGCTCACTACGCTTATTATACCAGGAGTGAACGAAGATGAGGAATGTTTGAGGAGTATAGCATCGAGAATCCGGAAGGAAGTAGGTGAAAATACTCCATGGCATATAACGCAATATTACCCAGCTTACAAGTCGCTTGAACTCGGTCTTTACAAAGGAAGAACCCCGATTGAAAGACTGGAACATACATGGGAAATAGGAAAGGAAGAAGGCTTGAATTACGTCTATCTCGGTAATGTCCCCGGGCATCCTTATGAAAATACTTATTGCCCGAGTTGCGGCGCGCAGTTAATCAAGCGATATGGATTCGATTTGGTTAGTTATCGAATTACTGCGGGTAATAAATGTCCGAAGTGTGGGGAATGTATCCCCATAGTTGATGCCATGAGGAAAGGGAACTCAAGAAAACAGAAATAAATCTGTGTCTTATAGAAATATGTACGAACAAACCAATGAAAATATGGACTGTTGGGACGAGCAACAGAAGCATAGACGAGTTCCTGAGCCTGCTTGGAGCATACCAGATAGAAGCAATCGTAGATGTAAGAAGATTTCCCACGTCTAAACACAAGCACTTCAAACAGGAGAACCTAAAAGCAAGTTTGAATCAGCGTGGCATAGAATATCATCACGTTACAGAACTCGGCGGCTATCGTAAAGGAGGCTATAAGAAGTATATGGGGACAGAAGAATTTGAGGAAGGTTTGCTTTTCGTTGAAACACTCGGAGCCACAAAAAGAGTGGCAATCATGTGTGCGGAACTTCTGTCCCACAGATGCCATCGCCGATTTATAGCAGATGCGCTTAAACTGCGTGGTCATACTGTTATACATATAATAGACGCGAAGAGAAGTTATGAACACAACGGGAGAAAGGATAAACATGGGAGCAGGACTTTGGATGAATTTTATGTCAATTCCGGAAAAACATAAGGAAGGAGCAAAAAAGCGTTACAAATGTGCCATACTCACGATAAGCACCTCTAAATACTGGAAGAAGGAAAAAGGTGAAGAACATATCGGCGATGAATCAGGCGAAATAGCAAGAGAGCTTGTGACGAAAAGCGGGCATAAGGTGGTTTATTATGATGTAATACCAGATAGGGAAGATAAAATATATGAAGGCATATCAAAAGCTTTGAGCTCTGATGCTGAGTTCGTCATCACGTCCGGCGGCACAGGGCTGACAAAGAGCGACATTACAATAGAAGTTGTATCCAAATTCATGGATAAAGCGATGCCGGGGTTTGGCGAACTTTTCAGGCTGAAAAGCTATGAGGAGGTAGGTACTGCGGCTGTATTGAGCCGAGCGATTGGTGGTGTAATAAACCAAAAAGCGATTTTTTGCTTGCCCGGCTCACCAGAAGCGGTCAGATTGGCACTAAAAGAGATAATCATGCCTGAGATAGCGCACATAATGAAGCACGTGAGGGAATAAGTGAAGCCTTCGCTTCCCCTTCCTTAAGAGCATCACACAAACGCAAAATCTGTTATGGGAATACGAACTATCCCGTTTTCCATGGTTATTTTCTCTTCGTCTGATATTATCACACCATGTTCAGACTGGTATCGTGTAATGGCTTTTTTTATCTGTCCTTCGTCCTTTTTCCCAATGCCCACTTCTACTGGTATTATATCTCCCGTTCCCGTTTGAAGGAGAAAATCCACACCTCCTTTCTCTGGAGCATAAAAAAATCCCGTGGGCATATTACGGTTTTCTTTCATTCTGAAAAAATAAAAAATCCTCCCATTCCTTCTCTACCGGTCGGTCCATGTAATTTCCTCCTTAGCTCATTTGTGGTTCTTATTCCATCTGCCAGGTTTTTAATCGGGCTAAAAAGCAATCCCCTTATACTCGGAGTCATTCCACTTGGTGGAAAAAACTTATGTTTTAAAATCATGTATTCAGAAAAATTCATTGGAAACATAATCTCTCTTTTCGCTCTTCTGGCAACATCCACGCTAAGCTCTAAGTTTAAAGCGGAAGACCCCGTGACAATTATGAAAACCTTCTTGCTTTGATCATAAACAATTTTTACCGCTTGTCCCCAATCTTTGTCAAAGTGAGCTTCGTCAACGAATATAAAAATCTCTCTGTCCAGATTTACTAATGATGTTCGGTGAATTTCTTGGATAAAGACATTGATAACATCCCTTATTCTTCCGCCCAGATATGTCTTTAACTCGTCTGTCGAGAAATAAAGAATTCTGTCTTGTTCTATTCTCTTCTGACCCCAAAGATAATTATAAATCTGAAAAAGAATCGTGGTTTTTCCAACACCTCTTAAGCCTGGCAAGATAATGAGTCTGTTCTCAACATCGCCCGCTAAAAAATCTTCTACATATTTTTTAATCCTGAGATATACTCTCCTGTATCGTAGCCTCTTGCCGTCTATTTCCGTATAACTTCTTGCTAACGTTGGTGCTTCAGCCAACTTAGCAAAAATGTATCTTATAAAAGTATCTTTGTCGATACTTACCATCTTCTTTTTATACATTGTAATGTATAATTATTTATAAAAGCTTATACATCTTAATGTATAAACTCTTAAACTTCTCAAATTCCGAAGCTACATTTCACCGCGAAAAATTAAATGGGGTCGGTGCGATTTGAACGCACGATCGGCGAGTCTGGAGCCCGCTGCCCTTCCGGACTAGGCCACGACCCCGTGTATCCCGTATGCCACATATTTATTTATAAAAAGGTTATATATAAAAAACAGATAACATGAAGAAAAAAAGGTGATGAATTGAAAAAGAAATACCAAAATGAGTGGCTGGCAATTGAGGTTATATTTTCAC
Source organism: Methanosarcinales archaeon (assembly GCA_025464585.1). Lineage (GTDB taxonomy): Archaea > Halobacteriota > Syntropharchaeia > Alkanophagales > Methanospirareceae > QMVO01. Next base: position 7,916 of record JAODGL010000126.1, read on the forward strand.
CCTCGCTTTCGCTTCCTTCACTGCACTGCTCAATATTTCAGTAGTTTCGTCCATTGTGCGTTTATCCACGGGATACGGCACACCATCTTTTCCGCCGAAGGCAAAAGAGAACTTTACAGGGTCTCTCCAACTTGGGGGCTCTCCGTAAATCAGCTCAGAGATAAGCGCTAAAGCGCGGACTGTTGCAGGTCCCACTCCGCGGATACACAAAAACTGCTCATAATTCTCCGGTTGCTTATCGTAAGCCACACGAAGCGCATCCCAGTTCACCCGCTTCGGCAACCGGTATATTGACTCGCGTGACCTCTCGTCCTCAACCCGGACTGGACTCCCTAAATTTGAAAGGTTATCGAAATCGAGAAGTGTTCTTTGCCCTTCCATTATTACCTTTTTCCTCCCACCAAGCTCTTTATAAAGGCGCTCTAATTCTCCTGGCCTGGTCTTGGCAAGGTCAGCAGACATTCCCCTGCAACCCTTGCTCCCTTTTGCGGTCATGTCCAGCACGTGCTCGTGCAGGATGCCAACAATTCCCTGATGCGGCTCCTCATCATACTTATTTACCGAAGAAGAGAGCCAATGATACCGCCTTGCGTACCTGTTGCTGGGATTCATTCCCTGTTGAATCACCGCCCACTCACCGTGCTCTGAGATGACCATCGAATGATGATAAAGCTGATAGCCATCCTGGATGCATGCATTATCCACCTTTGCCGATATTCTGCTTGCATATTTTAGCTCATCTATCTTTTCGCCGCTAAGCCTCAACTTCTCCCCTATCGTATCTATATCAGACAAAGTATTCCTCGATGCTTTTCCCTTACCGCCTGCGAGACCGATACCAAACTCCTCGGGGTCTATAACTGATTTTAAAACACCACACACGACGGTTGTGGTCCCGCTGCTGTGCCAGTCATAAGCCAATGCACAGGATAGCGATTGAAACCATAAGGGGTCCGCTAATTTCTTTATCGCTCCATCCACGCCATATTCATCTATTACCAGCTCAAATATAGCATGAGCCAAGTTCTTCATCCTTTTTACCAGCCAATAAGGTGCCGTTCCACCGTGAAGTGGCAAATCCACCACGCCCGACCTGTTCAATTTTAAACCTCCCTAACAATCTCAATCAATACTTAATTTTGATAGCAACGCCCCAAATGTTAATCCTGCCGCGAAACCCAATAATCCAGCCATAATCAAGTCAAATTTCTCTTTCTTTTCCTTGGGGAACTCTTCGCTCATTTTTTTCGCTAAAAATTTAAAATCTTGATACTCTTCAAATGTAAAACCTTTCCTTTTCGCTATTTTATCCCTGTAACGGTCAATCCTCGCCAGTTCTTCTTCCGAAATAGGATTCTTTCTTGCTACAAAAAATTTCCTGAATTCATCGAATTCTTTGATAAGTTTCTCCGCTTGGGGTTCTTCTTTTTTATAAATTAGCGCATAAACGCCGGGGATAAAGTTATCAAACCTGTTTTCCAGTTGATTTATTCTGCCACCGATTGATTCAATCATCCCCTCAAGCCTACCAATCCTGTATGAAGCAGCGGCATACGCCGTCAGGAAAGCTATTATCACAGATATTATCCCAGAAATTGCATACGAAAACAGCTCCATTTTGCTCCCTATTTATTAGCCTTTATATTTTAAAAAAAGAGCTCTATATAAAATTTTTTACCCTTACCCTCACAGGTCTCACCCCACCAACGCTCTTCCTTTTTTTCCCGCTGAGGTCTTCCCTCTGAAGACCCTTCCGCGGTGCTTTCGGCTGCAAACCCAGTTGAGGTTCTTATCGGACTTAATCGTGGGATTTGCAGGCTCGACAAAAATTATTTCATACCATTTCCTTTTTCCATCCTCGGCTACCCAGTAAGAATTAAGAACCTCGAGGTTTGGATATTTCCTCGCAGCTCGTTCCTCAGCTATCCGCTGCAAGCTCTTTCCCGGCGTTATTTTGTGCACACCCATTCTCTTTGGTCTTCTGCCGTGCTTCGGTCTTGACTTCCTTCTCCCTCCTCTTCTTACCTTTGCTCTCACTACGATGATGCCGTGTTTCGCTTTATACCCTAAAGAGCGTGCACGGTCCAACCTTGTCGGTCTCTCTATCCTCACAACTGCTGGCTCTTTCCTCCACTCCACCAATCTTTTCTGCCTGAGTTCTCCTGCGTAAGAAGCCTCTGGCATCCTCCATGCATCGCTTATATACCCATAAAAGGACTTAACCATTTTCGTCTTCCCCTTGAAATTACCTTTATCTAAATAAATAATATAGGAAGAAAAATAAAGATAACCCAAAGCAGATTGTAAGTATAAGATACAAGAAGAACAAGAATAAGCAAGCAGCACAATAAAAAGAGAAGGAGAGTGATGAGCATGGTGGATAAGCTTAAGCCGTTGGACGTACTAAATAAATCGCTAAAGTCTCCGGTTATAGTGAAGATAAGAGGCGGTAGGGAATTTAGAGGAGTATTAGACGGGTACGACCTGCACATGAACCTGGTGTTAAGTGATGCAGAGGAGCTGGATAAGGACACATCGGTTAAGAGCCTCCTGGGAGAAATTCTTTTGAGAGGTGATAATGTGGTGTTCGTTTCGCCAACCGAACAAAAAGAGACGGAAAAAGGAAAAGGTAAGGGGGAAAGCAAAGGCGGTGGTGAGGGCAAAGGCAAAGAATCGGGAGAAAAAGGAACATGGTAAAAGGAACACCCTCAGCGGGCAAGAGGCAGAAGAGGTCGCATATAAAATGTAGAAGATGCGGTAGTCATTCTTTTAGCCTGCATGCGAAGTACTGTGTGGCATGTGGGTTCGGGAAATCAAGAAGAATGAGGAAGTCATATGGCTGGCGGAAGAAGAAGGCGTGAAAGCCGAGGTAGCTTAGCGGACAAAAGCGCCGGCCTTGAGAGCCGGTGTCCCTGACAGGGACACAAGGGTTCAAATCCCTTCCTCGGCGTACGTATAAAAAGATAATATTACAGACACAGATTAACGCAGATGAAAAGATTAAATCCGTTAAAAATAGCTAAAACCCAACCCACAAAAAGAAAAAAATCCGTGTAAATCCGTGTCTTATAGTAGAAGAAAGTTTATACTTTATATACAAAAAAGTATATACAATCAAAATGGAAGAATACCAATACGAATATGAGGAATTATTAGACCGGGCTTTGGGGCAGCTATCGAGTACAAAGACCATCGAATCTCGTTTCATCATACCAGAGCTAAAAGTGTTCATAGAGGGAAAGACCACGATCTTCGAGAATTTTGATGCTATCTGCAACTACATAAATCGCGAAGCGGAGCACGTGATGAAATTTCTGCTGAACGAGTTGGGGACAGCAGGAAAGATAGAAGGGAACCGGGCGATTTTTCAGGGGCATTTTTCGAAGGAAGAGGTAGCACGTCAAATCCAGAGATACATTGATGAATACGTGCTATGCAGAGAGTGTAAGAAGCCGGATACACACTTTATGAAGATGGAGCGTATATGGGTGCTGAAATGTGATGCATGCGGTGCGATTCGCCCTATTGTGAAGAGAAAGGGTGGAAGGGTAAAAAAGTAAACGTATCTGCTCAAGTGTGGAAAATCCTAAGTTCTAATCCTAATTTGGATTTAAAGTTTAGTATTTATAAGCCTACGGGATAATGAGTAATACTATATTACCATGGACCTGTTAGAGAACGAAGTCGAGCTGGTGGAAAAACTCTGTGAGCGGATTAAAACAGAAGAAGGAAAAGAAAAGGTTTTGGATGTTGGATGCGGCACCGGGAAATTGAGTGTATATTTAAGTGAGAAGACTGGGTGTGATGCAACCGGGATTGATATGGAGCAGGAGAAGATAGAAAAGGCGAGAAAGAACTCGCTTTCCGGTAAGGTCGAGTTTGAAGTCCAATCTGCCGAGAAGATGGCTTTTGCAAACGACACTTTCGATGCCGTTGTATCGTTAAAGGCGTTACATGAAATGGCTAATCCTAAGGAAGTATTAGAGGAGTCAAACCGTGTGTTGAAATCTCAGGGGCGAATATTACTTATTGACTGGGTAGGCGGTGCAGCAAAAACAAAAGGTCATGCACATGCGCACAAATATTTCACGCGGGAGCGCTTAGAAGAAGTGCTCTTAGAAACTGGCTTTGTTAATCTGCGGGTCGAACTTAATAAAGAAGGCGAGTTGATGTTGGTAGAAGGGAGGAAACCAAACTATAAATAATAAAATATAGAAAAACTTTTAAACGAAGAAAAAATGTTTAAATTCAAATGCAAAAATTGCAATTTTATATAATATAAATGCTAAAGATAAAATGGGAACAAATAGAAAGTATGGGGGTGAAAAGAAATGAGTGAAGAGGCGGAGACGTTCATAAAAATTCGAGGCGTGAGCAAGCAGTTCGAGGGCAAAACGGTGCTGAAGAATGTGAGTCTGGATATAAAAGAGATGGAGCCGTTAGGACTGCTTGGAAAGAGTGGAGCGGGGAAATCGGTTTTGCTTCGCATGCTCCGGGGCACTGAAGAATACGCACCAGATAGCGGTGAGATAATTTTTAGGTTAGCGTATTGTCCTTCGTGTACGTGGTTAGAGGGACCGAGCAAGGTAGGAGAGAAGTGTAGTAAGTGCGGGGGGGAATTCGAGTTCAGAGAAGTGAATTTCTGGCAGGATAAGCCGATGAGGCGATTACTAAAAAGTGCGATTGCTATCATGCTGCAGCGCAGTTTCGCATTATACAGCGATGATTCCGTTATATGGAATGTATTAGAGGCGTTGGAGCGCGCAAAATACCCGAAGAGCAAGAGGATGAAGAGGGTATATGAGATTCTGGAATCGGTGAGAATGCTGCATCGTGTAAATATGCCTGATACAAGAGACCTCAGTGGTGGCGAGAAGCAGAGAATGGTGCTCGCACGACAGTTGGCGTTGTCACCAATTCTGCTTTTAGCTGATGAGCCCACGGGAACGTTGGACCACGAAACTGCGAAGGTGGTGCATCGCGCACTGGTGGATACCACGAGAGGAGGAACAACATTTCTTGTCACTTCCCATTGGCCTTACGTGATTCGCGACTTGACAGAGGAGACGGTATGGTTTGATAAGGGCGAAATAGTAGAATATGGCGAAACGGAGAAGGTGGTGGCAGATTTTGAGCGAGAAGTAGGCGAAATAGAACGCGAGGAGTATAAAAAGTTCGGCGACCCGAAGATAAGAGTAGAAGGGCTGAAGAAGTATTTTCTCTCAGCATCGCGAGGCGTTGTAAAGGCGGTGGATGACGTTTCCTTCACAATATATGAGAATGAGATATTCGGGATTGTAGGGGCGAGTGGAGCAGGGAAAACGAGTTTAATGAAGATTGTAAGTCATTTAGAGCCTGGGTCAGGCGGTTCCGCGTGGGTGAGAATAGGGGATAGATGGTACGAGGCATCAAAGGAGGATGCGGGGACCTTCATAAAGGATGGCGTAATTACAGGCGGCACGACCGACTGGAAAGCTCATTTTGTCGGTGTGTTACATCAGGAATATACGTTGATTCCTAAGATTACGACATGGGAGAACCTCACGCATGGTATAGGGCTGAATATGCCAGAGGACCTGGCAAGGATGAAGGTGAAGTTCGTGCTCAATGGAGTAGGATTCACCGATGAGGAAATTGAGGAGATACTGCCAAAGACACATCAGGAACTGAGCGTTGGAGAGAAGCAGCGGATACTCATCGCGCAATTACTGATGAAAGAGCCCAATATTGCGGTGCTCGATGAACCAACGGGAACAATGGACCCGGTAACAAAGAAATACGTTGGCGAGACGATAATAAAGGCAAGAGAGAATTTGGGCATGACTTTCGTGATTGTCACGCATGACCTTGATTTCGCGGAGAAGGTATGTGATAGAATAGCGAAGATGGAGAATGGAAAAATAACGGAGATAGAGGATTTGAGGCGGTTTAATTGAGATAAAAGTTTTATATTCTTGTAAAACAGAAATAGGAAAGAGAAGAAAATGAGTGAAGAGGAGCCGTTTGTAAAAATTCGGGATATATGTAAGGAGTTTGATGGCAAAGAAGTTCTGAAGAACGTGAGTGTGGATATAAGGGAAGGGGAGCCGTTAGGGTTGCTTGGACGGAGTGGCTCGGGGAAATCAGTTTTGCTTCACATGCTGCGAGGCAGTGAGGAATATGCACCCACTTCAGGTGAGATAATTTTCAGGGTGGCAATGTGCCCTTCGTGTGGTTGGGTAGGGTCGCCGAGTAAAGCAGGAGAGCAGTGCGGTAAGTGTGGCGTTGAACTGGAATTGAAGGAAGTGAATTACTGGAAGGAGAAAGAAGCGAGGAAGAAAGTAAAGAAGGGTGTTGCCATCATGCTGCAGAGAACTTTCGGGTTATACGGGGACGATACAGTGATGTATAACGTATTACAGGCACTGGAAAGCAGGAATTATCCGAGTGCGAAAAGATTTAGAAGAGCTTATGAGCTGCTGAAAGCAGTGAAAATGATTCACCGCATCACTTTCCCTGCAAGTGACCTCAGTGGAGGTGAGAAACAGAGGGTAGTGCTTGCGAGGCAATTAGCATTAGACCCCATGTTACTGTTAGCGGACGAGCCAACGGGAACGCTGGACTTTGAGACGGCAAAGCTCGTGCATAAGGCGTTAATAGAGACTACAAAGGCGGGAACGACAATGCTTGTCACTTCTCACTGGCCCTATGTCATTGAAGAACTGACAGAAAAAGCATTATGGCTTGACCACGGTGAAGTCAAGGAATATGGAGATTCAAAAACAGTGGTAGAAGAGTTTGAGAAGGAAGTGGGTGAAATAGAGCGTGAGGAATACGTTAAGCTTGGAGAGCCAAAGATAAAAATAGAGCATTGTAAGAAGTATTATTACTCTATCTGGAGAGGAATGGTAAAGGCGGTAGATGACGTTTCGCTTACAATCTATGAGAACGAGATATTTGGATTATTAGGGAAGAGTGGAGCAGGGAAGACGAGTTTAGCGCGGATTATATCTCAAATAGACGCACTGACAGGTGGTTCAGTTAAGATAAGAGCAGGTGAGAGGTGGATAGAAGTAGGAAGAGTGGCAGAAACAGGCGTGTGGATTGCATGGGGAGCAACTACGCCGGGTGTAGGCGAGCAAGCGGCGACACACGTATCCATGTTACACCAGGAGTATTCATTATATCCAGAGCATACGGTGTTAGAGAATCTAACGAGCTGCATAGGCTTGAAGATTCCGGAGGAGCTTGCGAGGATGAAAGTGCTCTTTATCTTGCAAGGGATAGGATTTAGTGAAGAAGAAGCACTGGAGATACTCCCGAAGGACCATACTCAATTAAGTGCAGGTGAAAGGCAGCGGATAGTTCTTGCGCAGGTGTTGATGAAGGAGCCTGCGATAGCGATACTTGATGAGCCAACAGGAACAATGGACCCGATAACAAAGAAATTCGTTGCAGAGTCTATAAGGGCGGCACGCGAGAACTTAGGGATAACCTTCTTAGTTGTCTCTCATGACACTGATTTTGTGAATATGGTTTGCGATCGCGTAGCGCACATGAAGAATGGAAAAATAACGAAAATAGAGGAATTGAGAGCAGCGTGAGGTAACAAAAATAAATCCCTATGGCAAATACTACAAAATCCCAAGTAAATCCCAATATATACCAAATCCCAAAA
>JAODGL010000109.1:0-1202 GCA_025464585.1 Methanosarcinales archaeon
TACTCTTGTTATAGATGTAGTGTTCATAATAGTATTACTGACACTGTGATGATTTTAAGAAAGGATTTTTTTTAATAAAAAACGACAAATTCAACTTTTTAAAGATACTAAAATCAATATCGAAAAATTTATATTCATCAATATTATGATTTATTTAAAATAGTTACAAATAAAGGGAAGGAAAAAAAGAAAATGCCACATCACATTAGAAGAGAGATATTACCTTTTACCTCGATCGTAGGGCAAGAGAAGATGAAGAAATCGCTTATTTTGAATGCCATTAACCCGCGTATAGGCGGAGTGCTTATAAGGGGAGAGAAAGGGACTGCGAAGTCCACCGCTGTTCGTGCACTTGCAGAACTGTTACCAGAAATCGAAGTGGTTAACGGCTGTCCGTTCAACTGCAACCCTTATGACGAGAGCGAGATGTGCGACCTGTGCTATATTAAGAAAACGAATGGAGAAGAACTGGAAGTTGTGAAGCGAAGGATGTGGGTCGTGGACCTTCCGCTCGGTGCAACCGAGGACAGGGTCGTGGGCTCAATAGACGTTGAAAAGGCGATAAAAGAAGGAATAAAGGCACTGGAGCCCGGGATATTGGCGGCTGCAAATAGAGGTATTCTTTACATTGACGAGGTAAATCTTCTGGATGACCACGTTGCCGATGTCATTTTAGACTCCGCGGCGATGTCAATAAACGTGGTTGAGCGAGAAGGAGTATCGGTTTCTCATCCCTCTAAATTCATCCTCGTTGGAACAATGAACCCGGAGGAGGGCGAGCTCAGACCGCAACTTTTGGATAGATTTGGGCTGCAAGCAAGTGTAGAAAGTATAGACGACGCAGATAAGAGGGTAGAAATAGTAAAACTTGTGGGCAGCTTTGAAAAAGACCCGGAAGAGTTCAGGAAAAAGTTCGAGGGGAAACAGAAAGAGCTGAGAGAGAAAATCGTGCATGCAAAACGGATAGTTAATGAGGTGGAGGTCAGCGATGATTTGTTGAAACTGGCAGCAGATACGTGCATTAAACTCGGCGTCAGAACACACCGCGCTGAAATCGTTATAGATAGAACAGCAAAAACGATTGCTGCTCTTGATGGCAGAAAAAAAGTCACTTTTGAGGACATAAAAGAGGCGATGGAATTGGCACTTCCGCACAGAATGCGCAGGAAACCATTTGAACCACCGAGCTTGGATACTGAAAA
>JAODGL010000109.1:1366-27287 GCA_025464585.1 Methanosarcinales archaeon
GGGAGAAGAATTCCTACTCTCTCTCTTCGCAATAACGGGAAGTACGTCCGTTCTGGATTCCCAAAGGGAGAGATAAAGGACGTTGCTCTTGATGCTACGATACGTGCAGCCGCACCTTATCAGAAAGAACGAGATGCCAGTTCTAACTTTGATTTAGCGGTGGTGATAAAAACAGGAGATATTCGAGAGAAGATTCGAGTAGGGAAAGTATCTACGGCAACGATGTTCGTGGTGGATGCCTCAGGGTCAATGGGTGCGAATCGAAGGATGGAGAGTGCAAAAGGTGCTGTTCTATCTTTATTGCTGGATTCGTACCAACAAAGAGATAAGGTAGGAATGGTTGCGTTTAGAGGTAACCAGGCAGATACCCTGCTTCCACTATGCTCAAGCATAGATTTAGCAGTTGAGCGGTTAAAGGAACTCCCAACCGGTGGCAGAACACCGTTAGCCGCGGGTCTGGAAAAGGGATTGAGTCTTCTGATGAATGAAAAGCAGAAGGATGAAGGGGCGATACCTGTCCTGCTGTTAATCTCTGACGGTCGTGCAAATGTTTCCTCTTCAGAAAAAGACATCAAAATGGAATTGTTAGCGCTCGCGGAGCAAGCACGAGCTAAGGGCATACACGTGATTGTGATTGATACCGAGGTAGTTAGTAAGCCCTTACAGGGCTTGCAGGGTCGTGGGGCGGAGCCCCACAAATCGTTCATACAGATGCAGCTTGGTTATTGCAGAGATATAGCGAGCTATTCGGGAGGACGATATTACTCACTCAGTAATCTAACTTCGCAGAAGGTTCACGATATTGCCATCAGTGAGAACGAATTATTGATAGATTTGCGGTCAGTTTGGGCTAAAAAGAGGTGTTCTGCATAATGACAAAGACAAAAATAGGCATAATAGAAGGTTATACTGGAGCCGTATTGCAGACAATCGGCAATGCGGTGCGAGAACTTAATGAGCATGGATACGATGTTGAGGTGCAGGCAAGACATCAGGCAAACGAGATTGAGGACGGTTTCTGGCATTGGTTGAAAAAAGATGCTGATGTGATATTTCTATATGTTAATACAAGTGATGAGAGTTTTGACATAATCAAGGAGATCGTTTCAAGTGTCAATGTTCCTGTCTTCTCTATGCAAGAAGAATTGAGCAATGTTCCCTTAGACATGCTTGCAATTGCTAAACAGTACCACATGCATGGTGGACTTGAGAACACTAAAAATCTTCTACTCTTCATGGCACAGTACTGTGGTAAAATTAAAGCAGAATTGCCACCACCAGAGGAGCTTCCCTGGCAGGGGATATACCATCCAGACGCAGAAGGTATATTTGAATCGCGGAACGACTACAATGCGTGGTACAAAGGTAAAAAGAAAGGGAAGCATACGGTTGGTTTGTTGTTGTTCCGTAGTGCCTGGCTTGAAGGCGATACCGCGATGTGGGATGCTGTGATAAAGGAGTTTGAGGGAAATGGCGTTAATGTGATCCCTGTAATTTCACGCGGGTTCGAGGATAAGGATTCCGGGATTGAGAACAATGATGCCATTTTGAACAGATACTTTATCGTTGATGGTAAACCGGTTATTGATCTTCTTCTCAATTTCCAAATGTTTTTCCTGGTTCCGAGAGCCATTAAAGGATGGAATGAGCATTCCACGGAGGGAATTGAGATGTTAAAGAAACTGAATGTGCCAGTTATTCAAGCGGTAAGATCCTATCACAAGACTTTAGATGAGTGGAAGGAGAGCGGTGAAGGGCTTGATCCAATAGCTATCGTGATGAACGTTGCAATGCCAGAGTTTGATGGAATCATTGAGCCAATACTAATCGGTGTAGTAGAAAAAACAATGGATGCAACTGTCGGCGGCACATACAACAAACACACACCAGTTCAGGAGCAAGTAGAATTCCTGGTTGACAGGTGTATAAAATGGCTTCATTTAAGAGATACGCCTGTTTCTGAACGTAAAGTTGCTTTCATTTTGCACAACCCTCCATGCAAAAGCGTAGAAGCAACTGTCGGCACGGGATTTGGATTGGATACGCTGGAAAGCGTGGTTCGAATCTTTCACCGGATGGAAAAAGAGGGATATTATCTGGGTGACTGGCTGCCGGACAACTCGAAAGAGTTGATTGATACGATTATGGAACGCAAGGCAATCAGCGAGTTCCGCTGGACGCCTCTGTCCGAGATAGTTAAGAAAGGCGGAGCCGCAGCAATGCTGGACCGGGATAAATATCTGAAATGGTTCTATGATTTCCCGGTGAGCGCTCAGAATGAAATCATCGAAACATGGGGCGATCCCGCTTCTGATTTCTCCAGGATAGAAAATAAAGATCAAAATGAACTATCCGGGGAAGAGCAAAGCGAAACTGAGGCGATTACGTGGGCAAAACTGAGCATGGGCATATACGACAATGACAAAATCGTTATTCCAGGCATAAGATTCGGAAATATCTTTCTCACGGTTCAGCCCAAGCGTGGATGTGCGGGTGCCAGATGTGATGGTGAAGTCTGCAAAATATTGCATGACCCAACCTGCCCGCCGCCGCATCAATGGCTTGCCGTGTATAAATGGATAGAAAAAGAGTTCAAAGCAGATGTAATCGTTCACGTTGGCAAACATGGTTACTTAGAGTTCTTACCCGGGAAAAGTGTCGGGCTCTCGAACGAATGCTATCCGCAAATATCACTGGGAACTGTTCCTCATCTCTACATATACATCGTAAATAATCCGATGGAAGGAACGATAGCCAAGCGTCGTGGATATGCTACTTTGGTGGATCACTTGATTCCCGTAATGGCTCCATCAGGACTATACGAAGGATTGGAAGAACTGGAGGATTTACTTGCCCAGTACAACAAAGCAAAGACCACGAATGATGAAGCACGGCTTCGCTCACTCTTACAATTGATCACAGCAAAAGCAAAAGAAGTGAATTTATTCAAGGATTTAAGGGGTGAAGAGGAAGTTGTAGATTATTTACATGGACAACTAACACTGCTAAGAGAGACACAGATCAGGGACGGCATGCACATTCTTGGGGAGACCCCGAGTGGCAAGAATCTTGCAAATTTATTGGTTTCCATACTTCGATTTGACATTGGCGAGCATCCCTCCATACGAAGATGCATACTTGAATGCATGGGTTTAAATTACGAAGAGATCATTGAAAATCCGGCTGTATTAAACAATGAATTTGGAAAAACGAATGGGGAATTGCTGGACGAAAGCACGAACATGGCTGTCAAAATCATGGAACAACTTCTTTCGGGTGTAGAAGCCGAGTCGTTAACTACCGAAGTTATCAGTGACAATGAAATACTATCAACATCCAGAGAAGTAATAGGATGTAACTTCAAAAAGGGTTCAGAAGAATTAGTAAGTGCAGTTAAGTTTGGGGTATCACTCATCCCAAAAATAATTCGTGGTGTGGATGATGAAATAACCAATCTCATTCGTGGTTTTAATTCAGAATACATCGAATCTGGAGCTTCCGGAGCACTAACTCGTGGAAAGATAGACGTTCTGCCCACAGGCAGAAACTTCTACGCAATTGATCCAATGAAGATTCCTACGCAGGCTGCTTGGAGAATTGGAATAAAACTTGCTGACGCGTTGTTAGAGGGGTATTTGGAGCACGAGGGAAAGTACCCGGAGAACATAGGATTCATATTGTTTACCTCTGATATTTTCCGTGCAGATGGCGAAGAGGTATCTCAAATTCTTTACACCATGGGAGCTCGACCGATGTGGGGAGAGAATGGCACGGTTAGAAGCGTGGAAGTGATACCACTGGATGAGTTAAAAAGACCGCGAATAGACTGCACCGTAAGGGTTGGTGGAATTGTACGTGATACCAGCCCGAACATCATGGAATTGATTGACGAGGCAGCACAAAAAATCGCAGCCTTAGATGTGCCTATTGAAAAGAACTATGTCAAGAAACACACCATAGAAAAGATGAAGAGACTGCTCGAACAGTATGATGAAGAGGCCGCTAAAAGAAAGGCAAGTTATAGAGTTTTCGGTATGAAACCGGGTGCTTATGGTGCTGGTGTAAATCTGGCGGTGTTCGCATCTGCTTGGAAGGAAGATGAGGATCTTGCAGACGTATTCATTGACTGGAGCGGCTATGCTTATGGAAAGGATGTGTTTGGCGAGGAGAATCACACCGAGTTCGCGGATTTATTGAAAACTGTAGAAGTAACATACCGATCACACGAGTCCGATGAATTCGATATTCTTGACTGTTGCTGCTTCTTTGGCTATCAGGGCGGATTTACAATTGCTGCAGAATCTATCTCTGGAAAAGACGTAAAGGTATATCATGGCGATACCCGCGACCCTGACAGACCAGCGATTCGAGATATGAAGGACGAGATTGAAAGGGTTGTTAGAACAAGATTGCTGAATCCAAAATGGTTCGAAGGAAAGAAGCGACATGGCTACAAGGGTGCTGGAGACATCTCAAAACGAGTAGATCATGTATATGGATGGAGTGCAACGACTAAACTTGTTGAGGACTGGGTATTCAATGAGATAGCCGAGAGGTTCGTGATCGATGACCAGATGAGGGAGTGGTTCAAGGAAAACAACCCGTGGGCATTAGAAGAGATGGGAAGAAGACTTATTGAAGCTGCAGAGCGGGAACTATGGAAACCAGACGAAGAATTACTGAAGAAACTGAAAGAATCATATTTGGACTTAGAAGGTATGATGGAAGAGAAACTTGGAGTTATTGATGGCGAATACCAGGGAGGTGAGATCACCGTCCTCGGCAAGGATGATGTTGAAGCATGGAGTGCAAAGGTGAAAGGCATAGAAGAAGTGTGGGAAAAAATGGAGATAGAGCGCGAAGACTAATTTCAGTTAAATCTGGTAGAGTGGCAAATACCACTCTATTCTTATTTACAACTAACTATCATGGAGGAACGTGAATGATACCTGGTGATATATATTATGTGCTGGTGAGCGCATTAGAATTATCACTGCATTTTCTCAGTATGACTGTGCCATTCATGGTAATAGGGGTTATTTTCGCGGAATTAATAGTTGCATTGAAGTTTGTGGATAAAATAGCCGTCATAGCGAGACCGCTCACAAATTTCGCTCATTTAAGTGACGAATGTGGTACAAGTTTTATGGCTGCATTTGTATCCCCGGCATCTGCCAATTCTATGCTTGCTGCATTTTACAGCGATAAAATAATCGAGAAGAAGGAGTTATTCATCGCATCAATGATGACTTCTTTCCCTGCGATTGTGATGCACTGGCGTCCAATGCTTCCGGTATTAATACCATTGCTTGGTGTTACGGGAATAATCTATTTTTCCGTATTAATGCTCGTAGGTTTGATAAAGACTTCGCTCATAATGTTGGCTGGTAGATTTCTACTGGTTAAGAAGAATAGTAACTGCGGCAATACAAACAGCCAAAAAGAAAAACGCCCGCCGTTAAAGAATGCTGTAAAAATAAGTTTACAAGCATCGAAGGGCACGATAAAAAGAATATTAATGATGACTATACCAATAACATTTATCGTATTCATCTTACTCACAATTGGTGTTTTTGACATCCTGGCATCTTATTTGAGCGGAGTTAGTACTTATTTCCCGATACCACCAGAAGGCATAGGCATAATTGCGGCGCAGTTCGGCAGCTTTATTGCTGCTATAACCGTAGCCGGTAATATTTTATCAACAGGTGTGCTCACAGGTAAGGGCATCATCCTAACACTCTTAGTTGGAGATGTACTTAAGAGTCTCCTAACAATGGTCAGGTTCTTGACACCATATTATGTGGGGATATTCGGTCCAAAGAACGGACTGCAGATAATGGTTTTATCCACAACTATTAGAACTGGAATAATGTTGGTGGTAATCTTTGTTCTGGCATTATTTTGGTGAACAAAAATGACATCAAGCAGCGAGGCAATAACGGAAATAAGAACAAAGAGAGCAGAAATAAAAGCGCAATATAAAAAATTTGTTGGAAGAAAAATCATTTTTATTCTTTCTTCTCTCGTCTTAATTTTTATTATCGCAGGCGTAGCGGCAACGCTTGGCTCTTTCCCGATCTCAGTCATTGAGGTATATTCAATAATATGGCATGGTATTCCTGAGATTTTTCATAATGCTGGTTTTATCATGTCTCATGGCATAAAGGAATTTTACCAGACGTATTTTACAACTGAAGAGATAGTTATTTGGGGATTAAGGTTACCGCGAATCATAATGGGCATCCTTGCTGGAATAGGGCTCGCAATTGCGGGTACAACAATGCAAGGGGTGGTGAGAAATCCGTTGGCAAGCCCTTACACCCTGGGAATTGCTTCTGCTGCGAGTTTTGGCGCTACTCTCGCCATCATTTTAGGTGCAGGTTTTATCACCGGTAAATATATTATAATAGTAAATGCGTTCGTCTTCGCTTTGCTCTCTTCTTTCATCATCTATGGTCTATCGCGATATAAGAGTGCAACACCGGAGACAATGATTTTAGCAGGTATTGCATTGATGTATTTATTCTCTGCAATGACAGGGATTTTACAATATTTTGGAGAAGCGGAAGCGGTGAAGGAGGTGGTATTCTGGATGTTTGGGAGTCTTGGAAGAGCTTCATGGGATAAGCTTTCTCTCATGTCCATCATCATTGCCCTCTGTATTCCACTTATCATGCTAAAATCATGGGACTTGAATGCACTGGGTGTAGGAGATGAGCGCGCGAAAAGCCTGGGTGTAAACGTCGAGCAGACAAGGATAGTATGTTTCATACTTGCTTCTCTTGTAACCGCGGGCATTATATGCTTCACGGGAACCATAGGATTTATTGGATTGGTTTCCCCGCACATGTGCAGAATGGTCATCGGTGGGGATAACAGATATTTAATTCCTGCATCGGGTCTTTTCGGTGCCGCTCTTTTGCTTGGTGCGGATACCATTGCAAGAACAATCGTAGCACCTGTAATTCTCCCGGTAGGTTTGATTACATCTTTCATGGGAGTTCCGTTGTTCCTATACCTGATAATGAGAAAAAGGAAGGAATATTGGTAAAATGGTAAAACTGAAAGTAAAAGACGTGGAGTTCAGCTATGCAAGCGTACCCATACTGAAGAATGTCTGTATAGAGCTTGCCGAATCTGAGATGCTGAGCGTGGTGGGTCCAAATGGTGCAGGGAAATCCACTCTGCTCCGGTGTATAGATAGAATTCTGAGCCCTCAAAAAGGATGTATTCTGTTAGATGAGCGAGATATAAAAAAGATGAGCAGAGTGGAACTCGCCAAAAAAGTGGGCTATATTCCACAAAGCACTACTTCTATATTTTCTGCTACGGTCTTCGATGTTGTACTCATAGGCAGACGCCCGCATATCAGTTGGCGGAGCAGTGAAGAGGACACAGAAAAGGTTTTAGAGATTCTGCAAATGCTAAACATCGAAGAGTTTGCCATGCGCGATATTAACGAGCTCAGCGGCGGTCAGCAGCAGAAAGTTTTTATCGCCTGTGCACTGTCGCAAGAGCCCGATGTCCTTTTGCTCGACGAGCCCACTTCCAACCTCGACATCAGGCATCAGCTTGAAGTGATGGACATCATAAAAAACATTGTGATAGAAAAGGGTATAGCTGCGATAATGGCTATCCATGACCTTAATCTCGCAGCAAGATACGCAGACCGGATAATAATGATGAACAGTGGTAAGATTTTTGCCGCGGGCAATCCTGCTTCTGTTCTTACGCCTGAAAACATAAAACATGT
Source organism: Methanosarcinales archaeon (assembly GCA_025464585.1). Classification (GTDB taxonomy): domain Archaea; phylum Halobacteriota; class Syntropharchaeia; order Alkanophagales; family Methanospirareceae; genus QMVO01. The sequence continues at coordinate 9,123 of JAODGL010000109.1, forward strand.
TTACGGTGTGGAATCAGAAGTGATGAATAAACGCGGAAGACTGCATATTGTGCCTATACGACCGGTTGGCAAACCACTCAAGCACACAGCTTGACAATGAAAAATGAAATTGCAAAGTGAAAAAGCATTTAATTGCTCGAAATCCACAAGATTTTGAGCACTTATGAGACGTATCAGTGAAATCTCCTCACAATCCTCGCCTGAAAGCCGTGATACATCGAGAATCCCTCTGCACTCTTCTGTTCTTGCTTCACATCAAACGAAACGTCCTTTGAATATAATGCGTTTGGCGACTCTCTCCCCACCACTCTTGCAACCCCTTTCTCCAGTTTCATATACACTGAGCCGCTTACCCTTTCCTGCGTCTTATCTATAAAGGCATTGAGACTCTCAAAAAGCGGGTCCATGACCAAACCCTGATATACCAGTTCACTCCACGTTCTGTCAACAAATTCCTTAAACTTCAGCTCGTTTCTCGTCAATACGAGCTGCTCAAGGTCACGATGTGCTTCTAATAGGATAGTAGCTGCCGGATGCTCGTATATCTCGCGCGACTTGAAGCCAAGAACTCTATCTTCGATTATATCAGTTCTGCCAACGCCGTGCTTGCCACCTGTCTCATTCAATTTCTTTAACAGCGAAACACCGCTCATCTTCGTCCCATTTAACGAAACGGGAATCCCTTGAACGAAGTCAATTTTGATAACCTCTGCATCTTCAGGCGCTTTATCCGCCGAAACACTCCATTGAAATATCTCTTCAGGTGGGATGAAAGAAGGGTCTTCCAATTCCGCTCCTTCTATGCTCCTGCTCCATATATTTTCATCCACACTCCATCTCTTCTCGGTGGCAAAGTAAATGCCGTGTTCCGATGCATATCGCTTCTCTTCTTCCCTTGTTAAGCTCATTTCTCTTATCGGTGCCACCACATCCAGGTCTGAGGTTCTGAAAACGGCGTCGAACCTGAGCTGGTCGTTGCCTTTGCCCGTGCAACCATGAGCAACAGCATCTGCTTTTTCTTCTGTTGCCACTTCCATCACGTGCTTCGCAATTAGCGGTCTTGCTATCGCTGTCCCGAGCACGTATCCCTCGTAGTTGCCGTTCGCTTTTATCAACTGGAAGATATAATCACGCACGAACTCCTCTTTCGCATCCACTTCTCTATACGAGTTACTCAGCTTCTCTCCTCTTCCCTTAGCCTCTTTTAAGTCTGCTTCTGGCTGCCCCACGTCCACTGTTACTGCAATCACTTCTTCATAGCCGTAATGCTCTCTGAGCAAAGGAATGCAGACAGAAGTGTCTAACCCACCCGAATATGCAAGCACTACTTTTTTCATTCTTATTCTTATTCATTCTTTTTATAAATAATAGTTTCTTTGGTATGTATAAGTTTTTTCATCTTTTGCTCATAAGGTCTGCGATTTGTTCAAGTTTATTTATTTCGCGTTTCCTGAAACCAATAAAAATACCTCCGAATTTACCACCGACTAAAGTTCTCGTCTTCTCGCCGCGCGGAAGCACTTTGTTGAGCAAGGGATGAATGATTTGCACCTTATCTTGCTCTGTAGTAATAATCAGTATTCCGTTTTCTATTCCTATAACCCAATTGGATGTCTTTGCTTTGGGTGGGATTATGCTGTTAAGCTTGGGATGCTCGATGTCGAGATGCGTCACGGTGGCTCTCGAATAACCCTTCAAATGGATATAAACACTTGCGTGTGCCAGTTCTTCGGTGTTAAGCCGAACTTTTGCATCCAGTGGCAATTTGCCTTCGCCAGGTCCGGTCATGCTTACTAAAGCTGATGTATCTATGATTTATATAGAAAGATAGAAAAAAGGTAATAAATCACAAATACCAAACAATACCCAATAACGGGGCTTCGCCCCGTTGACCCGCAAGCCCTGTAAGGGCTTATTTGGTGCTTGTGATTTGGAATTTTCCCCTCATCTATTGAACATCTTCTGTCAGACTATCGGGTCAAGATACGCCCGGTATTCCTCAACCTCCACTGGTCTGCCGGACCAGTATTTTTTCACCTCTCCTTTGTGGATGATCGCAGTAAGAGGGAGCAGCTTCTCACCTTCTCCCTGATGTATAATATGGTAGAGAGCGCCTTCTGTCGAGCTGTCATAAATCGCATAAAAAACAAACCTGTCGCCATATAATCGCTGCAGCTCCTCGATATTCGGCTGGTCTCGCTCACAAATCATGCACACATCGTCACTACAAGGGTCTCGTCTTATGTTCAATACAACAGGGCGTTTAAATTCCAGTATCTTCGAAACCGCTTGCTCTACGCCTTTGTATTTTTCTTGAATATATCTCTCAATTACGTCTCCATGCTCCTCTACTACTTGCTTCATGCTCATTGAATGTTTGGCTGCGAGTACCTGCATCACTTTCTGCTTGAATGCTTCCCGGTGCTGTGATACGAGAGCTTTGAGGTTCATATTTTTATTTTTATTTTTAGTCTTTTCCTATTTAATTAAATTTATGAACGAAATAATCATAGAAAAAGATTTCTCTCTTGATGAGCTCGTAAGGAAACTGAAAAAGCCAGAAATAGGTGCCATTGTGTCTTTTCTCGGCGTTGTTAGGGCTGATGGTGAAGAGCTAAAAGGGCTGGAAATAGAAATTAAAGACGAAACGAAGGCAGAGAAAGAGCTCGAGAAGTTAAAACGAGAAGCCGTTGAAAAGTTTGATGTCGAAGCAGTGGAAATCGTACATCGAACAGGTTTGTTGGAAGCAGGCGATAACATCGTTGCTATTCTGGTGGGAGCGAAGCATAGAAAGGAAGCATTTCGGGCGTGTGAATATTTGATAGATGTATTGAGGATAAGTGAAGCTATAAACATGAGGGAGTGTAGAAACCACGCGATTACACAAGATTAACACAACATGGTTATAAAAGTAAATGAAAATAGCATGGTGCATAACGGGTGCAGGGCATTTCCTTAAAGAAAGCTTTGAGGTCTTCAGAACGATAAAAAGGGGTGTCAAACAAGAAATAAAAATCACTACTTTCATCTCCAATGCAGGCGTGGAAGTGCTGCGAATGTACGGCATCTTCGATAAGTTGAGGGAGATTTCAAACGGGGATTACATGGAGGAGATATTTACAGAGCCTGAGCAGGGTTCAAGTTCTCCAAAAGCAGGGCGGTTCTCGCTTAAAAAATACGATGCCGTTGTTGTCTCCCCTGCTACTTCCAATACCGTTGCAAAGATAGCGTATGGGATAGCGGATTCGCTGGTAACAAATGTCGTTTCCCTTGCCATGAAAGCTTGCATTCCGGTATATATCGTTCCAACAGATGGTTCACCGGGAAAACTGAGCTCAGAAATGCCTTATTCAATAGACCGGGATAAGTGCAGGGGCTGTGATGATTGCGAGCCGAGGGATAGATGTGAAAAAGACGCTATTTATGGTGCACCCATCCCGCAGATTGATTTGTTGCGTTGCGATGGATGCGGGTTATGCTGTGAACTTTGCCCTTATGATGCGATAAACGGTGGCGTGGTAGAGATAAAAGCGAGGGAGATAGATATAAGAAATGTAGAGCGGTTGAGAAAAATGGAAGGGATAACTGTTCTCGAGCATCCTGCACACTTTTCTCCTCCGCCTCTTGATGGATGACTTGATTGAAAATTCAACTTTTCATTTTCTTCGAAACTGCTGGTATACATTTTGCAGCGAAAGTCCCAGCTCCTACGCCATTATCTATATTCACCACTGCTAACCCAGGCGAACAGCTCTGAAGCATAGAAAGAAGCGCTGCTACTCCTCTACCACCCAGCCCATAGCCCACGGAAGTAGGAACTCCTATCACCGGCACATTCACCAGACTTGCTACCACGGAGGGTAATGCCCCTTCCATACCGGCAACCACGATTATCGCCGCTACATCAGCGTTTATAATTTCCTCAAGAGGTCCCACCAGCCGGTGTATGCCTGCAATGCCCACGTCATACGCTTTTATCACTTCACAACCGCATACTTCAGCCACAACCCTCGCTTCTTCGGCAACAGGCATATCAGCAGTTCCCGCTGCGATTAACCCTATTTTACCTATCCTTTCAAACTCATATCCCCTCTTCTTTACGATTATCGTCCTTGCAACCGCGTTATAATCAATTTCAAATTCCCCATTCTGGTCTTTCAGATGCTTTCTTAGCTCAGCCACATCTTTTTCCCTTGACCTGCTTATCAATGCGAAATCCTTTTTGCTTGCGAGTGCCATTGCTATATCAGCCACTTCAGCGCTGCTCTTTCCCTCTGCAAAGATTATCTCCGGTATGCCGGTCCTGTACTGCCTGTTCACGTCTATCCTTGCAAAATCCTTCACTCTTCTTACGCCTTCCAACTTCAGTTCCTTGCACGCTTCTTCTATATCTATCTCTCCGCTTGCAAATCGCTTCAGTATCTCTTCCATAAACTTTTTCCTTTTTACTTTACAAATCAAACTTTCTTTATGAAAGAAAGTTTGTAAGAACAGTCTTATGCAAAGGCGAAAGGAAGAATTTAAGTATCATCCGAATGCATACTTGGAGCGTAAAAGGAACGTTGTAAGGGGACTAAAAGCGAGGACAAAGATACTTGAGGTGTTGACGATGGCAGCAGCGGCGGCAATAAATGAAGGTGAGGAAATACGCGAGAAAGGAGATGAGCTCACGATAAAGGCGGTATCGAAGTCAACAGCTATGAGTTATCCATCCTCTTTTCATCACTTACGATTGTTGGAGGAGGAAGAGATAGTGAAGCGCGAAGGAAAAAGACCGTATAAATGGATATTAACGGGAAAAGGGCAGAAGAGCCTTGATGAACTCGACTCGGGGTAAGGAATTCATAGAGGAATTGAGGGGGATTTCGTGATTTCCTCTGCCTAAATATTTGTAACAAAAAAGCCGAAAAATTTATAAAGGCTTAGTTCTTTCAAAAACTAAAAAGTGTATCTTAAAGAATAAAGAAGAAGGGGGATGGGTGTGCCGAGCAAAGTTCATAATATCCAGTTGGTGGAAATCCAACCTGAGGAAAGGTTAGCCACCACCTCAGAACTGAACCTTGCATCCAGCCTGGTAACAGGCTGTGGTGAAGCCAGGGGGATGGGATACTGGGCTGCAACGCAAGTAAAGGGATTGAGCCCCGAAATACTCGTTATCTCGGAGGTCGACGTTGTTCATTTGGCGGAAGACAGCATTCTCATCGCCGATAGTCCGAATCTCTGGTCTTGGAATATAGCAGGGGGCTCTGGGGCATGGCGAGGTGATGAGAGCCCGACGGGGTCTGAGACCGTCAATTTCACGAAAGAAGTGCCACCGAAAAGATTGATAATTGAATATGCTAACTCCTACTATTATGAAAAATTAATCTTTCCAAAAGAGCTCATAAACGACACCACACCGCCAATAATCACAAACATAACCGTAACAAACATAACAGACGATTCTGCAACGATAAAATGGGGTACGGATGAATTTGCAAATAGCTTCGTTAAATACGGAACATCTTCGGGCGTTTATACAAAGCAAGAATACGACGAATTATTCGTGACGAACCACACTATTTCATTATGCAATCTCTCGTCGGGAACAAAATATTAATATGTTAGCCATTTCGGGATATTATGGACAAAGATAGAACCCGTAGGCTTTGTAATTCTAACCATTTCATTAATCCACTGCTTACACCACTCCAAATACGTTTTAAATCTCTTGTTGTCTTTATATCCGGTATATTTCTTCCCTAAATTAAAAGGAGGATCGGCAAATGTTATATCTACACTATTATCTGGAATGCTCCGCATAACTTCCAGACAATCCCCTTGAATTATCGCATAAAGCGAAAATAGTGGAATTATACCTGAAAGGGTATGAATTCACAGATATAAAACGAAATACAAGGCATTCTTCGGACTCCATTGCTCGCTACCTCAAGGAGTTCTCCAGAGTTGCTGCGCTTCACAACGAAGGATATAACATAAACCCGATCAGGAGGATCACAGAGCATTCTGAGAGATTGGTGCGGGAATATCAAGGGCTATATGAGCGGTATAAAGAGGAAGAGGACTGCAAGCAGCGACTGGAAGAAATCCTCAGCAGGTATTCCTGTGATAAACAGATAGAAAGCGCTGACGCCAAGCAGGAAAGAAAAAATTGCGATTATTATACAATCCAAAACAGTATACACATTTGGGATTTCCTTATAAAGATTGACTGCCTTCGATAAGCACTTGAATGGTCGTAGGAAGCATGAACTTTGACATGACCATGAACACGGATACTACAAACAAAACCATGGCAAGTGCAGTCTTTCCTTCTATTTTCATGCCTTTTACCTGCTTAATACATAGATGAAAACTTGATGGTGCAAATACCATCTCTCCCCATAACCAGCCTTTGTAAGCAGCACCCTTCCAACCGTTATCCCTGTTTCGTCGTTTCTATAAATGCAGGTGCAATTGGCATTTTAAATAAAGGTTTGATTGAGTTCACGAGCACGTGTGAAGAGTGAAATAATAAAAGAAGAGGATACAGACCTGTTTGACGCTGCATCTCTCATCTTAAGGGATTTTGTCCAGGGTCATCCTTTTGTGGACGGAAATAAGAGGATTGCCTTTGAGCTGGTTGACTGGCGAAATATTAATATGAGGATTCTTTATCAACAGCGCTATATGTCAATTACCCACATCTTCTTCACCTTCCCGTATCATTCCGCTCTCTTATCCCCCAAAAAGGGAAAAAAAGGAAATTTTTGGATTTTTTGTGCGTGGCAAGCTATCTCTTGATGCCTCTACATGGGCTGTGTCTGCTACTTTCACCCTTCATATTCCTTACTCAACACCTCTTTTATATGCTCCGCTGTTTTCTCACCCACATGTTCAACCTCCATCAGCTCCTCTTTTGAGGCTGTTAAAATACGTTCTATCGTCTTAAATCGCCTTAACAGATTCCTTGCCGTCACGATACCGATGTTAGACAATGCAGAGATGAGATATTCCTGCTGCTCCGTCAGCGAAGCCGAAGGCTTCTTACCATGTGGATTCACCTCCGTGGGGTTCGGCATTTGCTCCCGCTTTGCAATCACGTAGATCAGCGATGCCGTGTCTGCTTCGTCCCGCGTTTGTATGATAGGAACGGAGAGATCCACGGCTATGGTAGCCATTACTGCCCTTACCACGTTTGGATGCACATTCCTCTGCCCATAAATCGAATCACCCTCGATGACGAGCAAAGGCTTCTCATACTCGTTCTTCATTCGATGAATCTGCTCGAGCAAATTCCTGCGTTTGTTTACCAGCGAATCCAAAAAATCTACTGCACTTTTCCGCTCTATGCAAACTCTATCTGAGACTATGTAGTCTCCAATCCCCAAATTACGCAATTTCAGGTTCACACCAGCTTTCTGCAGAAATCTTGCTACTCCTGACCTCGTCTCTCTTTGGTCCACAAAGATGGTTAATTCAACCTCGTTCTCAAAGTCGGTTATCCTCCTTTGCTCCTCTTTTTCCTTTCGTTCCGCCGTCGCAGCCACCGCCAACCCTTGCTTTGGCTCTTCTCCTCCTCCTTCTTCTTCTCCGTTCATCTCCATTGTTCGCATCTCGCTTATCCTCCGCCGCATCTCTCGCTCCTTGCTCCTGCTGAGCCAGTAATAGGCTTCATCCCTCGTTCCCTTTGCAATAAGCACGATTACCTTTCCTACTTTTTTCCTCGCAGTCCTTCCTTTCCTTTGTATGCTTCTTATCGCGGAAGGAATGGGTTCATAGAAGAGCACAAGGTCCGTTGCAGGAATATCAAGCCCTTCTTCAGCCACCGAAGTAGCGATAAGAACGTTGAAAACACCTTCTTTAAACTTATTTATTATCTCTACCTGCTCTTTCTGCTTCAAGCCCTTATCTTCCGCCTTTGACGCTTGCCCGATGAACTTAACAGCCTTTATCCCCTCTTTTTCTGTATTCAAGTCACGCAAAGCCGAGATTATCATCTCCGCAGTATCTCGATAGTTGGTGAACACAATTATTCTCGTGTCCGGATTAACTCGGATCTCCTCTCGCAGTATCTCTACCAGTGCGTTCAGCTTTGGATGCTCTCCTTCGTATGATGCAACCGCGAACATTGCTTCCACAAATTTATTATCCTTCAACAGCCTCTTTACCGCTTTGCTTCCTCCTTTTGATTGTGCTTCCGTCCTCAGCCTGTCAAAATATCGCCGCAATGCGAAAATGCCCTGTGTCTCTATCAACTCAATCGCATGCTTTATCTTCATTACCTCTGCTTGCAAAGATAACGCCTTGTAGTAGTCCGCATGCTTCTGTTTCGCCAGTTGCGCTTCTATTAGCATTCTTAACTTCAAAAGTTCCGTTTTTGATATCTCCCTGCCTCTTTTATTTCTTATAAATCCCAGCTTCTGCAATTCGTTTATTCTTTCTTCTAATACCTCGTCTAATACTCGCTTCTGTTTCTTTATCTCTACGGGAACGTCTATGCCACGCCATTCAAAGCCTTTTTTGAATACATAGGGTGCTACATCGTGGTCATATTCAGTCCTGCTTTCAACCCTTTTTACGTCCAAAGAAGCGCATATCTCCTTTATCTTCGCCTTATCACTGCCTGGAGAAGCGGTCATACCCAATACCCGCGGCTCTTTCGCCTGCTCCACATACTTTTCCGCAATGTAAACATACGAGTAGTTCCCTACTGCACGGTGACATTCATCGAATATCAGCAGAGCAACATTGGTGAGGTCAATTCTGTTACTCAACAAATCATTCTCGATTATTTGAGGCGTGGACACGATTATCTTTGCCGCATTCCATAGCTTCTCACGCCTATCTGCCAATACCGTGCCTGTGAAAGTTTGTATAAGAGAAGTATCGAGTGTCAGCACTTCTTTTAAAAACGCCGAGTGCTGCTCGACCAGGGGTCTGGTAGGAGCCAAAAAAAGAATCTTTCCCTTCGACAGCCGCTCAAGTATAACCAAAAGAGCTACGGTTGTCTTACCCAAGCCAGTAGGTAATACAACCATCAAAGATTCCCGCTTCGCCTCTTCGGCTATGGATATTTGATATTTCCTTCTCTCTACCAATCCTTCCTTCAGGAGTGGGTGCGATATGAATTTTGATGCATGGATACTCGTGTTGGTGGACATGTGCATGCAAGTAAGTATATAAAGAGATAAATAAATAATGGTTACTTCCATATTTCTTTCATATTATCAAACAAGAAAATATATAAAAACTTGAATAAAATGAGCGCATGAGGAGAGGTTGAAAGTGATAAAAGATGTTGCGGAGAGGGTTAAAACCGATAGAGCAATTATAGGGCAAATAGAGAATATAAAAGGTCATGAGTGGGTGAGGGTCATTGAAGCAGAAATAAAATGAACACAGAAACTGAAGTCATAGCAAAACTGAAAAGTATACTGAAAGAAACCGGCGTTGAGTATTCCAATATCCTATTATTTGGAAGTAGAGCAAGAGAGGATTTTGAAGAAGAAAGTGACTGGGATTTTCTGATAATTGTAAAGAAGAATTTAGACCTAAAAGAGAAGAAGAAACTCTGGCATAAAATTTACAGGCGATTTCATGATTATTTACCTTTTATTTCCGTGGATATAATTTTAAAAGATGAGCAATCGTTTGAAAACGAGAAGAAAGTGGCAAACACGATTTCTAACGAGGTATATCTGGGAGGTATCAAAGTATGAAAGAGGAAATAGTTTTGAGATGGCTCAAGAAAGCGGAACATGACTTAAAAACCGCTAAATATCTATTAACACTTGACGATGCGCCAACGGATGTGTTTGCTTTCCACGGTCAGCAAGCGGTTGAAAAGTACTTTAAAGCGTATTTAACACTGGTTGATGTGCGTGTAAAGAAAACGCACGACCTGGAAACTATTTTAGCCCGCTGTATAGAGAAAGATAGGCAGTTTGAAAGATTGGATAAGGATGGAATATCTAAACTTACTTTTTACGCTGTTGAAATAAGATATCCCGAAGAGTGTATTGAACTCAGCATTGATGAGGCAAGGGAGCTTTATGAAACCGCAAAAGAGGTAAAAGAGTTTGTAGTGGAGAGGTTAAGAGGAAAAGGATTGAGATGGCAAAATGACTTGTAACGTTTACGAACTCTACTTTAGAGTTGGAAAAGGGTCTCTTATTCAATTCGTCTCGCTAACTCCATCTTTGTGAAGCAAGAATAACACAAACAGGTCTTTTTGCTGAGATTTTGAATTATGAGGCAGTCTCTTTATTGCGGGACAGGGAGGAGAGGGCTTTAATTTTTCTTCACAATCATCGACAAATTAAGGTCTTTCTCCACTATCTTCTCATATTTGCCTTTTATATGCGGCTTTAGCTTCTCCAAATCCCATCTCCCTGATATTATCTCCCCCACCAACTCACCATCGTCAAATACCCTCACCACTTCATCATTGTCTGATACCACTACTGCGACTGCGTCTGTTTCCTTGGAGATGGAAGCGGCAGCCATGTGCCTGCTACCAAAACCCATTGGGAGGTCTATATTCCGGGCACTTGCTTCGATATGCCTTGCTGCCGACAGAACGTATCCATCGCCACTAACGACAAAAGCGCCATCCAGCTTTGCAAGCTCCTTTATCGTACCCTGAATATTCGCATCCCTTATGTCCTTTACCTCCTTTGGATAGGGAGCAAGAGGGTCTAAAATTAAAGGCTTTGATTTCTCTAATACTTTATCTTCATCGCCCACGACAAACAGCGTGCCTTTTCTCGTCTTGCTTCTACCCTGCCTTGCTATCCCCTCTGCTATCTCTATCACCGTCTCTAACACCTCTGGATTACATTTCCTCTTTACCCTACTACAAATTATCTCCGCCATTTCTATTTCTACTCCACTGATAATTATTATCGCCCTCTAACTTTATAAAAAAAAGGGAGAAAAAATGGAGAATACAAGGAAGATAAAAACATTTTCCCCCTCGCATATAACTGGCTTCTTTGAAATCTGCGATAATAAAAATCCTTTGTATAAGGGCTCGGTAGGAGGTGGCATTGTATTAGAAGCGGGTTGTGTGACTGAAGTTTCTCTCAGTGAAGACCTTTCCCATAAGGAGACAAAGATAGAAATAAATGGCGTGGAGGCAGAGGCAAATACCTCTAAATATGTGGTTGAGAGTTTAGCAGGGAAGTACAAGATCGGGATTATAGTATCAACGGTTTTTGATGTGCCAGTAGGTGCAGGGTTTGGTGCAAGTGGTGCTGGTGCGCTCAGCACTGCTATTGCGTTAAACGCACTTTTATCGCTTGACATGACATCAAACGAGGTAGCGCAAATTGCTCATCTCGCAGAAGTGGAAAACAATACTGGCCTGGGGGATGTAATTGCTGAGACCTGCGGCGGTGTGGTGATAAGAAAGAAGCCGGGTCCACCAGGAATAGGCATAATTGATAGGATACCGCATAGGAGAGAGAAAATAAGCTACGTGGTGTTTAGAGAGAGACCCACAAAAGCCGTTTTGATGGATGATTCAATGAAGAGAGGGATAAACGAAGCGGGTAGGGAAGCAATGAAAGAGCTGATAAGGAAGCCGAATTTAGATAATTTCATGCTCGTCTCAAGGAAATTTTCGCTGCACAGTGAAGTAATAAGTGATAAATGCAGGGATGCGATAGAGGCAGTGGAAGCAGAAGGGAAGGTTGCCAGTGCAGCAATGATAGGTGATACGGTCTTTGTTATTGGCGAGAGTGAAGCGTTGAAGGAGTTTGGAGAAGTAAAAGGAAGCAGAATAACGGATGTGGGTGCAAGGGTCGTTTTATCTTGAGTGATATACCACCTTTATTATATCATTATTTCTCAATGCGTATTTCTCCCCCAGCCTTCGCTTTGTTCTTGCATCTATCGCATAAAGAAAGCCTTTACCAATATCAGAATGGATGGAAAAAGCCATATCCCTAGCTGTGCTACCAGTCTTCAAAAGAAAGGCATCTGGTAGTATTCTTCCCGTGGCGTCACTGAACTTATGCTCATCCTCTACTGGATACGCAACCACGTAGTCCAGCAAATCGAATACCACACGATTTATTATTGCTTGTACCCCGGTTCCCGTGCTGCGATAGTCTTGAATTAATTCCCGTAACCTTTCCAGCCCTCTTCTTTGTTTTTCCGTGACTTCATGAGAAATTACAAAATCCGTATCCCCCGGCAGGTATTTTATGAATTTGTTCTTTGCCGCGGTTCTCAAAGCAAGTTCTGCTTCTGCGGAACAAGGGATTACCACTTCGCCCTTATCTTCAAGCTCCTTCAACTTTCTTATATTCCCTTCCGGTGCTATATCAGCTTTATTTGCAGCGATAATCATTTTCTTACTCCTTTTTATCAGGTGCGAAGCTAAATCTTTCATCTCATCCTCGTTCCATGACTTCATGTTGGGTTTATCCGCGACGAGAGAATCCGATATAGCGGCTTTTACTTGTTCTTCGGTTACACCAACGCCAGCTAATTGTTCGGAAAGCAATTTCGCAATCTTCGTACCTTCTAATTCCGCTTTCCTCTCCAGCTTCCTTCTGTTTCTACTTAATATTCCACGCACCCACTCATTCAGCTCCGCCTGGAAAAAGAGAACGTCTTCGAGAGGGTCATGACTCCCAATCCCTACTACATTTCCATCGGCATCTGTTCCGCCTGATGCATCGAGAACATGTATTATCGCCTCCGCCTGCCTGAGTTCATCCAAGAATTCGTTTCCCAATCCCCTTCCTTCATGCGCACCCCTGACCAGTCCCGCAACGTCCATGAGCTCCACGGGCACGAAGCGAACGCCATTTATGCAATTTCCACACTCTCTACCTATCGCCTGCTGAATCTCCTTCTCTTTACAAGGACATGTTACTCTTACGTATGCTATCCCGACATTTGGCGAGATAGTGGTGAACGGATAAGAAGCTATTTCCACATCTGCGAGTGTAGAAGCCTTAAAAAAGGTGGATTTACCTGAATTCGGCTTCCCTGCAATCGCTATTGTTATCATGTCTCTTAAAATATAATTCACTCTTCAACGGAAACGGTTTCTAACTGACTCACTATACTCCATACCAACGTCCTTGTATGAGCGGGAATGTTAGGGTTGTTGGTCAGTTCTTCCAATTCGGAGACAGCCGCTGCTGCCCTCACTGCCAGTGACTCATTGCAGTCCAGCAGCTTATTCTTTATTTCGCTCGCCGATCTTCTTATGTTTCTCGGAATCGTAATATCTTGTAGCATATTTTCAAGCATCTCTGTGCATTTTTTTACGATTTCTTCTCTCTCCGCTCTATCCATCAGAATTGTGCAAGGGGACTCCGGGTTTCAACCCGGAGAGGAATTGCACTTCTCACCTCCTGCATCATCCCTCTTGACCTCTCTATTAATCTTAGTTTCTTATAATTAACATCTCTGCCAATTTTATTCCCTTCTATATCCCTTAGATCGAAGTAGCCACGTGTTCTCAATCCGAATATGAAGCATTTTGTCTTCCCATACATCACTTTATCAAACCTTCTGAAGCCTTTTACTTCTTTTATCGTGTTCCTTTTCCTCATTCCTCCTCTCAACTGGTTCGCTTTAAATAAACTGCGGTTCTGTCTCCTTACCTGCTTCGATTTGTAGATATACCCGCATCTCTTCTGTGTATTGCCTCCTGCGATGACAAATGCATCGTTTACATGTGATTTCTCTAATCCGAGTTTTCTTCGCTCGTATTTCGTTTCACTGCCGTAAGTCCAGTCGCAGTTAAAAAGGTTCACCAGCTTCCACCTGATCGCATTCATAAACGTTGTTGCCTTTAACGGCTCTTTAGCCTGTTTTTGCACCTTTTGATAGCCGAATTCCTCTGCTGTCTTATCTCCTTTCTTCTGATTGCACTCGTGACAGCTAATGCAGAGGTTGCTTATACGATCCGTACCACCTCGTGATTTCGGTATGATGTGGTCTATCTCTAATGGTACATTTGTCCTGCCGCAGTAAGCGCATTTTCTATGCCACTTCTCAAGTAAGTATTCTCTTACCTCATAGCCCTGCAGCTCGCCTTGCTGGTATTCCACTCCATTAATCTCCGGATTCTGCATTTTCTGCTGGTCAAAACTCGCTACTTCTACTACCACTTTCGTTATCGGTAATATTCGCTTTAATCGTTCGACAAGTTTGATATGGCTATCAAACTTATGCTGAAGGCTCGGTGCTAACCAACCGTCTTTTCTCTTTCGGTTATCGAATCGTGGTCTTCTATACCACTTCCTGCTTCTTCTATCTCTACGATACGCTCTCCTCTTTTCCAATAGCCTGCTTATGTCGTTTCGCAGTTCCAGCTCACCTGCTATCAATTCTTTATCTGCTGTTATCGTGCTGTATCCGATTCTGGCATAGCCCGCGTCTATACCCAAACTTATATCCTGCTTATTTTCCCCCGTCGGATATAGTAGCTGGATAACAAACGGTGTTCTGCTTACTACTTTCGCTTTGCCTTGTTCTAACAATTTTCGTGCCTTTCGTGCCGTGGTAGGCATTAACGGCTCACCACGCATGTTCAAGACAGGGACTCTCAAGTCCTGTCCTCCTTTCTTCGGAGTTTCGTGCTCATCGGGACTGTTGGGAAGAGTTTTTACACTACCGGCACCGCTCCTACCCCTTAGAGCTTTTAACCGTGTAGCCACAGAGCCACGGACTTGAGCAGCATCCGCGGGTGTGATGCTTCTTCCCAACTGCTGCGTATTTTGCATTTTTTCCGCTCCCTAATCACGCAGAGGCATGTTCATGCCTCGCACTTTAGTGCGGGGTGCGTGACTCGGTTTTATCACCCCCTCTATTTTTAGTGAACTATAAGTTAAATTTAAAGTTAAATTTAATTAAATATAAATTTCAAACTTTCATTTTATGCTCGAACCGATAAGACAGTTTATCTACACATACTACGTCCATCCTATAACCCATGACACCGGGTACAATCCTGTAAATACGATAACATGGGCTTTATTACTAATATTATGCCTCTTTTTGGCGTTAAAAATATTAAAGAAGCTCGATATAAAAGTAGATGGGCGTTTTATCGCAGCCTTATCGCCTTACATCTTTGTTGGTGCAAGCCTGAGGGTAATGGAAGATGCGAGGTTATTCTCTCCACCTGTAAGCTACATGCTGATCACACCGTTAATCTATTTTCTGCTATTCTTTTGCTGCGTTGCTATACTTGCAGGTGTGAGATTTCAGGTTTCAGATTTCAGGTATTTGGCGATTTTTGCTCAGGTCGGTGTGCTATGGCTCTTTGCAAACCTGACCATTCTATTAAGGAGAGAAGAAATAATTTTACCCTGGGTTCTTTTTGCTGTTATTGGCATTTCGGGCGTAATAATGCTCATGATATACGGAATTGCAGCGAAATTCGGTCTGAATTTTCTAACAGAGAGGTTGAATATCGCCGTTTTAGCTGCTCATCTGCTTGATGCTACTTCTTCATTTATCGGGATTGATTTACTTGGTTACAGTGGGAAGCACGTGATAGAAGGCATTATAGTAAAGTACACGGGCTCCGCAGCCGGAATGCTTCCGCTCAAGCTCGGGATACTCATCCCCGTGTTGTACTTGCTGGATACGCACTTTGACGAGGAGGACAGAGAGCTGAAAAACATCGTTCTGCTGGCTATTCTCGTCATTGGGCTCGCTCCTGCGGTGAGAAATACGCTAAGAATGGTTTTGGGGGTTTAAGCTGAATAAAACAAGTTGTTAATATATCGAAGAATTAGAAATTGGCTTCGATTTTTAGAAACTTGCAAAAAACGAAAAATTTCATGCAGTACGTGCTCTCGATAATCGGCGTTATCATCTTTGGATACATCATGAATATGCTGGCACCGAGTTTTTCATCGAAGCAAGATGAGATACAAGCGATAAAGCTCGTTGCATACGCTGCTACACCAGGACTCCTTGCAGGAATTCTCTATATACTACCATCAATTTCGTTTCTGGTCCTCCTGGCAGCTCTTTATGGCTTGTACATCCTGTATTTAGGCTTACCAGTGTTTATGGAGACGCCCGAAGACAAAAGAATTATATATCTAGTCGTAGCGATTGTCGTGTATATCATCATTATGGTAGTGGTTGGTGCAATCACGAGCACGGTGATGTGGAGGATAATCGGTCCTTATCCTGGGGTTCATATATAAAAATAAACAGATTAAGAGGGCTAATTTTATCGTTCTCTTTTATTCACGCGCTATTCCACTTCTGATGTCTTAGTGCTCCTGGCTCTTCTTTCGCTTCTGCTTTCATTTTTTTATCCCCTTTCCTGCACCTTCAAACATATACTTATTTATTAGATTGTAAATAAAAAAATGAACAAATGAAAATCGCAATCGAGAAGCCGGTTCTGGTAACCTCTGCTCTGCCTTATGTTAACGGAGAATGTCATATAGGGCACCTCAGGACTTATGTCCCCGCGGATATTTACGTACGGATGCTGCGGAAAATGGGCTATGACGTCATTTTTATTAGCGGTTCTGACACGCACGGAACGCCGATTGTGCTGAGTGCAGAAGCACAGGGAATCACACCGCGGGCGGTGGTGGAGAAATATCACGAGCATTTCAAACGAATGTTTCAAGCTTTGAACGTCAATTTTGACTATTATGGAAGAACTGATTCGGAAAGCAACCACAGGAGGACGGAAGAGATAGTAAAGAAGTTGATAGAGAATGGATACGTGTATAAGAAGAAAACAAAACAGGCATTCTGCAATACCTGCGGACGGTTCCTACCAGATAGATATGTGGAGGGAAAATGCCCCTACTGTGGTGCTATTGCGAGGGGAGATGAATGTGACCAGGGCTGTGGTAAGCATCTCGAGCCCGGGGAGATAATAGAGCCGAGATGCAAGATTTGTGGAAGCGAAGCGGATTTCAAAGAGCAGGAACATTTCTTCTTCAAACTTTCCGCCTTCTCTGATTTCCTCATCTCATACCTGGACAATTTAGCCGGTACTCTGAATGCAAGGAACTATGCAAAGGAATGGACGAGGAAGGAACTGCGCGATTGGTGTGTCACAAGGAATCTGGAATGGGGCGTTAAATTCCCGGGCAGGGATGATCTGGTCGTTTATGTCTGGGTTGACGCCCCTATTGGGTATATCTCCTTTACCGAAGAGTTAATAAAAGAAAAGGGAGGAGATGAGAAGGAATGGAGGAAGTATTGGAAGGAGAGCAAAGCAACCATTGTGCATTTCATCGGTACGGACATCATATACCATCACTGCATATTCTGGCCTGCGATGCTCAAAGGTGCGGGTTATTCACTGCCTGATGCCGTTGTTGCTTCTGGTATGGTAAAAATAGATGGAAAGACGTTTTCAAAGAGCCGCGGAAACGTGGTCTGGGCGACAGAGTTCTTAGAACGATTCCATCCTGATACGTTAAGATATTATTTAGTTGCGCAATCAAGCCACACAAAGGAGTTGGATTTCTCCTGGGATTCTTTTTATGTCCGTATGAACCACGAGTTAGTAGCAATTCTGGGAAACCTTGTTCATCGGGTTGTTTCATTTGCATATAAGAATTTCGGTGTGGTTCCCGAAGGCGAGATAGAAGAAGAGGTCTTTGCTCAGATAGAGCATACGAGGGAGGAAGTGATAAGTGCGGTGGCGGAATACGAATTCAAAAAGCTCGTGGATACGGTGATGATGCTTGCGTACTTTGGAAACAGTTTTTTTCAACGAGAAGAGCCCTGGCATTTGATAAAGGAGGGCGAAAAAGGCAGGGAACGGTGTGGAGAAATAGTAAAGAACGTACTGCAAATAATAAAAGCGGTTTGCATATTAATGGAAGCAGTGATGCCGGATAAGATGGCAGAAGTATGGTCGCAATTGGGAATGGGGAGCGATGTGCATTCTGTGAAGCTTGATGAGATGATGGTGCCGATAAAGAGTGGGCAAGAGCTGAGAAAGCCGAAGAAGTTGTTCGAGAGGGTGGAGATATGAAATGCAAAATGCAGAATGCAAATTGAAAAATGCAAAAAGCAGGAAAAGATCCCAAATCACAAGCACCAAATAAGCCCTTACAGGGCTTGCGGGGTCGTGGACGGAGCCCACGGAAACAAATTCAAATATCTAAATTCAAAAAAACCCTTAGCAAGTCTGTTTTGAGCTTTGGGATTTTGATTAAACCC
>JAODGL010000081.1:0-13346 GCA_025464585.1 Methanosarcinales archaeon
GCAGCCGCTTCTCCCACGTCCTTCACATCCACCTCCGCATAATGGGAGTATAATTAGATAAGCGTAAGTGCCAAAGATGGTGTAGATTTGTGGATGAAGTCTTGGCGGATAGTATGGAATGAGTATAATTCCTATCAATACGAGCCAGATGGCAAAGATAGACATAATTACTACGCCAATCAATTCTTTCTTACTTAAGAATGGCTTCTCCCCTTCTCTTACCCGCCTTCCAAGAACTGATGCACCGTAACTGGTGAATCCAAAGCCAAACCCCGCCCATACGAAGAGGATAAAAAACGTTTCAAGTAAAAAAAGAAGATGATTCTCTTTTGGAATGTGCATATACTTATACTCATGAAAGGTTACATAATATATACTTATTACAAATCCAATTATAAAAGAAAAGACAGATTCATGTCCATTCATAAAATAGCCGATTAGAAATCCTATGAGTGTTACAACGATGATCCATTTTCCTAATGAGATAAATGGAAATAGAAGGCATACAATTTGAACTTCTCCTTTTCCTATCACGGTATATACATTTGCATTTGACCAGATTGAGGAGGTAAGCTGTGATATCTCCTTGTGCAGATATTTCTATTCTTCCTTCGTGTATTTGCCCTCCTTTATGTATTTGATCTTATCATGCATGACCAAGCCGAGTTCAGAGCAATTTAATGAGCGATCTGCCATCTCTTCTGCTTCTGTTCCTGCTCTTGCTCTTTCATCCTTCAGAAAACGGTGAATATACCCAACGAGGTGCACTCTAATGGGATTATTTTTAGCTACCTCAGCAGCTTCTTCAAACTTTGAATGGGCAAGTGAGAAATTCTCGGATGCATACAAACTCAATCTCTCCGCTTCTTCACAATTAAAAGGAATTTCATACGAAGCATGCCCGGCTAAACGTACTCCTTCTTTAGCGTATTTCATTCCCTTATCATAAGCATTAGAATATTCTACCCAGGGTAAAGCAGCCCAAACGATGAACAATATCGTAACACCGCTCCAACTATCGCACCCACTTTCCATTTTCTCATCATAATTTATCACCTCCTTTCTTTTGAAATAGCTATTTACCACCCTACGGTGGTGGTATTTCGCTCACACAACCGACAGAAAGCTCAATACTCTCAATATCCTCTCTATACTTCAGGTGCAGCTCGAAATCCTCTGTTTTGCCGCTCTTAACATAAGGAGCAATCATGCCGCATATAGGACCCGGGTCAATACTGCCTCCAATCTGCTCTCCTTCCGAATTAAAAGCATGTGCAGCCATACAGATGTAATAATCTCTATCGTACTCATTTTTTATAGTTCCCGCGATTACAATACCAGGATCTCCTGCGTTAGCTGCATCAGGAGGGAAAATATCCTTTAGTTCCAGAAAACAATATTTAGATGAGAATCGTTCAGAAGTATTTTGGCTTTGTTTCCCATGTAAATGAAGTATTCACAGGTTGTGGTGTCAAATTTAAATGCGAGATGTCCATCCTCACAGGCGTTTATTTAGCAGGTTCGGTCTCTGACCACTGGCATTTACCATCAATACATCTACATCCCAAGCCATATTTACCAGCATCGAAGCAATCTCGCCATTCACAGGTGGTGATAACCGTCTCTTCGTACTTAGACTGGCATACCTGACCTGAACACCCTCCAGTTATGCAATCAGAATCAGAAGAGCAGTTTCCATAGGTGGACCAGCCACAAAAATCTTCTGAGCCTGACGTCAAAGTTTTCTCGATTTGCTCAATCCATGTCTTATCCAATTCCGTGCCCCCTTCCGGTTGTATCGCCCAGCAGGTATAACCTGTTCTTCCTTCAGCTTCATGACCCACCAAAATATGAGCTTCTAAACCCCTGTCCTGATTATCTTCCAGAATAAACAGGGCTGTTTTCACATTCTCCAGGATTCTATATCCTCTTTCATCAATGGGTATATGATACCTCTCTTCCGGCTCTATCCACTGAGAGATTGTAATATTTGCAGGTTCTTTCAAGATTAATTCTATAACTCTGTCATTCTGTTTTATTTCCTGGATGTCGGCTTCACTGAAGACGCATCTTGCCTGGAGATTCAATTTATGGAGAGCAGGGATGAGGATTCTCTCCATCGCAACGTATTTTGGGTCTTCAGGCGCTATAACCTGTTCCTTACCATCTTGCCAGGCGGAAATTGCTTCTACTTGATACCGGGCAATGTCTTCACTACCTCCATACTCAACAACCTCAGCCGGGTAGCCAAGCAGTAACCAGCCAGCCACAACAGCCATAACGATTACCATAATCCCAAAGAGCAATTTTTTGTTCATTCTCCTCCCTTTTTCCTCCTCAATCCCGGCATCAACTTCGTTTTGACCAGCCATCCGGCACCAACCAGAATTAATATTGGCAATGCGTATCCTATGAGGATTATAAGCCCTCGGACCACCGAGACAAACCCGCAGAATGCAGCACGGAGTGCACCACGTATCCCCCAGCTATGCGTTATCGGCTCTGGCTCATATAACGAAACCGAAATCGTAGCGAGTTCGACACGGTTCTCAAGATATTTTATCCTGCCGGTAAGCCGTTCGATTTCACTTCGCACACGCCATATTTCACGTTCAACCTCAAGAACCTCCCTTGTATTGTTAGCCATGTCCAGAATCTCAAGTAATCTCTGCTCCTGCCGCTCCGAATTGTTAAGTCTTGCCGTTAAATCAATATATTCTTCCGTAACGTCTTCTCCTGTTATGCTTTTTGATTTTACATCGCCAACATGCTCTATCTCTGCGATAACTGTGAGGAACTTATCTGCTGGCACCCGGATTGTAATATCACCCCTCTTACGCCCGGTATTGGTAACATAGGAGTGCGAATCCGAGATAAACCCATTTGAGCGTTCTACAATATCAATAACGGCGTCATAACTCGTCTGGAAGTCTTCTACTTCGATGCTCAATGAAGCACGTTGAATTATCTTTCTATTGGTTTCTGTATATGCATTGGTATATTGTGATTCTGGTGCGGCACGAGGTACGGGCGTGGGCATTGGAAGCCCTGCTGGTAGTGCGAATCCGCCACCTTCTCCCATTGGATACCCTTTCTGGTGTGAGCCCGGACCCTTTGAACCCTGCGGTAATGAAGCGAGCATAAAACCCGCTGAAGCTGCTAATACGCAGAGCACAACAATAACCGCTATTTTTTTATACCCTTCTATTTTCATCGCCTATAAAACCATCTGTTCTCTTCGATTATATCATTTACGATAGCTACGAATCAAATTGAAGTTATAGATTGCTTTAAAAAGGGAAAAACAAAAATAAGAACTGATGAATTCCATGAACAATATCAATAACAGAACGGATGAAAATGCCTGTATCGAAGATGAAAAGCTATTAATCCTCCCTCTAAACGATAAAAACTCAAAGAAAATATCACAGATTATTTCTAACGACACTGCGAGGAATATTTTAGAAGCTATCGCATCCGAACCACTTTCAACATCCGAGCTTGCAGAGAAACTCCGCATTCCTTTAAGCACCGTGCAATACAATCTTGATAAGCTCTGCGATGCGGGACTGGTGAAGGTAGCACGAACGAAATACAGCGAGAAGATGAAACAGGTGAAGATATACGCACCGGAGCGTAAATTCGTGGTTATTGTTCCTAAAAAGACAAATAGAAAAGAGGTCATCGCGGCATTGAAGAGGTATTTGACGGTAATATTCTTTGCGGTGGTTGGCTCCGGGATAATAGAATTTTTAACGATGAAGATGAAAGGTCCAATAGGAGAAGTCACAAGGTCTGCAATACCCGTGGAAGAAGGGAGACCAGTACCCGCACCCACGCCAATGCCTGAAATAGTGCCATCGCCGATACCAAAAGTGGGTTTTGAATTTGATATTTTCGCTCATCCAGGTTTATGGTTCCTATTTGGGTGTCTGTTTGTGATACTGGCTATATTCATCATAGATTATATTGGAAGGAAAAAGACAAAATTAAGATAATAACGATGAAAAGATGAAGTAAAAAATAAAAATAACCCTGCCTATTCAAAATAGCCCGAGCCTTCCATTTCATATTTTCATATCTTCTATTGGATTCACCACGATGTCGTAGTTGAAGTGCATCACATCCTCCGGCTTCATTTCGAGCTCCCACGTGCCACTTGCCGGGTTCTCTATCTGATATATCGCCGCTTGTTGTCCATGTACATGCACATTTGCCGTCTCCTCGTCTCCTTCCATACCATACTTAAGTGCGTAGCTAAGAGCATCAACGTATCCAGAAATCCTTGTCATTTTTGTATGCTGTGATACCTCGTTACCATAAGGGTCGAAGAGATGCACGTCCACCGTTCCTTCCGTTGAGATTAAATTTTTTTCATCCCTGTTCCACTTCACTGTTACCACCATCTTCGTTGAATTGGGAGCGACACTGAATTCTTTTATTATCGGCTCTTCCAGCGGCTTGTACACCTGAACGCTGTAATGTTCTATTCGTTCAGGATATTTGTCTGTCCTTATCGCAATCATCCCGCTGTAATACCCGCTCTTTGTATCAGAAGGTATGCTCACTGAAATGTCAAAGCTTGCAGACTCCAGAGCGCCCAGATTTATCTCGCTCGGACTCACTGATACCCATTCTGGTTTTATCACGTTTCCCCCATACTTATGCCAATATTCCTCTTCCTCTCGCATAACAGGAACGAGTTCAACGGTTATCTCACTGTTGCCGTCGTTATGCACCTTTCCTTCAACGACAATCGTCTCGCCAGGCTTTGCCAAGTTGTCGTAGGAGATTATTCGTGCGTATGCACCTACTTCTTCGGGATATACTTGTGGTGGTCGCACCACCTTTATTGGCATCGGCGCAGGAATGGCGTTCGTAATCGCTGCTCCAACCAGCATCGCCACAAGCAATACAGAGCCCGAAGCCAATATCTTCTTACTCTTTTGCATTTTTTTACCTCCGATAAGTATGAAGAAGAGGAGTTATATAAGATTTGTGTAAGCTACGAATCAATTCGTAGTTATTTTTATATGTTCACTTCAACAGAACCACATTTCCATGTCCTCTCCTCCTTCGCTCTGCCAATCCTTTACTTTCAAGCAAATCCAGACCGCGACTGACATTCGCCTTTGGCAGTCCGTTTTTCTCCATTATCTCACTTTGTTCGATAATTCCATCCGACTCGAGAATCGTTTCGTATATCTTGAGTTCGTCATTCTTCAGCCTTTTAGATATCTCGCCCCATCTCTTTTTCCTTTCCGCCAGTATCACTCTCCCGGCATCCCCAGCAGCGGGCTTTTCTGCTGGAACGGAGAGCAACAGATACGCTCCACTGATGCCAAGCAGAGGAGAAGCGATGACAAGGATGACCACATCAGTATATGTGAAGAATCCTGGAATTTGCTTCACTGCAATATTATTTCCCTCTACGAATATTTGTATTGGCGTGGGGTTCAAGAGTTTTATTCCAAGAACAAATACCGAAGTGACAAATAACGCCGACACGAATGCTATCTTTCCATGATTATTTTTTGTTTCCATTTTTCTTTCTATTCCTCCTACTTCCTGAAAGGAAAAAAAAATAATCCACTAATGTAGGAAAGGACGTATGATTTACTTCAAAGTAACGACACCCCTGGATAAAGAAATAAGAGTAAGTAACAAGAAGATATTGGGAATTTATAGTAACGATAAAGCATCCAGTTATGAAAGGTAAAGAAAAGACGGTAGCTTTGACTTTAAAAGACCCGGATTTTATCAGAAGGAGCAGGAAGGACAAAAGTGTGCATTTATACTATAGATGGTCTAAAGAAAAGTATATCTGTGTGGTTTGTAAACATTTAAATGCAGAGGGGTTCATCATAACAACATATACAACCAGTAGGGTGAAGGAAGGAGAGGAGATATGGAGAAAAAGCTGATTATTATCCATAACAAAGAAATGGAGACATTGGACATCTGGTTTGACGACCCGGAGAGAGAGTGTATATGCGAGGAGGTGGGAGATGGTATTATTCTAAAGAAGGACAAAGATGAGAAAGTTATAGGAATAGAAGTCCTGTATTTTACTAAAGAGGACACACCAATTGAATTTAAAGCACTTTCAAAAGCTGTTATCGGCTAATCAGCAATCTTCTCCTTCGTTATACAGCCATAAATAATTGGGACTGATGGAAGGGCAAAAAAGAATCTGCTCATAAGCAGGAGAATCCCTATTCTTATTAATTTTCCCCCAATTGATTTTCACAAACCTTCTCAAATATCTCCTTCACTGCAACCACCGCTTTAGAATTCTCAGGCAGTTCTATTATCGGCTTCCCAACCAAATCAAACGCGCGTATGTTCTCGTCCTCTGGAACCGTTCCTATAAGCTCAACTCCGCTATTCTTTACCATCTCATCCAGAGCATTCTTCACCGCTTCATCCTCGGTAACCTTATTCAACACGAGATACACGTGCCGGAAGTTAATCTGCAACTTCTCTGCAAGGTTCTTTATGTTCGCTGCCGTGTCTATCCCCCTTTTCGTAGGGTCGCTCACCAGAAGCATGGTATCCACATCGCGTGTCGTTCTCCGACTTAAATGCTCCAATCCGGCTTCACAATCGATTAAAATTGTAGGGAACCGAGCTGATAACTTATCAATAAAATGCCGCAGCATGTCGTTTATCAGGCAGTAACAGCCGGGACCTTCGGAACGACCCATTGCTAATACCGAGAACCGCGGTGTGTTCACCATTATCTCCTCTATCTTATACTCAATCAGCATGTCCGTGGGCATGTTTTCAGAGAAGAAGACCTGAGAAGGCGATGCTATCTCTTCTCTTACATCGCCTATTGTCCGTTTTATATTGACACCCAGCGTGCTTGGAAGGCATGTTGCCGGGTCGGCATCTATCGCAAGTACTCTGCCCGTCCCATTTTCTGTTAGAAATTTTAGTATTAGCGAGGCAATCACCGTTTTTCCAGTGCCTCCTTTTCCTGCTACTGCAATGATATTCGCTTTTTGGGCCATTTTGTGTGATTATAAAATCATATACGCAACCACATCATCAATTGTTGACACTTCCTCTACTTCCATCTTTCCCTTCATATAGTCCTTAAGGTCCACAGGAGAGGAATAAACATTTACGAATGTGAACCCAAATATTTTCTCCTTTCTTATCCTCTCCTCGTAAACTTCCTGACCTTCCGGCATTAAAAAGAGTTTCATGCCATTCATCTCCGCTGCTTTTGCCTTCTCAAACACTCCCCCTACATGTCCTATACGCCCGCCTTCTTCTATGGTTCCAGTAATAACAGCATCTTCGCGCACGTTCTTCCCTTCTATCGCTGCAACCGTCGCAACAGCAATAGCAGCCCCTGCGGAGGGTCCTCCTATCAAAGTGCCATTCACGTCAAAAGAAATGATAATATCCATGTTAGAGACGTCTCTATTTGTGAATTTTTCAGCAACTTTTACCGCTTTTCTCGCTGAGTATTGTGTATCAGGCTCGACAAAAGGGTGAGTATCAGCCAATACACGCCCATTCCCTTCTCTTACTTCTACATACACCCTGCCTATCACGCCAAGGCGGCTATCACTTCTAACGGCAACGATATTAGCAGAACTGACTCCTTCACCTCCAGGCGGGACCATCGAACTCTCTTTTCCCGCACCAGAAAGCTTTTGGATGACGTTCTCTTTCTCTATTAACTTATTACTCAGGACTTCTATTGCTTGCTGTTGCTGTCGATAAATGAAGAAAGAGGCGGAAGTGGACAGGATCAAGATGATACAAAGCAGAGCGATTAGCGCATTTTTACGTGCCATATTTTTTATTCACCTGAGCGTATCCTATCTTTATAATTATAAGATCTATTATATAAAGAAAGTAAAAAATGAAAGATAGGGCAGAGGAATGGACGAGAGGATTTAAAAACTGCGAGCTATGCGAGTGGCGATGTGGTGTTAACCGTGTAGAAGGGGAATCAGGAGTTTGTGGTGTTGGTATGCCCGAGATAGCCTACTGTAACCTCGCGCAGGTTCTGCAGAGTTATTCGGTGACAATGCTTGGGTGCAGTTTCAAATGTATCTACTGCAATGCCTACCGGCTTTCACAATATCCGGGTAGTGGCTGGTTCTATCGCGGTTATATAGACCCGGGAGAACTCGCAGCAGAGGCAATTCGCAGGATTAAGTCACCGGAAGGGGAAGCGATGCACGTGGATAAAATAAGTTTTACCGGCGGGGAGCCCACAATACATTTCCCGTATATTGCAAAAGTGCTGGAAGAAGCGAGGAAGAAGATGCCTGAGTTGGGAGTAGGCTTTGCTACAAACGGATTCGCAAGCCAGGAGACTCTTCAGCAGATCATAGAACTCTGTTCTTATGTCACGTTTGAGATAAAGGCGTTTAGTGATGAGACGCACCGGGCGATAACAGGAGCGCCGGTCGAGCCGGTTCTGCGCAATGCTGAATATCTCATCAGAAATGGTAGAGATAAGATACGTGCATTCAGAACCATTGTGATTCCTGGGATAAACGATACAGAAATAGAAGAGATAGCACAGTTCCTCGCTTCTATTGATACATCAGTACCGCTACGCATCATACCGTTCAGACCTAACTATATTTTGTATTACCATCCCGGACCCACAAGGAAGAGAATGGACGAAATCGGGCAGGCAGTCTTAAAAACAGGTCTTGAAAACGTCTGGTGGGGTGGTTACTATCCAATGGAGGCATCAAAGCACGCAGTAGAGACAGCGAAGAAGTTTAGAGAAGTCAAGCAAGGGGGAGCAAGGCTTGCTTTCGCATATTCTAAGCTTGCTGGTTGCATCAGACCGGATAGAAACTGTGGTGAGTGCCCGATGAGGTTGAATTGCCCTGCGGGATTAAAAGAGCCCTGGCTGCTCGACATAGAATAATTCATTTTGCAATGTTTATAGTTCCACTTCTATCCCCATTATGTCTTTCTCGCCGTAAAAAACGTCCTTTGCAATTTCTGCACACCCTATTGCAGCGCTATACCTTGTTATTGTTTCGGTTTTGATGTCTAAGAACCTGTCTATTCTCCGCTTTATTTCCTCTTTTTCGCCCACAGAACCCGTTAAGAAGACTTTACAGGCTGATGCACCTACGCCGTAATCCGTCATAAGAACTTGCATCGCCGCAATTTCCATCGCAGCAAACAAAGAAAGAGTGCCCATAACCAATTCCTCATTTCCTACGTGTGTCGTCCATTTCTTCCGCAAGACGCCAGCATTTGAGAACGCATCGTTTGCACTTACCTCCCTGTCTTCGATATCTCTTAATAGCTGAAGGTCAATTGGACCCTGGTACAAGCCCGGAGCGAAGATACACGCATCTATTGCTCCTATTATTATTCCTCTCGCTACGGACATCGTAACGGTATTAGAGCTGATGTCCGCGAAAATGAAGTTCGGGAAAACTTTTTTATAGATGTGGTATGCAACGCCCACCTTTTCAGGACTTGCACAATGTGAGAAGAACTTTAACCTCCAATCTATTTTTTTACTACCCGCATGTATCCCCGGTATCATTATCGTGTGAATACCTGCGTTCTTTATCGCATCGAACACCTTCGTACCACCGCCAGTTCTTGCACCCGCCCCTTTTTCACTTCTTACTCCTCTGTTCCGCACCTTTTTAATATCTTTTATCGTGGAAAAGCCGTCGCCCATCGAATAAGTCAGAGCAACCAATTCTATCTCTTCTGTTTTTATCTTCAATCCCTTTTCTACTTCTTTTATTAGCTCCTCACAGTCTATCTCAGCCGCTTTATTCCTTGACAGCTCAAAAATTGTTACTGCCCCTTCTTCCTCCTTTAAGCCTGCAAATCGTATTCCAACAGTCCCATGGTCTATTCCCACAAACATAAACCAGCTTAAATGGACGAGATAACCATGATGCCTTTTTTGCTCGCCGTCCGCTCTAAAATACCCAAAGCTTCTTTCAGTTCTTCTTTACCTACTGCGCTGAGCGTAACCGAGGCAGAGGATTTCTTATCCACGCCGGGCATAGAAAGAGAAAGCTCCACCACTTCCGCGAATCCCGTGCGGTCTATACTATCTATCGTTTCCCTTATATCAGAATGCACTATATGTCCGATTAGCAGAACTACCATAGACTCCTTCAGTCGCTCTTTCCCTATTCTCACCACGTTCACGCCTCTCTCCTTTAACCTCTTTACTAATCTATCCAATTCCCGTTCCTCTATCTCAAATGTTAGTTGAACAGGTATTCTGCCTGAAGGTGTCTTTTTATCCCTTTGATGCAGTACACTGAGTATATTCCCGCCAAGATCGGATACCGGCTTCAACGCGAGCACTAACTGACCCGGGATGTCTTTTAGTTCGATGTCCATGGATATTTTCATTTTTTAATTAGTATGTTGTTATTATATATATAAATAACCGCTAAAACAGTAGTTCCGAACGCCTTGTCTATCACCGGTTACGAGTTCTTACCACCTCCATCATTTCCTCTGCTATTTTCAACAACCGAAGCCAAGTATTCGCTGCTGCTCTCACCTTCACTATATCGTCGCCACTTATGCACACAGTCAGTTTATCTCCTTTAAGAGCGACATCAACAAAAAAGCGTCTGTCTTTATCTTTGTACTCTAATTTGGTCTTATTCTCTTTCTCTTCTTTTATGGACTCATACACCGTCTTTATAGCCTCTTTTTCATCCTCAAGCACAAATTCCGCTTTGATTCCCATTCTACTCTGCCTTTACTTTTTTCACTACCACTTCTGGTCTCTCCTTTCTCAATGCCCGATAGCCACAATACGGGCATCTTACCCCCTGGTATTCAGTGCTTATCTCTACAATCCTTTTGCACCTTAAGCAGTAATATCCCATACTCTATTCTTCACCTCTTTCCTCCATCCTCTTTATCACCCTCTGTGCTGTAATGCCCATTGGAGTTTTTGGGACATAGGTACCCCCGGTGAAGATGAAGCCACATTTTGAACACTTCCATATACCTGTGCCTATCCTGGTCACTGAATTCTTCTCACATTTCGGGCACTTATGTGTGGCTCTTGTCTTCTCCTCTATCTCTGCAACGGCTTTTCTTATTTTCCGTCCATATCTCACTCCAAATCTGCCGGCAGATTTCGTCTTCTTCCCCTTCTTTCTCTTTTGCTTCCTTGCCATTTTTCGAACCAAACCTTCCTTTTTTGATTTGGAATTAATTAAATTAAAATAGAAAAGGTTGAAGTAGTATATATTTATTGTAATTCTATCCCTGGATAGATTTTGGTATTTTCGCGAAAATGAAGTTGTCAGACTTAAAATTGGAAAAAGGGCTGAATTTTATCTTCGGCGATCGCGATGTAGAGCTCTACCCACCGCAAGAGGATGCGATAAGAGCAGGTCTGCTCGATAAGAATAAAAACTTCGTCATCTCTTCTCCCACTGCGAGTGGAAAAACGCTGTTAGCGGAATTGGCGATGTTAAAATCAATTTTGCGTGATTCAGGAAAATGCCTTTATGTCGTGCCTCTAAATGCATTAGCATACGAGAAATATCTGAATTTTAAGAATACGTATCACTCTATTGCAAAAGTTGGTATATCAACGGGCGATTATGAAAGCTCATCGCGATATCTTGAACGCTATGACATCATAATTCTCACGCTGGAAAAGCTGGACTCTCTAACGAGAATAAAGCCTGCCTGGTTAAGAAAGATTTCGGTTCTCGTAGTGGATGAGGTGCATGTGATAGGAGACGAGAAGAGAGGACCAAGGTTGGAAGGAGCAATGGCGCGCTTCATGAGCTTTAATCGTGCTGCCAGAATCATTGCTTTGTCTGCAACGATACCCAATGCGGAGGAGTTTGGGGAATGGCTGCATGCGACTTTGATACGTTCCGAATGGAGACCAGTGCCGTTAAAAGAGGAGGTATTCCTGGCAAAGGATGACCGGAAGATAATAGAGCGAGTGGTACGTGAGGCAAAGGAAGGTTCACAGGTCCTCGTGTTTGTAAATACAAAAAGAGGTTCGGTATCTTTTGCAAGAAAAATCGCAACGCAGTTGAAAATGGCGAATAAGGAGCTGGCTAAGCTCGCAGAGCACGTGGACATTGGTGTGGACGACCTTGCAGAGATGGTCAGGTGTGGCGTTGCATACCATAACTCGTGGCTGCATCCGGAGCAGAGGAGAGCGATAGAAGAGAGTTTTAAAGCGCGGATATTAAAAGTGATATGCTGTACGCCAACGTTGGCAATGGGCGTTTCTTTACCTGCAAAAATGGTTTTAATCCGGAATTATAAGTTTTTCACACTTGGCAGAGGCAATGAGCCGATGTCAGTATGCTGGGTGAAACAGGTATTTGGTCGTGCAGGGAGACCAGAATATGATGAGTATGGAATAGGGCTGATAGTGGCAAGGAGCGAAGATGAGTGCGAGGAAATAGAGGATTTTTACATAAATGGTGAATTAGAAGGGATAGAATCGCGTTTTTCCGCAGACGCGATGACAGAGCAGATTCTCGCCACTATCGTTGGTGGTGCGCATCATACAGACCAAATCTTCGATTTTCTTAGTAGCACCTTCTATGCGTTTCAAAACCATGCACAAATGGAACTCGTAAAAGCCCAAATGAAAGACATACTGGCGGAATTATCAGAGGAAGGGTTCATAAAGATAAAAGGAAGTGAAATAAGAGCTACTGGATTTGGAGCGCTCTCTTCCAGGCTGTATTTGTCCACGAAATCAGCATTAGAGCTAAAAAGGGGGATAGAAGTTTTAACCGAGCTTGAGAAGAAGGGGAATACAAAAATATCTGATTTTGATCTCCTGCTCCTTTTATGCAGATGTGAGGAGGTAGTTACGCTGAGGTTGAAAGAAGCAGAGAAAGCGATGGAAATAGCAAGCAGTCTTAGCGATAATCTTGAGTGGGTGTATGACAGTGCGTATGCGTTGGGTAGTGCGCTCGTCACGCATGCATGGATTGATGAGCTCACGTATCCAGAGCTGAAGGCGAAGTTCGGTATATACCCCGGAGAGATTCACAATAATATCTACGTTTTAGAGTGGATTTGCTATGCAGCGTCGAGAATAGCTGCGTATCTACGAGATGCGAACATGCATGCGAAGCTAAGCGTGTTGAAGGATAGGATAAAACATGGTATTAAAACAGACTTGCTTGGATTGGTGTCTATAAAAGGCGTAGGCAGGGTAATCGCAAGAGGATTGTTTTCCGCAGGGTTTAAAAGCCCGGAAGAAGTGGCAAGAGCGGATGTGACGCAGTTGGAGAGAGTTCCTGGTGTTGGAGAGAAGCGAGCAAGAAGAATAAGGGAAGAAGCATTGAAACAGTGCAAAATGTAAAAAT
>JAODGL010000081.1:13422-13951 GCA_025464585.1 Methanosarcinales archaeon
ATTTTTCCACAAATCTACGAAATTAGGTTCAACGTCCTTCTCCCAATCGGCGTTCCATTCTTTTGTAACGATTCTTTCCATATTCCCACGAGTTAATTTCAATACGAAATCGAAATCTTCCGGGAGCGCATTACGTAGTTTCATTTTTACGCACGTGTGAAGCTAATCGGGAATACGTCAAAAGAAATTTTGGTCATGTATCAAAATAGATAATAAATACAGGAAGGCTTATATAGATGCTTTGTCTTATTTACTATATCCCAAATGCGAGAGAAGGTAATTCGACTTGCGGCGTTATTACACGATATAGGCAAGTTCTGGCAGGGTGCAGGAGCGAGCGGGAGCCACACGGAGTTAAGCAGCAGGTTCATTCAGGAATATGTGCCGGAGCGGTGGCAGGGTGCAGCGGGTATAGTCGGGGTATAAAACGGAGAAGACGATTATATGTGCAGATTGGCTCTCTTCGGGAGGGGCATAACATAAAATGGATAAAATAATCGATAAAATCAATAAAGAAGTAATAAATAAT
>JAODGL010000017.1 GCA_025464585.1 Methanosarcinales archaeon
GCATGACTGGAAACCTGTAACAAAGCATCCACTCGCAAGGGATTTTGAGTGGTGTAAATCCGATTCTGTGAAGGAAATAAGGGGAGAAGGCAAAAGATGGATAAAAGAAGCAAGTATCATCGCTTTAGCCAACGAATGCGTTGAAAGAGAGTTAAAACTGAAAAAAAGGTTGGATGAAATTCAGAACGCCATAGACGATGAAGTTTATCGCATCTACGACGTTTCAGAAGAAGACCGAAGACTTATCGAAGAGGAACTTTCCACTGCTGAACATGGTGAAGAGGAGAAAGAAGAAAAAAACCGTTATGAAGTCATGCCCGCAGAAGAGCACATAAAGAGATTGCTTTCTTATTTCGGGCTTGAAGTAATGAAAGAAGACGAAGATGGAATAGTCCCGGTGAGCGACATGTTTTTGGGAACGCGGAAAGAGCCGGGAATGGCAACGAGGGCAATAACAAAGCTCATTGACGAATTTGGCGAAGCTAATCTTGACAGAATAGAAACAGAACTGACGAAGGTCTTGAAAATGAGCATTGAGGATTGGTTCGCAAAAGAATTTTTTGACTATCACACAGCACTTTACCGGCTGCGTCCTGTTATATGGCAGATTTCAAGTGAGAGGCTCAGGCATGGAAAAGGGAGAACGAAGCCAGCATTCAGTTGCTTTAGCTACTGGCACAAGCTCGATGGGGATACTATTCCAAAAGTCAGACAGCTTTACCTCAAGCCCGTGTTTGAAGCATCGAGAATGGAGGTCGAAAATATTAAAGCCACGCTATCTAAGGTAGAGGGAAAAGAGAAGAGAGAAGTGGAGAACGAACTTGAATCCGCATTGACAAAACACGAAGAATTGAAGACGTTAGATGAAGCTTTTGGAAATCTTTTAAAGCCGCATGAGCTAAAAGTTACGAGTAAAAGTAACTGGGTTAAGGAGAAGGTTAAAGAAATAACGGAAAATGGATACAAGCCTGAAAGGGATTATGGAGTAAGGGTCAATATAGAACCGCTGAAACAAGCGGAAGTAATGCCAAAAACAGCGGATAGGGTGAAAGGATGACACTTGAGAAGTGGCTTAAAGAGATAGTGAAGCAAAAGCTCCAGAAAGGGTTGTTCGTTTGGTATGACCCGCTCGCATCGTTCGAGCCGATAGTGGAGAAAGTGGTGCCGAGAGGAGCGAAACTGCTGAAATTTGAAGGTAGCTATTTAGCTTTAAGGTTCAAGCTCGAGGATGAAGACCCAGAATTCGATAAGAAATGGGTTGTTTATATTCCAGAGAAAGAAACGAATTTTCTCAAGGACTGGGAGTTTATCGGCGATAAGGAAGTTTTGAGTTTGCCTGAAGTCTTGCTCAGAAAGGGTAAGCTGAGTCTAAACATGGAGCTGATTAAAGCGCTGGAGAAGAACTCTTCAAAGCTCGTCAAGAACTGGAACATTTTAATAGGTAAAAAGGAGCCAACAGCAGAACTCATAGTTGATTCTCTTCTCGCTATTGCATTTGAGTTGTCGAGGTGGGATGAAGCGGAGGCGGTAATAATGTTTATTGTAAAGCCGGGAGAAACAGCCAGCGAACTGAAAGAGGCGGAAATATACAATTTCTGGCTACAAAAACTAAATGAATTTGTGGAGGTAGAGAGCGAGGATGCGAAAGAGGTGCGAGATAAACTTTTGAAAACCTTACTCTTCGGCGAACTCGTTTATAAAGGTGAGCAGTCAAAGGATATTTTCACTCTGCTACCGAAGCCGGAGAAGGAACAGATTATCTCTTCGATTCTAAGGAGGTGGCGAAGCGATGCCCGGTTTAGAGAATCTTACGTGGCAGCGGTAGTAGATGAGGTTGGGAGAGAGATAAATATCAAAGAACATCTGCAACTGAATGAAGCACTGCTTCCGGTCGATACGTTCCCGGAAATTGATGAGGTTTTTCTTGATGAGCTTCTGAGTTCAACAAATCCTGAGAATTATGGGGATAAGGTTGATTCAATAGAGAGAATAGCAGAGAGAAGAGCTGATACTTTCTGGGCAAAGAATATGCATGTAAAATACTGGAAGCCTATTCTAATTGCCTCAAGGTTGTTTAAAGGCTGTAAAGAAGCTTTAAAGGAATGTGAAAAATTGAACAGAGACGAGATTATTGATAAATATGTATCAGGCTGGTGGAAGTTCGATAGCATGGTCTTAGAACTTTCTACTTTCGATTTCGGGCGTGAAGAATCATTAATATCTCCAGCTTATGCCGCTTACGAAACTTACCTCGACAAGGTGAATAGAAGATTACTGGAGACGGTTAAGAAGGATGGATGGAAGCAGAAGCTATCTTCTTTCTGGTCTTTCGTGGCAAGAGCGGAGAAACCCGTTGCTGTATTCTTTACCGATGCTTTTAGATTTGACCTTGCAAAAATACTCATAGAGAAGTTGCAGACGGGTGTGGAAGAGGTAAAAGTAGAGTGGCTTTACGGTGCTTTGCCGAGTATAACCGAGGTAGGAATGGCTGCATTGCTCCCTGATGCACAACTCACCCTCGCTTATGACAACTCGCTTAAAGTTTTGATAGGGGACAGACCAGTTTCAGACAAGTCTGAGCGAGTTGCGTATCTCGAAGAAAAGGGAATATCTGTAATGGACTTTGAATCAATGGATGTTCCAGGAGCAGATGTTCTGGTTGTAATGATGAGGGAAATAGACCGGCTTGGGGAAATCGTGGATATAGCACCTCAAAATCTTTTTGAAATCGTTGGAAAACTCTCAAGTCGGATTTTGAAACTCAGAGAGGCAGGTTTTAGAAGTGTCGTTCTCGGTGGAGACCATGGATTCCTTTACGTTAGGAAGGAGCCAGAAAGGGTGCCCTGCAAAGGGGAGCTTGTTAAATGGAGGTTTGCAATCAATTCATCAGAAGGTAATTTTGTGGCTAAGGCGGATGCGCTTGGTATTAGTGGCGATTTGTTGCTTGGATTCCCTGCTGGAACTTCTATCTTTGCAGTGCAAGGAGGAGCACCTGAATTCGTTCATGGGGGACTGAGTTTGCAAGAGACGGTTGTTCCTGTTGTGAGTCTAAAACTTGCGAAGACGAAGGAAAAGGTCAAAGTGCGTGTGGAATATCCTGAGCCGATAACATCAAGGATAGTTTTGATAAAGCTCAGCACATCTTTTGAGAAGCTGGATGTGGAGCCAAGAAGGGTGTATATCGAGGTGAACAATAAGAGATCGGATGTTATTACTATCGCGCAAGGGAAGGCAGAAGTGGTCAGGCTTAGCTGGCTGTCGGAATTTGAAGAACCGCCGGAAGAGGTGGAGATTAAGGTTGTTGATTATGATACCGGTGAGGTGGTGAGCAAAAGGAGAGTTAAGGTGGGTTTGTTAATGTGAAATTTACACTATACGCCTGATATTTAAGTGGTTTTGCGGGTCTCGCAGAATATTCGGCTGATTTACCGTGAATTACAACTATATTTGCTCCTCCCAGTTCTTCTATTTCCTTTGACAAATTTGTTAGTTCCTTCCTCTTCTTCGCATTCTTTGATGCCCATATTTTCTTCCTGCAAAATTAATAAAACTTTTGAATAGTGTATATATTAAGGATTTCGGTTTAATATAAAATATTGGGAAAAAGTTTCATATCTCTACGGCACTAAACTTCCCATAAATTCCTCCTCAACCACCGGAGCCGGAACAATATCAAAAAACATGATTCCACTCATTCTTAATAGTTCCATGAACCTCCGTATATCCCCTTCTGATAAGCCATAAAATTCCATAAGCTCACCAAAAGGTGTTAGCAAGATAGAACTGCCAGCGAGGGTAATTTTACCTTTAGAAAATCTGTTTTTA
>JAODGL010000016.1:0-4193 GCA_025464585.1 Methanosarcinales archaeon
TGGCTCTTTTTCCCACCTATTAAGATCCTCTGTTCCTTCAATTTCAAATATATTCTTAGCTATTATTTGATCAAGAATTATTGAAATCTGATATTCTCCAACTTCAAGAGGACTTATAGCTTTTTTAGCTATTCCAATGTCCCGATAGACTGCTCCCTTTCCCTCTCTAATGGTGCTTTCTCCTTCAGTTTCAATATCCCTATCTCTGGTAGCAGGGAGAGACATCAATTCCATTTTTATTTTATGCTCCTAATGAGTGAATTATTTTAGAAATTAAATTATCCACGCTATCATGAAAGGAACCAATTTCCCCTATATTCTTAGAGCGATATATGAGATGTACTGTAAACCTATTACGAGGGCTGCTTCGACTCGGTTCTATGATTACTTCGGTAAGATAATTTTTATCCCTCATTGTAAAAGTATTATTAATTTTTAACCCGGCTATGGTCGCTCTACGTTCTTTTAAAGGCTCCAAATTTAGTTTTGCAGATTCATTCAAAACTTCAACTGGCTCTCTATCCGACTTCACTGTTACATTTGCAATAATTTCGTAGAAAGAAACAACAACATCCATGTCGTACCCCTCACTTGGAAGTACGTCAGTAGCGACTTCTTTGAATATCGTACTTACATCTTTTGGTTCTTCTCCAATTACGTTAAGTGCACCTGCTGCAAAATTAAGCTCTACATTTGTTTTGCCTTTTATACCCATAACAGCTCTTGAAGGCACAATTCCAACACGAGACTCAAATTGTGGCGCATTGGGTATATAATATTCACGTGTCTTCAATGCTTCTCTTACTCTACTCCATAACCTGCCAAGATCATGTCCCGGCTCGAATTTAATGCCAATATGGTAAGGTTCATATCTTTCTATTTCCATTTTTCGCTCCCACCTATAAAGTATCGACGTTTTGATATAAAAAGGGATATGTTTTTTGATATATTGTTGTTCCTATATAAGCCCCAACCTCTCCACATCCGAATGAATTCGGGTGCATCCGTTGGTGTGTATTAGTTTATGGCAAGCATTTTGTAAAATGGATGTTTTGTATTACGTTCCTCCTCTATTAATTATTTCCTCTGATTTATCCTTATCCCACATATACTCAAAGTGTTGTTTTACAACTCTACGGAAATCGGAATCTTTTTTACACTCTAAAAAAGGCACTTGACCGCCCATACATGCCAAGTCCGTTTTTGGCAAAGCATAGAGGTATTGCTCAGCAAACATGCATTTATCCGTAATTATTGCATACACTATGGGAGGGATATTGTATGTATGAACTATTATCCTTGCTCTAGTATGAACCTTCTCCAAAAACAGTATCGATTGTTCAATATCCTTAATTGTAAAGTCCCCTTTTTCCCTTCCTGCTCTCTCTTTTGCATATTCTTTATGTGGATCCAATAATAGAATCCTAAGTGTAAATGTTGGATCTTCCAACTTTTTTCCAAGTATTTCCATAATATCACTCCCAGGTCTAAAAAAATCTGGAAATGCAACGCCTATTAGTGATATTTCTCCATCTGCCTTTTTAATCGCTCTCTTTATTGCTTTTCTTGCTTTTAAAGTATGCCTATTTTCATATATACCTATTATACCACATTTTCTAGTTTGAAGGCGTGGAGATCTTAAAATGTTTATAATCACTGAAATAATTTCTCCATGATATATTCCGATCAATGTGGCGAGGACACCGATTATAAGCCATAATAGTATGTTCTCTAATGCTTCAATCATTTTCAGTATCTCCTTTTGATTTTTGTTTCGTTATTTTCTACCTGCATACACACCACCCTCTAAAGCCCAGACCACTCCGTCATACAATGAATTGCAGGGCATCCGCTATTTTGTGTTTTTCTCTTACTTTATAACGGAGCATATTCCCAACCGCACTCTTTACATAAATCTTCATCAACTCTGGTCCATTTATCTGTTACAAATCTACCGATTGAATCAATTCTGCCTCGTATAAGCAGAGAATTAGTATCGGTTACATTTCCTTCGATAAATCGCCCATCTGGTGGCAAAAGCCCTTTCTCCTGACAAATCTTGAATGATTCTTTTAAATGTATAATACTACTCGAATCAAAAGTTTGCACTGCGATACAAAATATTCTTTCACGACCTGCTAATGTCCCAGAGGTATCGCCTTCAAAAAGTGTACTATCACAAAGCTTCTTAGAGTTACAGTTCTTCATGAATATTCTCCATGCCTTATTGCCGTAGAAGCCTCCACTTAGCTCGTCTATATCGAATAAAATCCCTAATTCTAGAATTCCTAATGATTCTAGAGGTTTGCCAGTTCCTTCCATCACCGTCACTGATGGTTTAACCGCATTCTTTCCACTAAATAATTTCTTCCAGAAAGACATTTCCCCTTCCTTTCGCTTAATAAGCTTTAGTCCATCCATCCACAAATGTAATCCTCTCCCCAGTAGCGTTCTAAGTCGCGAACACTTGCACCAAGTGCCTGAACACGATAGGCAATTTTTAACGTTCGATCACTTCCACCATTCGAACACAGATATTTCCCAATTTCCTTGATCTCCGTCTCTGTTTTCTTAAATGCTTCCTGGTCCACATCATACTCGGAATCAGCCTGCCGGATAAGAGAAAGAAGTTTACGGGCAATCTGTTCATCCTCTCCGCCCAAGCTTCTTCGTGCCCGCCTTTCTAGTTTCTCTTCCTTCTCCCGTTCGTCGGCCGTACGAAGATCATCAATCTTAATTTCGCCTCGAGAGCCACTGGATGGAGTCCTACGCTTGCCAAACAATTTATCTAACAATCCCACCTATTTCCACCTCCTTTTGTTTTCATTTTCTTATCTTTTATATATGCCACTTCTCTAAGTCACTATACCCCGTACTTAAGTGCGAAGCTTGCTTAGTATTATTAGGCATAAAGTATATATAAAAGTTTTTCTATTTTTTCCGTGTGGAGCATTTTTTCTATTGACTTTAGATAAATAATATAAAAACATGCCATCCAAATATTTTAGTAATAATGAACAAAAAGCAGGGTCTATTAATTGGAAATGTTTTTGCGCTTCTTTTCACAGGGATAGCAATAGCAACTGCATCCGCTTCTTCCGATGTAGTAATATACGCCTTTGACCAAAACCCCGCGGGAAGCGATAAAGGTAACGAATGGGTTACCCTTTACAATCCCTCTAACAAAAGCGTAAATATAGGCAATTGGATTTTACAAACCACGCATGGCTCAGTTGTAACCGAAACAATCCCGGAAGGAACCATGCTTAATCCCGGAGCCTATTACATCTACACCCCACCCTATCAATGGTTAGACAACGAAGATGAATCTATAATTTTAAAGGATTCCGAAGGGAAAGAAGTTGATAGGACGCCGGTATTACGCGATACGAAAAATGATAACCGTTATTGGGTGCGCAAGGATTCCGAATGGATTTTTGAAGTAAAAGAAGAATTTGAAAAGCCTACCACGCCAATGCCCTCCTATACCCCAAAGCCGATAAATACCTCAAAATTAGGTGAAGCGGGGATAGTGATAAAGGAATAATAATCCCTCCCTTCATATCCCTTTTTTATCTCCCTCATCATAATAAACTATCTTTATAAGCATACTTATTTCCTAATATTTTTCTTCCACCATATCCAAACCCCTTTCCCCAGACCCACAAGTTTTCCCTTTATCAATCCTTCCCCCTTAAGTTACCCAATCTGGGGTATACCTTAGTTCTGGTTGCATCTTTTATAGATTTCCTAGCCCTCTCTTCAACCTCCTTAGTCTCCAAAGGCTCAGCCGCTTCGTTGATTATTTTTAATAGCGTTAATCTGTGTCTATAATTTATTTTTTCTTGTAATAGAACAGAAAAAGAGACGCATGAACGCAATAGTGCGGAGGTCGAGGATAAAAGGCGAGATAATTGCACCTCCCTCTAAAAGCTACACGCATAGAGCCATTGCAATAGCTTCACTGGGGGTGAAAAGTGATATTCTTTATCCCCTTATCTCCGAAGATACAAAAGCCACAATTAACGCCGCTAAATCCTTTGGAGCTGTTGTAGATTACGATGAGAAATCGCGAAAAATAACGATAGAAGGCACAGAAGGAAAACCAGAGACACCCGAAGATGTGATAAACGCCGAAAACTCCGGCACTACCTTAAGATTCTTCATCGCTATTTCTTCTTTATGCGATGGCG
>JAODGL010000016.1:4346-8482 GCA_025464585.1 Methanosarcinales archaeon
TATTCCTTCCAGATAGAAGGAGGAAAAAGATACGAGTTACGAAGGTTTACAGTGCCAGGTGATTTTTCATCCTCTTCTTATCTCTTAGCGGGTGCCACACTCACGGATTCTGAATTAAAAATTAGTAATTTGTTCCCTTCGGCACAGGGTGATTCCAGAATAGTGGAAATATTGAACGATATGGGAGCGGACATAAGATGGGATGAGAGAAGAGGAATTGTAGAAGTAAAAGGGATAAAAGAAGCAGGATTAAGAGGCATAAAGGTGAACATGCGAGAGAACCCGGACTTAGTTCCGACAATTGCGGTAGTGGGCGCTGTGGCTGAAGGCACGACAGAGATAACAGGCGTTGCTCATCTGAGATATAAAGAGACCGATAGATTGCGGTTTTTGACTGAAGAGTTGAGAAAAATGGGTGTGAGAATAGAAGAGCAGGAAGATGGGTTGTTAATAGAAGGGAGAGAGTTAAAAGCTGCGAAAGTATTTTCGCATGATGACCATAGGTTAGCAATGGCTTTGTCTATTGCTGCTCTTTCCGCCAGCGGAGAAACAGTTATAGAAGGAGCCGAATGTGCTGGAGTTTCTTATCCTGCCTTTTTTGAGGATATAAGCAATCTGGGTGCTGATATAGATATAACCTTAAACCGAAAAGTTTATCAAAGTGAAAGAATAATCTAAAAATAGAGTGCAAAAAAAGTTTTAGCGCTATGAAAGGCAAGAACGCTACAATAATAAGCGTTGGGAATGAGATATTAAGCGGGGACGTTGTAGATACCAATTCTACATGGCTTGCAAAGAGGCTCTCAACACAAGGCGTTGCCGTTGAGAAGATAATGGTAGTAGGAGATGATGTGGAAGCGATAAGCGAAGTGATAAAAAGCTGCCATTCGGATTTTGTTTTTGCTTCGTTCTTTCGTGACGATAGAGGAATAAGAAAAGAAGGGTGGATAATGACTGATAAATCAGAACATGAGATATTGGATGTGCTGAATGAAGCGGTAAAAGAGTTTGCAGATGTAAAGATAGGGTCTTATCCATACGTAGATAGGGAAGGGGAGGGAAAAAGTTACAAATTGCGTCTAAAACTCCTATCCGCAGACCCTGATGCGCTTAATCGTGCGAAGAGATGGTTAGAAGAGCGGATAAGAACATGTTAGAGGCTGGTGCTTTTAACGTAAAGGATGTGCTCGTGGAGATGAAAGACATCTCGGACTCGATGTTAGACCTCGCTTATTCCGCGATCCTGTATAGCAACCCGGAGATAGCGAAAGAGGTATTTAAATTGGAGGAAAAGATGCATTCGCTGCTATATAAAGTGAGAATAGCGATAATGTTAGGTGCGAGGAACTTAGAGGATGCGATTGAATTCTCCGCAATATTGCAAATGGCATCAGCAGCGGAGAAAATATCTAATGCCGCGGGGGATATAGCAAAAATAGCGGAGTACGTAGATATAACTCGATATATCGACCAGGGGGATTTTGAAGAAGCGGTAATAAACGTGAGGATAAAGCCGGCATCGGTGTTGAAGGACAAAACGCTGGAGGAATTAAAGCTCGAGACTGAAACAGGAATGAGTGTACTGGCAATAAAGAGGGACTCTAAATGGATATATTCACCGGATGAGACCGAGAGATTGAGGGAGGACGACTTGATTATCACTTCCGGTCCAACAGAAGGTATCCCGGTCTTCTGCAAAATGGCAACCGGTAAGGAATACAGGGAGAAGGCGAGGGAAGTTGCAAGAGAAAGAAAAAGGATAACCGAAGAAATAGCTGACCTCATAGCTGATATGAAGAACATATCGGAGCTGATGGTTGGTCTCTCTTACTCCGCGGTCATGTTTGACAGCAGGGAAATAGCAGAGGAAGTAAGGGATTTGGAAGAGTCAATGGACCGGATGAAAGATGATTTGGAGATTTTGGTGCTGGGAGCGGCAAGGGGGATAACAAAAAAAAGCACTTTTGACGAGCTTAGAGGTTTGCTCCACGTTGCTATTTCTTCTGAGATAATATCGGACGCCGCGTATGAGATTGCAGACGTGGTGCTCCGTGATATCCAGTTGCACCCCGTTTTTTATGCTTCTATAAGGGAATCGGATGAGGTGATATTGAAACTGGACGTGAGGAACGAGGAGATATTTGAGAAGACGTTGAAGGAGTTGAGTATAGAGACCCGAACAGGAATGTTTATACTGGCAATTCGTAGGAGAGATGGCAAATGGGTATATAATCCAGCAGGAGATACAAAGATAAAGGAAGGCGATTTGTTGATTATGCGAGGTCCGAAAGAAGGCGAGGAGAAGATAAAGGAGATTGTATCTGCTCTAAATTTTTGAGCAATTACGGTTTATCTTATCCTCTATCACCCTATCCGAGTCAATCACTGCCCGTTTGGTATCGCCAAACAGGTCCTTTGCTTCTTTCATCTCCTCTATAAACTCATCCACTTTTCCCGCGGATACCAACTCATATAACCGGTTTGCAACTGCTAAAAATGTCTCGTGTATTTTACCCATCTCAAAATTGGTCTGTATCATTGCATATAAATGCGGGTCTTGATGCAATAGCCTGCCCACGAAATCCATTATTATCTCGTACATGGGGCTCATAAACTTCCTTGAGTTTTCAACATCAAAATCGAGATTTTTTAAGGTGATGCCAAAAGAAAGAAGGATAAAATGTGTCAGACCCTGGATGACCGACATTATTTCATCGTGCTCCCCTGCCGTTAAAAATTCAATTTTTGCACCATTTTTCTTGAACATCGCCTCTATTTTATCATATAAATGACCCTTTCTTAAAGGTACGAAAATAATAGTTTGACCACGCATACTTTTTGCCGTGGGACCGAATAAAGGATGAGTACCAAGAATTTCAACATCCTTATTTGTAAATCTGCCCATCATCTCGACCGGTGCTTTTTTCACCGATGTTATGTCCATTAGTAGTGCACCCTTGTGCATCTCCGGTCCCACACACTCTATCACGCGTCCAGCTATATTTATGGGCACAGAGACGAGCAACACATCTGTATCCACAATTTCCTCTTTTACCTCTGCTTCGCTCTCCGTAACCTTTAGAATATCTGCATTTATTGATTGAACATTCATCTCTTTTGCTATCTCTTTTGTTTTGGGGCTTTTATCCACTATCCGCACTTCAACGCCGTTTTCCTTGAAAAAACCGGCGAACCATCTCCCCATCCCACCTGCTCCTCCTATTATCGTGACTTTCATCTCAATCACTCCATTTTTGATAAAAAGGTTAATTGAATGGAAGGTTTATAAAGTTTTAAGAAGAAAGTTTGTAAAAGAAAAGAGTGAGAAAGATATGGCTGTTGGAAGGAGAATAGTTAGAAGAAGAGAAGCGGGGGAAAGGAAAAAAATTGAGCTAAGTATTGAGGCAAAGGACTTTGGTCCGATAAGCGGCGGTAAGATAACACTTAAACCTCTTACATTATTTATTGGACCTAATAATTCGGGGAAATCGTATGCTGCAATGCTAGTTCATTCGAACTTTAGACGAGTATCTTTATCCGGAAATTCAATATAATTTTCTTGGTACTGAGATTCCATTACATAGAGCTTCTTCAACCGTTTCTGAATTAGCACCGCTATTTCTCTATTTGAAGTATGTCGTTGAGCCAGGAAGCGTTTTAATAATAGAAGAGCCTGAAGCGCACCTACATCCAGGAAATCAGCTTATTTTAGCAAAGTTCTTGGTAAAATTCATGAAGCTCTTTATGAAGAGACACTTAAGCTTCGAAGAGATTTAAGCCGCGATGTATATTTATTGCTGTATCTCTTGTAGCCGGGTGGTAAACGAAATTTCAAGTTTTGTGGGCTTCGAAAAGCGAAGAAGAAGGATATATCACTTTTAGTTGGCAAAAAGCGGGTTCTCCTGGTGATATAGATTTCAGGTTCTTACCTAAAGTTCTTACTCCAAGAACGTATGCCTTTTTAAGGAGAATTGAATTAAAAATAAAATCACTTTAAAACTGAAAGAGCCAAACGTGAAGGAGACCGAACTAAAAAGGAAAACGGTATCTATACCCTCTTTGCGCTGGTTAATAACGCTTATTCACTCATCGTGGATGAGAGCGCCGAGGAGGGGCGCTATAAAAATACCCAAATA
>JAODGL010000016.1:8513-11639 GCA_025464585.1 Methanosarcinales archaeon
AAAAAATGAAAAACGAAAAACAAAGGCACATAATTCCGAAGCAGATTTCAGGCGCATTTTTGCAGTAGTCTTAGTAATTTCAGTAGTCGCTATGGCAGGAACTGTCGCGGCAAAATCGGCGTATCTATCGGCGAACCATCACACCGCGGAGTTTGACGCGTGGAACATATATCCTAACGGCACAATAGCCAAACAGGATACTTACATCCTGCTGCACTTGACTGATCCTGCGGGAATAGGAATCGATGCTATTCCAGAAGATGCACCTGTCATCTTTATTACCAGTGAGTTTAGTCCCGGGATTGAGATGGTAAACCCAATCACCCTTGAGTA
The DNA here is from genome assembly GCA_025464585.1 of Methanosarcinales archaeon. GTDB lineage: Archaea > Halobacteriota > Syntropharchaeia > Alkanophagales > Methanospirareceae > QMVO01. Next base: position 8,847 of record JAODGL010000016.1, read on the forward strand.
TATGGGAGTTTCAAGTGGTCCTTCGAACCTTGCCGGTGTTGATGTGGACGACGAGGATGATATCGTTTACACATTATTAAGACAGACTAATGACCTGTATATCTACAGCTGGGACTCCATTTCCAAAAACTTGACACAGCTAGCTATGATAGAGCTGCCTGGTCTTTCGTATGGTTATGGCATCGCACTTGATGATTCCAGAGATATACTCTGGGTTTCCGATACCGGCAACAGCACGGTGAGAGCATATGATGTTGATGTCTCGGGGAACTGGAACAATATCGTCGAAATTCCATCTCTGTCTCGCCAACTCAGCCTTCCAGTTATTGATGTTGCGGTCGAGAAAAAAACTTAGTTCGCTGGTCTTGTGTTAATCTTGTGAGTGGTTTATTAATTACAACTCACTCAGATGTTTTGAGGAGCTACTCAAGATGGCTCTGCTGTTAAGGTTATATTTCCGAAATAGTCACCAATGGGTGTTCCGTAAGGCACGGTCAGTTTGAAATATAGATTCTCAAAGCTCGAACCACCCACTGGCATGTTCACATCGAAGAGGCGTGCTGTACTCAGGTTCAAATACTCACTCCCATTGATGTTCACCTCTATCAAATCGTTTGTGATTACGTGACCATTAACCGAACAGCTCATACCTGTCCCGCTCACATTTACATCAATCATCGCGTTGCCTGCGTTCTGCACGGTTTGCTCGTTCAATGCCGTCCCTCCCGGCTCAACAAAGCCGAATGCTATTGCATCAGCAGCGAATTGCAATGCAGTCAGAGTTTGGTACGCGAAAGCTGTTGAATTGCAACTACTCAAACCACTTTTGTCTGTTACGGATACGTTTACTATATATGTCCCGTTGAGATAATAGAAAGACATATTAAAAGTTCCATTGTATGTTCCCGTATCGCCGTTATACGATACCAGCGATAATGATACTGGACTATCAGCCACGAGACCTGGACCTGTTATATTCGCCACCACACTATCTATATCGTCCCAGCCATCTCCGTCATGGACTACCACTGATAGATTAACGGTCTTGTTATCGCCGGGATTTGGATTTATCTGAACCCCTTCTGTTTGAGTATCATCGTCCGGGTTTATTATTATATCGTCAACATAAGGACTTCTTCCGTTGCTGTGAGGAGAAGAGAGTGAAGTCTCAGGGTCGCCCAACAACGCAAGTTCATAGTAAATATATCTATACCATTTATTGTAGGGGACCCACCCTGCAAGGTCTTCTTTTGAATCTTGTAGTGCTTTGCCTATATTGGTTATATTTTCTGCAAATAATGCATCGAAGAACTCGATGTCAAAGTGGTCAGAATACCAACCTGGAGCTCCTGAAGCATACCAGCCAAATCGAGTATTTCCTATGAATGCAAATGCTCCATTGCTATGCATTACGAAGTGCTCACCTATACAATCACTGTAATCAAACGCATTGGCATAGCAACCTCCCGTATAAAACAGAAAGTACTTTGGTGCATTTCTGAGTCCACATACATCCGAGATAACGTAATATTGCTCGTAATCCACGCATGCAAGTCCTATCACCCTTTCATTAGCGTGACCCATGTTGTTTACAATATGCTGTCCGGCATTTAATTGAGCAGTGGTTGCTGAAACAGAAGCAGTATGGTCTCTCTCATATAATTTCGTTATATTCCAGTCCCCGGGAATCTTTTCACTGCATTTATCCTTTGTTATTCCATCATCAGTAATGGAATCAGCTTTTGCACCGAGCATTAACGCTTTTTTCAGATAATCTGCTGGTGGATTGCTTTCATAGGAGATGATTTTATCCACGAAATCAGAAACTTCGGAAACTGTATTCACAGGAGCCCTCCCCACATAGACCTCAGCATATAAATCCTCTTCCCCCGGCTCTCCATATTTTCCATCGCTATCATCATCCCAGGTTCCATCCAGACATGCGTAGTAAAGGTCAGAAGGGATATAATAAGGTTCCACATCCACGTAAAGCTCTCTAACCGGGACTATTTCAACATCTCCTCCCAGGAGAACATATTCTATGCCCCAATTTTGATAGGCATCTATTATAAAGTTGCGAATCTTATCCTGTGTATCTCTGCCATCGTAATTATTTTTAATATCCTCTACGGTCACAACAGTTGCGTTAACACCTCTCGATTTTTTCCAATCTGCTAATCGCTGGAATTCGGACTGCAAAGCATTATTTGTGATTATGACGTAATCATAATTGTCAGCGGGGTTTACTATGGATGCGGATTGTGCACTCTTAGTTATGACCATTGTACTATAAGTATTTACCACCTCAGGATTAATTATCAATTCGAGAACACGTGCTTTATCTTGAGGTAACCCCCGGAAGTTATCTTTTTTGCAACTCTGGACATTTACAGTTTCTGGAATCAGGTGAACTACCACCTCCATGCGGTCAAAATACGAGATTCTGCCTGAGTATGGGAAGTATTGAATCGGATAAAGATTCAATATAAGAATCTTATAACCCCTGAATTCTTGTATCGTCCCTTTGAATAACTTCCTGGGATATGTCTTGTTATTATATATAGTCTGATTATAGAAGGTCTTATATGTTGCATTAGTCCCTATTGGCACCGGTTGCTGTGCAGGTTCGATGTTATATCTGCCGTGTATAAAAATTTGGTCACCTGTTACCGAAATGTTTTGCACCTCCTTTCCTTTCGGAAGTAAAATGTTAAGCGTTTTGAATGGGAGAACTGGCTCTTCAGGATTGCCGATGTTCGGCAAATTTTCGATTATCACTCTATCATACACCCC
>JAODGL010000116.1 GCA_025464585.1 Methanosarcinales archaeon
ACACACGGTTTGACGAAGCAAGAGGGGAGACCAACCGAAGGTTTGACGAGGCAAAAGAAACGACTACCAGAAGGTTTGACGAGACATATAAGAGAATAGACGGATTAAACAATAGGATAGACGACACGAACAATCGGATAGATGACCTGAGGAGCGATATGGATAGACGGTTTGCGATGCTGACATGGATGACCGCAGCATGGGTCACGATTCTGATTGTGCTTATCTCCGTCTTCAAGTTCTTAATTTAGAGAGGTATAAACATCTATATTCCTCTTTGATAAATTCTTTCGCCTCGGCGTTAAGTTTAACATTGTTGATTCTTATCATCTGTGTCAATATTTATTTTACAGATTGTTGTTAATATTCTTAGCACATTATAAACTTTTTTTTATCATATCGAAAAATATATAATATGTGGTAACATACTGATATGAAAACGATGGAAATTATAGAGAAGATATTCGGGAATAAAACACATACCAGGGTAATACTCCTGTTCTACAACAACGGTGGCTACTTCAATAATATCACCGGGCTTGCGAAGGTGCTGGGTAAGAGCCACGTTACCGTCAGAAAAGTCGTTTCTGACCTCATAGAAGCGGGGATATTAACTGAATTGACGATAGGGAAGTCGAGGTTGATAAAGAAAAATGAGCACAGCCCTTATACCGAAGCGCTTTTCGCGTTCATTCATTCTATGCGCGATATAGAAGCGAACAAAAGCATAGGTGAGATAATAGAAGCGAGGCGTGAACTAATTCCTAATATCTAAAAAACTCTGCTTTTTTTAAATAATTTATATGGAAATATTGAAGAAGATATTTGGAAATAGCACGCATCTTGAGATAATACTCATGTTCTACAACAACCCTGGATACTTCACTAACATCACTAAACTCGCACACGCACTGGATAAGAGCCACGTTACCGCTCGTAAAGCTGTTTCTGACCTCGTAGCCGCAGGCATACTGACCGAGATGGACATCGGAAAATCCCACGTGATAAAGATAAATGAGCACAGCCCCTATACTGAGACGCTATTCAATTTCATCAATACGGTGCGAAGTGTGAAAGAGAAGCGAAGCATAGAGGAGATAATAGCGAAAAGGGCAGGGTCGGCGGCGAAAGCGAAAATGGTAAACGAATGTGATTGACTATAATAAAGAATTTTTTAACTATCCCAAACATTTATATGTAAAGCGAAGTGAGTAAATTATAGACACGCAGATTAACGCAGATAGATTAAATCTGTGTCTTAAATAGAAGGAAGTCATAGTTTATATACAACAAGAAGCATAGAGGTAAATCAATAATGCACGAAGTAGAAAGCGCATTCAACTCAACGGAGGGCTATACCCTTTTGCTTAAGGGAGCACCGGGGACTGGAAAGACCACCTTTGCTATTACTCTCCTCGAGCAAATGTGTACCGGGGATAGTAAAGGCGCCTATATCTCTACTCGTATCGACCCTACCGCACTGTATAAACAGTTCCCTGGTTTGAAAGAGCGGATACCCGTAAAAAACGTTATTGATGCCACGCAGTCGGAATTTTCTGAAGCCAGGTCGCAGGTGCTCTATGAAGACCTGACAAGCTTCTTGAGAAGTGTTTATAGCGTTGTTGCAGAAGAGGAAGTTACCATTTTAATCCTGGATAGCTGGGATGCGGTCTCTTTTCAGATAGGTAAAGAAAATCAAGGTATTGAAAAGCTTGAAACCTCTATGCTGGACACTGCGCGAAAAACAAAAACGCATTTGGTTTTAATCACAGAATACACCGGTGAGAAAAGACTGGATTACCTCGTTGATGCGATTTTAAGGTTAGAAAAGGAGCAGATAGACGATAGAATCGTGCGAAAGGTGTTTATAGATAAGATGAGAGGTTTTCAAGTTCCCCGGAATAACTATCCCTTCTCCTTAGAAGGAGGAAAGTTCACACATTTTGTGACTACTGCATCGGGATTGGGCAGTGGCAGGCACAGGGTAATCAGGAGAGAAAAAGAACTTCCTCATGGGAATTATTCTACGGGGATAGAAGATATGGATAAGATAATTGGTGGCTATCCGCGTGGGGGCTTTGTCCTGTTAGAACTCCTGGATGATAGTATAAGTCAGAGTTACAGATCGGTTTTATACCACACGATCTCCGATTTCCTGCTGAATGACCGTGGGGTTCTGTACATGCCGGAGGATGGTTTTTATTCTTCTTCTTCGGTGAAGAAGCTTCTTCTGGATTACGTCAGCGAAGAAGTGCTGGATAAAAACTTGCGCATGCCTACTGTTTCGGAGACCGAGAGTGAAGACCCGTGTTTATTTCTCGTCGGTGCCGGCGTTGAGTCGGTAAAAGAATGTTTAGATATGCATTTTGACATTTATAAGGGACTGAAGAAGCCGGTATTGCATGTTCTTGGCTTAACCGGGCTGAATATTTACGACGAGGCTGAGATAAGGAAAATGCTTTTGGAGGTTGTATCGTGGGTGAGAACCACAGAGGATGTTTTAATAGGCGTTTTGAAACCTTCTGCGAAGTTAAAGACCGAGATACGTGAGCTCGCTGATATCCATCTCCGCTTTATCCCCCTCAACGGCACGCTTAATTTTTATGGTGTTAAACCTCATACGGTCATCTATAATATCTCGCCCTTGCCTTCTCGCATGGACGCAGCGGAGGAAGAGTATCACCAGCTTAAGCTCACTCCTTTTGTCTAATAATGCAATAGCCAAATGTTTGGCTATTCTCCATTGCCTATTCCCTACTGACTAACTCTTGTATCGCACGTGCCAGTTCACTGCACTGACTTGCGGGATTACCGGTTTTCGGAATGTACCTGTCTGCGCCTTTTTTCAATGCTTCTTTTGCTACTTCTGGACTTCCTTTACCTGTGAAGAGGATGAAAGGCGTATGCGAATATTTTCCACTATTCCTCACCGCCTCCAAAAATTCGATGCCATTCATCCCCGGCATCTTGTAATCCGAGATAACGACATCGAAATGCTCGCTATTTAGTTTTTCCAGCGCTTCTTCCACGGAAAGTACACTCACTATTTCAAAAATGCCTTTTGTTTCCCTCTCCAGGAACACCCTCGTTATCTCCAAATCCGCAGGTTCGTCATCCACGTGCAAAATCTGTATCGGGGTATCCGTTTTTATCACCTATTATTTACATTAGTTTCATATGTTAAAAACATATGTTTGTTGCATATATGTTTCTAACTAAATCAGCACCGCTACGACAACAATATCTCCTCAAACAAATCCGCCTCCAGTTCATGCAACATTGGTATCCCCGTGACTTCTGATGCGAGCTTGCTCATTGCTGCAATATCGCCCCGGTCTATCAAATCCAGTTTGAACTTGCGAGTGCCTGCGAGCAACTGCTTTAAGCCAAGCCCTAACCTCTCGCTGAGATACGTGTAAACGCCAACCGCAGACCAGGGAATCTCCTTGCCTACTTTAGCACCATATTCCGTTTTTAACTCCTCACCCGCGATAAAGAACTTCTCTGGATTGTTACCATATTTTTTCGCAAAATCCCTTGGTAATCTGCCCTTTTCTGCGAGTTCACAGTAATACAGAGCTTTCATCGCTGCTGTTAATGGCGACCTCGCCATTGTGATTGACTTCACGAATGGACCCTTGCCGCGGTTGCCATCGAAATTGCTAAGCGCTATCGCCTTGAACATCTGCGTCTCGTTGACGAACCCCCCAGCCATGCTTATATCCGGCACGTATTTTCCCTCTCGCTCCAATATCCTTGCGCACTTCAATACCTGCGCTTCTAAATACACGGTGGGCGTACTCATCTCGTTCATCATCGGCACCGGGCTCATTCCCGTGCCGCCGCCAGCGCCGTCAAACGTTATATAATCCACTTTGGCTTCCGATGCCACTTTCATCGTCCACACTACATCTACCGGGCGATAAGCACCGGTTTTTATCGTTACATACTTTGCACCTATATCTCGCAGCCATTCGACATCCTCTACAAAACCGCGCTCCTCCGGGAATCCGACGTGGCTGTGCCGCTCGAACGTCTTGAACAAGCCATCATTGAACGCTTCTTGAACCGCATGCTCTTCTGGGTCTGGCTGCACGATATATCCCCTCTGTTTCAGTTCCAATGCCCTTTCCAGCGAAGATACACGTATTTCACCACCTATTGCCTTTGCGCCCTGCCCCCATTTCCGCTCTATTATGTTCACTTCCAACTCGGACACCACATACTCATCTACACCTCATCTCTGGTCTTCAACGTTTGTTTGCACCGCGACATCACCGTATTTGCCGTCCCAGTATTCCTTGAAAAGTTTTACCCTTCGTTCCATCTCCGGCGATTTCGTCACTTTCCCGTTCGTGAATACCGATTCATTATCAACGCCGCAAACGTTCTCGCCGATAATAATTATTATTCCAGATAGTGCGGCGCCGATTGCAAGCGCATCCCAATTGTTCTTTCCTACATCCGTAGACCCGAAGGCGCCAGTTGCCAGCGGCGTTTTTACAGGTATTTCCCCCATCTTCGATTCTATGTTCACGTTGTGGAACAGAGCGACATCAGGATTAGGTTCTATCCCTTCTGCACCCTGCAACCGCGAGAGGATATTAAAATCAGACCAATCGAGTCCATAATCCTTGTTCGACGCGGCAGTACTCCATCCAAACTGCTCCGGCTCCGGATACAATACCTCTCGACCCCTGAACGCACTCTTTCCTATTTCGCATAGCACTGTACACTCATTCACGCATATCGGACACATTCCACTCAGCGTATTCACGTCTCTCCATCTCACGGACGTTCCCGTGGTAGACCTCGCATTTGCATATATATCCGTCATTTCAATCACCTCTTATAGCTTGCAATTGAAACAGAATCCTTTTGAGACTGTTCCACCGCAGCCCTTATCCCATACTATCTCTTCCTCCCTATACTTCTCAAAGTCCGGTATGAACGCCGCGCACGCGCCACAATAGCGCAGCATACCGGGAAGTTTCTTTCCATCTTCTCTTCACCCACCTATGTTAAGTAAATTATGGTATATAAAGTCTAACTATTTTGGCTCTTTGGTAATTTGCGTGGAACATATCTCCCTGCTAAATCACGCAAATATCTTGTTATTAAAGCCCTCCACGAAACCGCTCGTTTGCCGGCAACTCACTTTCTGCCGTGGATCTACGCCAACTATTCTGTTTATCTCGCCCGCTAAGTTTATCTCCCGGCATACAGCGGCAACTATGCCGAGATGGTCCAAGTGCTTCAACGAACCTCTTAAGTTCGGAAAGAATCCTGTCTTGCTCTTCGCTTTTTATCCTTTCCATTTCAGAATCTATCTGCTCATTCACGTTCGCTATCCGCCAGAACCAGAACACTCCATCCTTCTCATTTAAAAAGCTCAGGGTGGTAGGGATATGTAAGCCGGATTTCATCAACCCCGCTATGACCAAACACTTCGGGATTTGTCTTGATTGTGATATTTAAGCGGTTTTGCAGGTCTCGCAGAATATTCGGCGGATTTACCGTGAATTACAACTATATTTGCTCCTCCCAGTTCTTCTATTTCCTCTGACAAATTTGTTAGTTCCTTTCTCTTTTTTCGCCGTAGCCTTTTAATACTTGCGCAGCTCTCAAAACCTCCGGTCTTCTGAATGCGTGATAAACAGTGAGTAAGGTGTGCGTCTTACCACCGCCAAATAGCGAATATAACGTCAAGATATTATTTGCTTCTCCTTTAAGTGCTTTCAAAGTACGTGATGAGTATATCAATCTTGAGAAACTGTTTTATGGGAAAATTTCAAGATTTGCGCCTGACAGGGTGCATGCGGTGAGATGAGGGCGATGAAAAGCTTATGAGTTATATGGGCTGGATGAGGAGG
>JAODGL010000140.1 GCA_025464585.1 Methanosarcinales archaeon
CGTTGTAGAACGTGAGAGATATGTTTGTCATCCATGTCCCATCCAGGTATATCATCGTGTGGTTGAAATCTTCATCTGGAGGGTTATCCCACGTCCAGTTTATCCATGTCGTCCCATTTGTGTATTGCATGTTCGTGATGCTCGCGGGTGGTGTAATATCTTCCACCGTCACCGTCCATGTAATGGTGTTTGAAGTCCCGTTCGTGTTCGTTCCGTTCACCTCCACGTAATACGTGCCGTTTACCGTCCAGTCGCAATAAGAGAAGTTATCGTAGTTATGTGACTGATTAGTGCCGTTGACAAACCAGCTCCAGACGTCTATCGGCTGGTCTGCGCTCGCATTGAAGTACACGCATTCTGATTCGTTTATCGTTATCGCTGCTGAGTTGTCCTCCGTGACGTTATTATACCAGTCGGTGATTGTGGGTGCCACTGGCGGCACAAGTGTAACCTGTCTCGTTCTCTCGTTGTTTGACCAGTCATCATCTACCGGTATGCTCGCATTTACCGTGATGTTGTATTCGCCAGGTGCGAGTCCGGAAGTATCCCATGTATCGCTGTAAGTCTTAGACGCACCTATATCCAATGAATAATTGTGTGTTTCAACAGTCTCTTCCCAGCTTTCATTAGCAACTTTCACTGTCACAGCTATTGTTTCGTTGAAATCGCCCTCGTTTACAAGTTTATATCGAATCTTATATATCTCTCCAATTGTCAGGTTCTCATCAGCTTCTACTACATCTGTTCCATCTCGTGTTATCTTTATCCCGTTAACCGCTCCTTCATAGTCTGTTGATACGTTTACATCATGTATCATCGTCTTGAGCGAGATATTGAAGTTGAAGAGTCCACCATTGTTTATCTCTTGCTGTGTTATCGTGTGGTTCGTAAGATTTACCTGACTCCCATCCGGGCTTTTGACATCGAATTGCAATGTTTCATTTGCGACTATGTCAATTCTATGATTAAGCATGAGCTGGTAGTAGTTATAACTTTCATTTGTCTTTGCCTGCCATTCCTTACTGATGTTCAGGTTCGTTATGTTCACCACAGGGTCATCGCACACTGTCCCGTTCTCGTAAAAAACGTAGCCATTTATCAGGAATGGTCTTGAAGGCTTCTCTTTTGCTTCTACCGTTCCATTGAAGGTAGTTATATTTTGGATTTTCGTTCCATTTGGATAAAATAATTTGACACTATCAAAGCGAAGTTCACAGATTTCTGAGCTTCTAACTTCAAAATCTATTGCTGCAAGCACACCAGGTTCGGTTACACCATAATCAACCTCCTTTCTCGTCTCGCCATACTCAGTCTTGCCAACTGTGTTATCCCAATCATTCTTCATCAGTATATAGCCCGCGCCATCTTGAGTGAGAAACGGTCCTTTATTTTGACTTAAAGCTCGCAACAACACATTATCGAAGAGCAGGGTATATTGAGCAGCATATATCTCATCATCTGCAGGGTCCACAGTTATATTCACCGTGAACTCATCGCCTGGTGAAACCGCCAGAAATGATGGCTCGACGTTTACCGTGGCTGCGGAAGCAGTCTGAGAAATAGCCAGAATCACAATTATTATAGCTGCAATTGCATGTTTCACTTTTTATTTTATCACCTCCTAAATTTTTGGGTACTTGTATAGCGCCCCTCCTCGGCGCTTTTCTCCTTTTATTCTACCTGCCTCCATAGCCTGAAGGCAGGTATCCAGTTTTCACGAACCACCCCATTCGCATCGCTGAACTCATCGCATTTTATTTTGCCGCCAGTTGCGCTGTGTTCTCCCGAATGAGCATGAATAATTTGCGGATAAGAGCCTGTTATTATCGTGTAGTGGTATTTTTTGCCAGGTTCGAGTGTGAAAGATGTATTGAAAGTGAGGTTATGCCAGTCGCCTGCATATCCGCTCCAGTTTGCGTGTGCATCCACTCCATTGCCCCATATCCTCACATATTCGGTATGACCACCGGTACCTGCGCATGGATAAGTATATATTCTGTTCGCTTCTATTACCCGGTCAGGTATTAATGTTCCGTTGTGCACGCCAGAGATGCTCGGATAAGGATTGGCTGGTGCTCCGGTATCGAAGACACCGGGTCTGACTCCAAGTGTGATATTGAACTCGAAAAGTCCGCCATTATCAATATCATCTTGCGTTACTGTGCAGTTTGTAATATTTGACTGTTTTCCATCCGGGCTTGTTACGTTGAACTGCAATGTCTCACTTGCATTTATATCAATGCGGGAGGAGAGCACGAGTTGATAATAGTTGGAACTTTCATGTGTCTCCGCTTTCCACTCTTCGCCTGTGTTCAAATTTGTTATGTGGACAACAGGATTGTTGCATTCGCTATCATTTTCGTAAAAGACATACCCATCTATCAAAAATGGGCTTGATGGCTGTGCAATTTCTATGGTTCCGTGGTCGAGAGTGACATTTTCGATTTTGTAACCATCAGGGTCGTATAATTTAACCCGGTCAAGCCAGAGTTCACTGACCCCGTTCTCTTCAGCAATCGCTTGAAAGGTGATATTCGCAAGCACACCGGGCTGAGTTACGCCAGTAGTGTCTGGCAAAATTCTCGTTTCACCGTATTTGGCTATGCCATGTGTACTGTTAAACGAATTGTTGAATTCGTTTGGTATTTCCAATGTATTCTCACCGAGGAATGGACCTTTGGTCTGCGCGGTCGCATTCAACAGCGTGTTATTGAAGTAAAGGTGGTAGCTGGCGCCATATACCTCACTTCCTTTAGGGTCAACATAAATACTAACAGTGCAGTTCTCACCCTTTGAAACGGTCTGATACGCTGGTTCAACACTCACTACCGGACTTGCTTGTGATTCAATCGCGGTCAGTGCGACAATACCTGCTTGTGCAAAAATAAATATGGCTAAAATACCAATTGCTGTGGTCAAACTTTTATTCATTTTTTATCTATCACCTCCTATCTTTTTCTTTAATATCAGGTATGATGCCGCGAGCAGTCCTGCTATTGCGAGGATAACTTCAAATCCATGTAATCTATTATGCTCTTCCGGTGCAGGCGGAGTCGTTGAAGCTGTTGGAATTGGTGATATACCAGCGGCGGTTGGAGATAGCAACTGTGATGGCGATGAAACAGGTGTTATTGTAGGAACCTGCGTTGGTGTTGAACCCGGTGTCTGAGTTGGCTCTTCGTCATTGTTCTCTCCAGAGGGTAAAGGAGGTAATCTCGGTGTTGGCGTTGTAGATGCATCTCCGTTGTCACTATCTCCACTTTTCGGAGTTGGCGTGAGGGTAGGCGTAGATGTGGGAGTTGGAGTTGACGCTTGCGATATTCCTATATTGCACGTCCCATTATTGAGCACAACAGATTCAATTTTATTACCTCTGGAGTCGTATAATTTCACCTCGGTCAGATTCAAACTGCACGTTCCGGGTTCTATCGCCTTAAAGGTAACGGTTGCAAGCGCATCTCGAGTAGTCACGCCCCGCTCAACAAGTTTTCTCATTTCACCATATTTCATCTCACCAAAGGTATTATTGATTTCATTTGTCATTTCCATGGTAGAAGCACCGTCCTGGCTGAGGAAATCGCCTTTCTCCTGTTTTGTGCAGTTCAGCAGTATATTGTCGAAATACAGATGATAGCTGGCACCCATTACCTCCGCATCACCGGGGTCGACCATTATATCCACGGTGAATATTTCCCCGGGTGAAACACTTATATTCGGTGGTTCCACACTTACCATTGACTCAGGCATTGCAAGGCTCATTTGTATGACGGAAAAAATAAACATAGCGGCAACAGCAACCCTTGTCAGGAACAGAGCTTTATTCATTTTTTATCCTCTCCCCCTTTTCCTTTTTATGAGCAGATATGACATTGCAAGCAATCCCGCTATTGCCGTGATAGCTTCAAAGCCCGGTATTCCCCATTTTCCTTCTGGTGCAGGTGAAGCTGCTGGTGAGACGGCAGGGGTTGTGAAAGGAGTTCCAGTTACTGCGGGCGTAGGTGTAGGTAGTGCGAACACAGGGAATTGAATCCGCCATGCTTTTATTCCCCCAAGCATATTATAAACGTGTTCGAACCCGTTCTGCACAAGTGTTTCACTCGCTGTTCTGCTTCTACCGCCGGTTTCACAATAAACAATAATTATTTTAGATTTGTTTAGTTCACTAATCCTACTCTCCAGTTCTGATAAAGGTATAAGTTTTGCCCCTTTGATATGCGTGACGTCATATTCCCCTTTCGTTCTGACATCCAGCAGAATGGTCTCTTCTGGTTTTTCTTCCAGCATTCTGTGCGCTTCTTCAACTGTGATACCAGGAGTCTTACCCGTGGCTTTTCCTGCGGTGCACGTTCCATGATTAACCACAACATTTTCAATTTCGGTGCCCCCTGTGTCGTATAATTTCACATTACTCAATTTCAAATCGCTCGTTCCAGAAGCGCCGATAACTTCAAAACTGATGGATGCCACCACGCCCACATTTGATACGCCGCTCCTGCCGGTTCGTGTCTCGCCATATTCAACCTTGCCAAGGGTATTGTTTATTTCATTTATTACTTCGATTGTATTCGTGCCATCCTGGCTGAGAAGAGTCCCGCGGGTTTGCGATGTCGCATTGAGCAACTCATTATCGAAATATAAATCGTATTGAACGGCATATATCGCCTCGCCTTTTGGGTCCACCACGATTTCGATTGTGAATGTCTCTCCCTGCGATACTTCCTTACTCGCTGGCGACACGCTTATACCTGGTGCGGCAAGCGCAGCTTGCGTTACCGAACCGAACGCCAGAGTTAGTAACACGATAGATACAAAACCTATCAGGATTGCTTCCCTTTTTTGCATTTCTTATCACCATTTCAATTTTTATATTATGTATTTAAAAGCTTTTCGATTTTTTTCTTTAGAATCTTCGCTAATTTTCTTTCATTGTTGTTAGGACTATAAATGGATAACCCTAAAAGTATTAGGAAAATAGCATTTTTACAATTTCTTTCGGAAATTTACGCTGAATCTAACTAAATTATTAAAAATAGAAAGGGAAAAAATTATAACATGATTATATAGCGATAAAAGGGGAAGGGGGAAAGCGAGGTGTAAGAAGAAGATGGGGGAAGAAGAAAGATACAAATTATTGAAATTTGGCGGATTTTTTGCTGGATTATGTGGCGGATTTGTCGCTGTCATCATCCTGGCATCCGGGTTTTTTGAGCCGATAAATGAGTATACAGCGAAGAGCGTTGGTGTTTTACTGAGCTGGATTGGATTGAACCCCGAAGTGGGAGGGCTTATTATATCGGTCGGTGGACGCCCGCTAAAAATAGTACATGAATGTTCGGCGATTCCGCTTTTTATCTTATTCTCTGCTTTCGTTTTAGCATATCCTTCTGATTTCAGGAGCAAGGTGATAGGGCTTACATTTGGACTCCCGGCTCTTTTCCTCGTGAATACTTTCCGGCTTTTCTTCCTCTCTCTTATCCATCTTTATTATCCGGGGATTTTTGATTATGCTCATACATATCTGTGGCAGACGGTCATCCTGATAATGATATTCGTAGCGTGTTTGGTGTGGTTGGAATTTGTAGTGCAGGTGAGGGTGAAGGATACGGCTTCTTCTTTCTTCCTCAGATTCATGGCTATCTCAATCATACCATTCCTGATATGGCTATTTCTGAACTATGATTATAGCTTATTGATTGCAAGGGTCGCGGAACCAATTGTGAATGCGATGCTTCCGGAATCAGCGTTAGCAAATTTAAAAGAGATGGGATATACCGGTGTAGAAGTGATAATACCGCGGGAATTGATGACCGCTACTTTCAACTTCGTTCCCTTTATCGGGCTTATTTTTGCAACGAGAGCGATCAGTTTGAAAAATAAGATGAAGGCAATGGGGATAGGTTTGCCTATAATAGTAATTGCACATGTCTTTTTCCTCGTGTATAAGACTCTTACGGACCCGAATCTTGGAGTCCCTTATGCTTTTGAAGCCATGCTAACAGTGCAATTGATAGGGCAGTATTTCCTTCTTTTTGGTATCTGGCTCGCATTTGCATATAAGGATATATTTAAGAGAGCGGGAACGTGTATCTGTCCGATATGTGGCGATGAAGTGGTGGGAATAGCGGAACACGTGAGGAAGAAGCATGGAAAGAAGGCATTGAAGAAGGCAGAAGTTAAGGCGGTGTTAGAGGAGCGGAGGTCGCGGATAGAAGAGTATTCAGGGAGGATTAAGGAATGGATGGGGAAGAGATTTAAGGATATAAATGAGCGAATAAGAAAGAAGGAATGACATTCTTTTTTCCGCAGGGCGCAGGAGGGGAAAGTATTTATATACTCGGTATCAATTAATAATCATGCCACCGGAATACGTTACGAAGGGGGAATATGAAAAACTTAGAGATGAGCATAAAGAGGAGATGTTCAAACTGAGAAAGCAAATTCAAGAGCAAAGAGCGAGAGAAGAAGAAAGGGAGAAGTTGGTCAGCAGGCTCTGGATGGAACGTGTCGTGTATATAAGTATCATTGTCGCCGCTGTCTCCATCTTAATAACCATTATCGTGACGTGATTTATATTCAAAACAAATATCTTTTTCTTCTGTGTTAATCTCGTGTAATCTCTTGGTTTCATTTATTTTTGATAATGAGAAGGTATTTATATACTCCGAGTCAATATTATTATAGTTGGTAGAAATGGGAGAGTTGAGAGTGGAAATACCCGAAGAGTTAAGAGAGGAAATGGAAGAATTACCGAATGTAAATTGGAAATTAGTGGTGAGAAGGACGCTAAAACGAGAGCTGGAAGAGATTCTCGAATTGAAAAGAATCATATCAAAAAGTAAATTAACTGAAGAGGACGTTGAGGAACTGTCTGATAAAATAAATGAGTCGCTTGCCAAAAGATTTAGAGGATCTATAAAGAGATAGCGATAAATGTTTGTGGTAGTAGATGCTAACGTAGTCCTCTCAGCATTATTAACCAAGGGCAGGTCTTTTGACGTGTTTGCCATTAACAAACTCAAGCATTTTTGGTCAAACTTTTTTGAAAAGTTTGTTTCTGTCGTTTAAGAAAATTGAACCTAAAGAGGAATATTCTGCCGGTGAAATCAAAAACTCTTATTTATATACGCATTGTCAATATTATTAATGATGATAAAGATGGGACATTCATGGGTAGAAGTTGAGATCGCCGACATCGAAAGGAAGAAATCCCGTGAGGTAAAAGCATTGGTTGATACAGGAGCGAGCTTAACGGTTTTGCCAGAGAAACTGGCGGTAGAATTGGGGGTAAAAGCGATAAGCGAGGAGAAGGTTTCGACCGGAGCGGGAGAGATAAAGGTAAAAAGGGGTAGAGCGTGGATAAAGCTGAAGGGGAAAGAAGATGCCTTTCCCGTCTGGATTTCGGGTTTTATAGACCGTGTTTTGCTTGGTGTGGTTGTTTTAGAATCCTTTGGCTTTGATGTAGACCCTGCAACAGGAACCCTGAAGGAAAGACCTCTGCTTTTGTATTGAGCAAATACTTTTATAGCGATGAGCTGAACATTCTATCATGGAAGAAATAGGAAAAATACCGGGCTGGATAGAAAAGCTGCTTTTGCCCAAACTGAACGAGCTCACAGGTGAGATAAAAGCCATATATACACGCATAGATGGTGTGGAGAAGGGGATAGCAAGCTTAGACAATAAAGTGGATGTTCGTATGGATGGTCTCAGAAAAGAGATGCTGTCAAAGTTCGAGGCGGTGGATTCAAGGTTTGATTCCCTTGAAGCGAGGATTCCATGATGGAGAAGCTCGCGGAGTTTGAAGTCCGGCTTGCAGAACTCGAGCGAAAGTTAAGCATGCATGCCTGAACGCAAACGGCGGGGATAAAGGTAGAATTTCCAGAAGATTTGAAACGGGAGGTCGAACAAGTTTCCGAAATAGACTGGTCATTAGCGGTGAGCAGATTGGCGTTAATCTGTGAAATCAGTGTCTAATAAATGAAACCACGAGATTACACGAAATTAACACAGAAGAGAAGGAAGAAGGGGATAAAATGGAAGGAAGTTATACTTTATATACAATTTGACCATCACGTCTGGACTTGTATTTATATTTATATGCTTATCTTCTATACTATTATTTATGGAATTATCGAGATACACTAAGGATTCACTGGTAGGGGTAATTTCGCTCATTATAACAGCCAGCGTATTAAATCTCCTGCTCGGCGTAGAGTTGATTCCATCCGTGGTTTTAGCCTCGGTGGCAGGAGTAGCAGCAGGAATTATTCTGGATAAACTGCAAGGAAGCCTGAAGGCATACGCCAGATATGAGAAGGATCTTATAGACTTAGCACTGAATATAGTGGTGTGGGGCATTATTGGATATATACTCCTGGTCCTTATCTTAGAGGAAATCGGATTGCTACATTCACCTTCCATAGATACCATGTTTACTGGCTGGTTAATCGTGCTATCCGCAGAATGTCTGAAGATTGAAAGGGATTTGGGCAAGATGAGTGCTGGGTTGGAAAGGTTCGATAGAATTGAGTCAGATATTGACGAGGTCAAATCTGACATTGGAGAAATTAAGACAGGAATCAGTAAAATAGAATCAAAATTCGAGTTTATCTGGTCTGAATTCAAGAAACGAAAAGAGCTTTAATCAAATAATTTTCCATAAATTTTATGCAATACGCATCGAATTATACGATATGCCAGTACAGTTCCAGGTAGCAGGAGAGAAGAGATGCACAAAGTAACCCATGCTGGGGTCCATGGTGTTTGGACTGAGAAAACTATGCCAGACTGTATTCTCCTGATAGCGATGATAATACTGCACCTGTACTGTTATCGTCGGGTATGAGAGGTAGCGAAATGAGATTCCAGCCCGTGGTTATATTCTGCAATAAGAAAGACAGGGCTTCTATTGCTCCTTCTGCATCCACTCTCCCCCAGCCATAGTATGAGTCCCATCCGGGTTCTCCAAGGTCGTCTGCGGTAGAATTCAGATATTCTCTCACTTTCTGGTTGGTAAAATCAGGACAGTTTGACCATACGAGTGCTGCCACACCTGCGACGTGCGGCGCTGCCATTGATGTGCCACTACCGTATGCATAAGAGTTACCAGGGCAATAAGTGGAAAGGATGTTAACACCGGGTGCCATGAGTTCCAGTTCTGGTCCATGGTTGCTCCACCAAACACGTTTAGTCTCATTCTCTAATGCACCAACAGCTATCACGGTATCAAACGCTGCGGGATATACGATAGGGGCATTCTCATTCCCAGCCGCGGCAACGAGAACACAGCCTGAATCCCATGCGTACTCGCAAGCCTCTTTCAGCAATTGAGATGGGGAATCACTCCCAAGGCTCAGGCTGATTACGTCAGCACCCTGATCCGCAGCATGCTCAATCCCCTGCGATACGGTCCATGAAGACCCGAAACCGCTCTCATTCAGAACCTTCTCAGCCATAATGCTGACATTCGCAATCCCGGCTATGCCTTTGCTGTTGTTCAGTACTGCTGTGGCAATACCGGCGCAGTGTGTTCCGTGCCCGTGGTCATCCTTTGGGTCTGAATCATCATTAATCCAGTCGTATCCACCGAGGACGTAGTTTCCTGCGAGGTCTTCGTGAGTATAGTTAATCCCGGTATCCACGATAGCGATCTTTATACTGTGATTGCCTCTCTGGATGTCCCACGCGCGGTCTGCTTTTATCGCCTTCGGTCCCCACTGTTGTCCATAGAGAGGGTCATTCGGGGTGTACGGGTATAAAGCCTTTACGATATAATTCGGTTCGGCGTATTTAACTGATATTTCCTTTCTTATCATCCCAATAAATTTTTGTTCTTGCAGTTTATCCACACCCACAAGAACGTGAACAGTATCTCTTTTCAGGAGCTTACCACCATATCTGTTTACAATGGCTTCCTGGTCAGCGGGTGATTTGTCTTTAAAAGCCGAGAATAACCTGTCCCGGAACTGCTTCTTTCGGGTATAAATCTAAAAATTCCGCTATTTCTGATTCAGAAGTGCTGGCAGTAGATTGGATTCCAGCAGTGGAGATGATTGGAGCAACTGCGAAGCACGAAGCCAGTATTAATGCTGTGAAAGCCTTTCCTGTCAATTTTTTCCTTTCGTTCACTTCTTTTCTACCTCCAAGAAAGCATTTATATACCAATAATAATTATGCCACCGGAATATATTACGCCTTTCTTTTTTTCCATCTG
>JAODGL010000075.1 GCA_025464585.1 Methanosarcinales archaeon
TCTCCCTTCTTTCACCAATTCTCCCTCTTTTGTACTCCAATGACCAAAATTACAAATTCAAAACTAAGCTCTTTACAGGGTCTTACAGGCTCGTGAGGTCGTATGGGGGTTTTAATATTTGGATTTTGAAATTTGAATAAGCCCCTACTGGGCTTGCGGGGTCGTGGGGCAGAGCCCCACAGTTTAGAGTTTAGAAATTAGAGTTTAGGATTTTCCACTCTTTATTGAGCAAGTTCTTTTTCGGTATGACTATAATATAAACCTCCTCACAACCTCGACCCAGCCTTCTGGTCCCTCGTTTTGCGCTTTATAAAGGTTTGGCAATGAAATATCAAGCCATGCGCCCTTCTTATTCTTTACCAGAGCTGGTTGTTCCACTGCTTTTAGCATCGGTATGTCATTCATACTATCTCCAACTCCTATGGTCTTCACTTCCCCATATTCGCGCTTGAAGAGCTCTGTGAGAATCTTCACTGCTTTTCCCTTGTCTGCGTTCTTACCATGAATGTTGTAATATCTTCCTCCGTGAGTAACAGCAAACCCCTTATCCTTGATTTTATCGAACAAAATTACTTCCTTCTCTTTTGGTTCATCAAAAATGAAACTCTCGTTATATTCCTTCTCTTTTGCAAGTTTCGCCTTCTCTACATTTAAATTCGCATCTGCTGCAACCTCCTCCGCGGTCATGTCTCCAAAACCCGTGATTTTAAATCCCGTTTCCTCTTTGATTTCCTTTAACGCTTTCCTTAACTCCTTATACGAAGCACCGAGTTCAACAACGCAGTAATTGCCTCTTTTTTTACATTCAAAACTAAATGAAAAGTAGTTCTCAGGAATGAAAATCGCGCCACCATTATCTACAATAAACGGGTCCTCTATTCCCAGCTCTTTTCGGTAGTATTCGTTCTCAGCCGATGTCTTCGCGGTGCAAAATACAACCGGGACCTTTCTCCTCTTCAAAGTCTTCAGAACCGGAAGCGCTGCATCATAAGAATAATCATAGAGGTCAAGCAGGGTTCCGTCAAGGTCTGTGAAAAGAACTTGTTTCATTATTTTCATTTTCCTATACCGAGCGAATGCTTTCTCCTTTCAAATCCTCCTCTCCCAAATCACTCTCGATGCCCGTCCCTTGTTTAAACCATACAAATGTTTCTGAATTACTTTCCAGCAATTTTGTAAATCTGCTCGCGTCAATTCCACCAATAGGCGGCATCACGATATTCTCTTTCGGCTTCTCCCACATATCCAGAATGTCACCTAACTCCTCAAGCACTTTTGACCTCACGTAATCATTGCAGAGCTTACTGTTGTAAACCGTGCAAAGCGAGCCAAGCAGCATATTCTTAATATGCTCCTCCCCCTTTTCCTCGTGTAAGTGCGGGTTTAAAGTCTCTATCTGAAATATCTCAATTCCTTCATTTGCTGCATCAGGATACGATATTTTCTCCGCCTTCAACCCAAATTCATCAAACAAATAAACGAAGTGGTATGGTTCGATTGAGAAACCGGTCGAATAGCTCATTATCTCCGCGAGTTTTATCGTCATTGCATGTTCGCCCGCATTTCCCGTTATCACCACTCCGGTCTCAAATCCCGTACTGGTAGAGAGCAGGAGATTGAGAAACTTGTTTGTGGTCTCACTTACCCTGCCCCATTTTTTAAAATAAAGTCTATCCTCCACCACTTTTGGCTTGTATCGCCAATGAAGTCTCACCATGCTGTATGACGATTCCGACATGCAGAATCCCGCAGCATAATCCATCACATATTCACGCACAGAACCCGGGATGTAGTTGTCGCCATCAGCAAACCCGATAAAATCTTTTCCCAACGATTTCGCAAGCAGCATGCCTATTATCATACCCTCGGACTTACCATCTCTGACCAAATCGTCCTTATCGAGAAGATAATCGTATCCTGCATCATAAAAAGCAAAGCCCAATCCAGGGTCTTTCTGGTGTATGCAGAGAATTTCTTGCTGTGTCAGTTCATGGAATTTTGTTATCATATCCTGCTCCATTTTGTATATATCATGATTTTCCCTTTCGCTATTTGACACCACAATTACAGAACAATCAAATGGAATCGCTCTTAAAACACCATCGAGCAAATGTATTTTTTCATCCTTTACCGGTATAACGATTGCAAGACGCCTCAAAATATCTTTGATTTCTTCAAAAGAGACGTCTTTTGCACGTGGATTTTCAAAGCCGCCGGAATCAAGTTTTAATATACGCTGCAGCTCGTGTATCTTTACCGAGCCGAATATTTCCGTACGCCTTGGCATATCAATAAGCATTTTTTCAACACCCTCATGTTAAATATTTGTTTTATATTATATATTACAATTGCTTATAAGGTGATAATTTGAAAAATGCCACGTTCACATGGTGAGAGGAAAGGAACAAGGAAGAAGTTGAGCAAGAGAAAAAGGGAGCGAGGGCTGTCCCCAATAAGCAGAACAATTCAAAGATTTGAACCCGGGGAAAGCGTACATATCCGCATAGACCCGAGCGTCCATAAAGGCATGCCACATCAAAGGTTTCACGGCATGACTGGTAAGATAATAGGAGAGCAAGGGAGGGCATATATCGTGGAAGTATCAGATGGAAAAAGGCAAAGGAAAAGGATGAAGGAGTTATTTATTCGTGCTGAGCATCTGAGCCCCCAAGAAATTAGGGGATAAATTTTTATATACGGAAGGTGAGATAATAAAGCATGGTGGAAAAAAGAAGAAGACCCTCAATATTTGATTTGGTGGAGAAGTATATAGAGCGGATATTCGAGGAGACGAGAAGACTGCCACTGCCATTTGAGGAGGAATTCGCGCGAAGGTGGAGAAGAGAGCCGGAGGACATAGAAGAGTGGTTAAAAGACCCGTTTGAAGAGATGACGAGGAGATTAGAAGAGGAATTGCCTGAGGAGTTCAAGGATTTTGTAACGGAGGAGGAGACGCCGGGGGGGAAGGTAAGAAGATACGGTCCTTTCATCTACGGGTTCTCTTATACAAAGGAGCCGGGAAAGGAGCCGGAGATAAAAGAGTTCGGGAATATAAGACCTTCGTACCGAAGAATAGAGCCTGTTCCAAGGGGTGAGCGCGAGCCTTTGATAGATGTGATGGAGCAGAAGGATTATTATGAAGTCGTAGCGGAATTGCCTGGTGTCGAGAAGCGCGATATAAAATTGCATGCAACCGAAGACTCGCTGGAAATAAGAACGGAAAACGAGAAAAGGTTCTATAAGGAGATACCCTTCGATATGCCTGTAAAGCCGGAAACTGCAAAGGCGACTTATAAAAACGGCGTGCTCAGCGTGCGGATAACAAAGAAAGAGGGGGAGAAGAAGAAGACTACTATATCGCTGGATTGAACGAAGGAAAGGGGCAAAGGGGGAAGGCGGTGAAAATGGCAAATATAACTTCATATCCTGCTGGCTTTGGTGTAGGTGTTGGTGTAGTGGGTGCAGGTCTAGATACCGGTGTTGGCGTTTGAGTTGCTTTATTAAGAAAATAAACTTCTTTCCCCGCCCCCATAACAATATATTTATCTAATTGGAGTAATCCACCACCACCTTCATAGATACAATAATTTGGGTTCTCACGTTCTAATTGGAGTAAGTCTTCTAATTCTGTTTCTATTAATTCAGCGGGCTCACCGGCTCTTTCCGCTGCAGTTCTAAATCCAGTATCTTTACTACTGGAGTTTCTCCGAATATATGTTTTAACGCCATTTTTACTACCTCTTAATATTTATTTACTCCTTTGATACATTTGAACTTTTTGAATAATACACCTAAACCGGAATCAGATATACCAAGAATGACACAAAAGGAATTAACCCATTATCAGAAGACAATGTCATCAAGGGTTTTCCAAAAGATGTAAGGGGGGATATAAAGAAAGCTCTCAAAAAGCTAATAAAAAATTAATATGGTGGCATTCCGCCGCCAGGCGGCATTCCACCCATACCACCTGATGGCACTC
>JAODGL010000037.1 GCA_025464585.1 Methanosarcinales archaeon
AGATCAACGAATTGGGGGATGTGAGGGTGAGATATGAGGAAGAAATCATCCCTGTCCCCCTTTATGTGATAAAATACATCATCAAGCAGGGATATTTTCAAAGTAGTCTTTTACTATCAGGGTCTTTTACTATCAGGGTAGCACCATCCGCATTAATTTCTTCTTCGTCCATGTTTGTTCATATTTATATACTCCATGTATATATAATTCCAGCATAGGGGGGAAAAATGAGCGACACAAATATAGATGCAAAAGGGGAAAAAATCAACATTTTTAAGATAGGAAGTCTGTGGTGCTTCAAGTATTACTTCGGCGACCGTGAAATCTTTATGGACCTATCTGAATATTACAACCGGGATAAATACAGATTTGAGCTTAAGAACGTTGGAGAGCGGAATAAAGTAATGAAGTACCTTGAGGAAAAAGGGTTTAAAACCACATTGATTGAGGATACATCTGAATACACGGTGAAGATTGACAGGTTCAAGAAGTATGCACCAATTCTGAAGAATTCTATTGACTCCACGGAGAAGGAAAAGGAGAGGGTATTTATAATGAAAGATTTGGCATCGGTGGAGGAAGCGATAGCGAAGGGTGCGGAGAAGAGTGCTTAAAATCTGAGCCTCTTCACCATCTTCACCGCGGCTTCTACCGCTCTTTTTGCATAATCCACCCTTTCCTGCGCTTCTAACCTTGTCATACCCGGTCCTGAGACGCCTAAAGTCACTGGCTTTTCATATTCCAGCGAAAGGTCCATTATCTTTCTCGTTAGCTGCGAGGCTATCATTTCGTCATGCTCTGTTGTCCCTTCTATTACGCAGCCAAGGGTAACCACAGCGTCAACTTCTTCCTCATTATCTTTCTCAGTTAGCATCTTCTTCACTGCGAGCGGCATGTCAAAAGTTCCGGGCGTATATAAAGTGCGAGCAACTTTCGCACCAAGAAACGCCGCATGTTCTCTCCCCAGTATCTCCATCTGATAGGTGATGTCGCGGTGAAACTCGGATACGACAAAACCCAGTTTTATCTCTTCTTCCTCTTTCTCCATTTTTACCCTCTCGGTTTAGTTGGATTATTTATTTTTAATCTTCTTGTAGTTTTCGTTTCGTTTATATATCTTTATAGTTTCAAAGGACCTGCATCTTCAAACCCTTCCCTCTGCCCCGTTCCTGCTTCGCGTTCCAGCTCATCTGGCTTGAAAAGCAGTTTTAGCACGTTCTGTGCATGTTCGCGCGCACGGCGGTCTGCGAGCCTCGCGAGTTCCTTCTCGGTCTCTACCTCGTCTTCATACACAAAGACTTCTATTATATGTTTAGAAGTGAGAACCTGCGCAGCAATAATTCCAAGCGAGGCTTCGTGTGCGCATTGTTTGTCTATATCTTCAGGTCCGGGCATAGCAAATGCCATTACGATGTCGCAGCCTCTCTCCTCTATCAGCTTCTTCGATGCCACGGGTAGGTCTTTCATACCCGGGACGGTGTACCGCTCTATCTTCACCGATGCGTTCTTTTTCAGCTCGTCTATTGCCGCTCCACCCATATCGTATCTTGCAAACGTGGTATCGGCAATGCCTATCTTTTTTCCGGTCATTTACAACTTTTTATCCAGACCACAGCATAATAGCAGGGATCCAGTTATTATAAACTTTTCCATTGGCATCCACGAACGAAGTGCAGTTAATTATTCCCATCCCTCCCTCCGCTTCCCATTCATCGGTGTGATGAATCTGAGGATAAGAGCCGGTTATTATTTCGTAATAATACGTTTCTTCGGCGAATAACGTGAAAGGTTCGTCAAAGGTTATGTTGTGCCAATCGCCTTTGTAGCCGTTCCAGGTTGCGTTTACAGCTAACGTGGAGTTCCATATTCTCGCATATTCGGTGTGCCCGCCTGTTCCCGAGCAGGGATAGGTGTAGAGTTTGTGCACGGTGATTGTTTGGTTTGGTGTGATTGTCCCCTTGTGTGTGCCTGATATGCTGGGGTATGTGCCTGAGCCGGTGTCAAAGATCGCCGTTAGCGGATATGAGCCATTATGCCAGTCATAGAGGAACACATCAGTATAAAACTTTGCTACATCTTCGTTCTCAATGACCAAACCCGCTTCTCTGTTGTTCCTCGCACTGTTCTCACCCCAATTTATGCTTGAAATTAAGACCTTGCTCCGGTCAACAATCACGCCTTTATTATGTGTCTTGTTGAGACCAATTGCATCATTATCTATTAACCTCGCTTCAAGTTCCAGATCCTCTTCTTTCGCTATATCTCTGAGATACTCAATGGTCTCTACATTACGCACACGCTCATATCTTGAATCAAGCAACACCTTCACTTCACAACCCCTTCTTGCCGCATCAATCACAGCCTCTAAGAACGGATTTGGTCGTCCCGGATTTGCATATCTCCCCCAGTCCTTATCTATGTAGCACTGCTCTACATAAACAGATTTCTTTGCTCCGCATATCATACCAATCACAGATTTTGTCTGCATCAGCGATGTATCAGGGGCTAAGACGGGTGAGATATTGAACTTAGCAGAAATAATCTTGCTTGGGAATGGATGCGAGTAATTGCCGATAGGAATTGTTCGGTCTGGTGCGAAATCGTGAGGGGGAGCACCATATTTGTTACCGTAAATTGGGTCATCCGGCGTGAAAGGGAAACTATCCCTGCTCGCAGGCTTCCAGTCCTCAAAGAATACTCTGCTGAAATAATTTGACACTGCCGGATTGTTCACAATAATCCCCCAGCCTCTGTTACCAAAGGTGTTATTAACGGGCACACCCGTATTCTTCCAGTTTTCTGACATTACTATCGTCGTTTCGTTGTCTATAACTGCGTATTTCGCATGATTGAACACATACCGGTCATGAATACCTCTGGCTTCGTCATCTATCATGAACCTGACTTCGCCGCTGGCATTGACAATTTCACGCGCAATATATCGCTCTTCATCTCCTATCCCGTTCACGGGGTCGCCTTCAAGCATTATCTTCACCTCAACACCCCTTTTTATTGCTTCTATTAGGTGGTCCATCAGATAGAGATGATGAAATTGATAAACATTCAAATAAATTGATTTTTCTGCATTATCAACTGCATTTGCGATTTCCTCAAAACTGCTATCCGGAGATGTAAATAAAGTCAGATTGCCGTTGAAACAGAAAGTCTCATAAGGGAAATGAGATTGCCCGACGATATACACTCTGGGACCATCCCAGTCGGCAAATGTGTTGGTATCTTCATACTGCCCGGTGGTCTCGTTTATTTCCCTCTCTAAAATCACTCCCCATGTCCACCCTCTTTCATCCTTAACCCTTTTTATCGGTGAACCATTCCAACCACTGTCAGTATAATTGGAGTCGCCATAAATTGCAACATCCACTATCTCGCCTCCATCATCTTTCAAAATCACTTCATCTCCTCCATTCCTCAATTTTAACCACAAATCCATCCCCGCCATATTCGGCGTTGGATCTGAATCAACACCATACTCAAAATCTGCATCCTGAAGCATCTCATCATAGAATGCAGTTGCATTATAAGCGAGATATAAGCTATCACCAGCATCTATACCTGCCCATGAGGGGAATGTTATAACACCTTCTCTATCGGTTAACTGCCATCCGCCGATGTCAATATAACCCTCGGTGGGATTGTGTATCCTTATAAACTCTCCGTCCGTGTCTCCTTTTAGATAAGTATCGTAGTATATCTCAGTAATTAGCACGTTTCCGCGTGTGGAACATACCGGGACAGCATTAAAAGCAGTTCCTATGATTACTGCCAGAATTATCCATTTTGTTTTCATCGGTGGCAAATTATTCCGTATTTCATTGTTTTTGTATATATAAGTTGAGTGTATAAACAAAAAGATAGCATAAAAATATACTTTTAATTCTGGTCATTCTCAATTTTTTTATTGGTTGCATTCCCTTGTCGCGGTTTGAAGCTGCAAGGCTCAGTTCTGAGGCGGCGGCTAACCGCTCCTCAGGTTGGATTTTCACCCAATGAACTTTGCTCGGCACATTTATTTTTTAACTTCAAAAATAAAATAAAAATACTGGTATGAGCGAAAAGAAGAAGGGGAAAAAGAAAAAGAAGAAAATAAAAGGGATGCGAGGCGGTACCGAAGTCGAAGTAGGGGAATTAGAGGGTTATAAAGCGAAAGGGCTTCCGAGCAGCATGACTCAGAATGCAGATATATGGTGGGGGGTGTTTAAGTTGCTGAAGGGCGATAGGAAACTGGATTTTCTTAATGCCACTCTTGAGACTGAAATAAAGGAGGAGTTCTGGGAAGGGGTAAGGTTTTTTGACGCTGTTGAGGATGTTTTTAATGATTTAGTTACAAGAGGTAAGTTAAAAGAAGGTATCAGGTTATTAGAGAGATTCCGTGAACGAAAACCGGATTTGTATAAAGAGACATATCCATATTGTGACTATAAGTTAGTCTATTACTATGCTTCTTGCAATGATCACGAGAAAATAAAAGAAGCAACAAGATATTTTAGGGAGGATCCGGAGAGAAATGCAGATTACCTGTTCAAAGTGCTGGATGCATTGATATTGTACGGTTTAGGAGAAGAGACCTATCAATTGAGCCGTGAGGCATATAAAAAATTAAAAAATTCAGAGGAAATAGTACCCCCTGGAATTGCTGAACTTCAAGAGATGGCGCTTTTTAGTACCATAAGCAGATATATTACATCGCCGAACTATAAGGAGAAGGGTGCAGAAGAGGAATTCAAGCGAGAGTTGGAGGAGTTGGACTATTGGGACAGGCATCCACATTCGCTGGATGATGAGCATTTACAGAAAACAATGAAAGCGTTACGAGGAGAGATAAGAAGTGATTGGAAACGTGAGGATTTTCTTACCTCTGCTGGCAATTACAAAGACAATATTTATTTGCTTTGTATGGATTTCATTCGCTATTTGCACATCAAGAAGTCATTTGAATGGGTAACAAGCGATTTGCTCTGTGATATAGCTTTCGGGTATTTTGGAGGTGTGCCGAGGAGAAAGGATAGATTTTATTTCACCTTCTCGGCAAAATATCTGGATACGTACCTTAGAGAATTCATCGGGTTCTTTTCCGTTCTCGATGCGAGGGGGATGGCGGTTCCAAAAGCTCTGGAATACTTTTCGGCTTTTCTGCATGAAAGAGGTATTCTCAGCGATGCCGAATTGAGTAAGATTGAAAAAGGGATAGAAGCATCAAAGGAGAAGCTGAGAGAGATATACGAACGCGACTCCTGGAAGTACAGATTTTTGGAGAAGTGGGAATGAATTTTTTTTGATTTGCTTTTCTGTCTTGCTATACTCCAATACTCAGATGGGAAGGAGTGGTATGATATACACCCAACAATCAGAGGAATTATTGAACGAGTTGAAGCTGGCGAGTGGTAAGAACTGCCTGGTTTTCGTCATCTCTGAGCGTTCTGAAGAGTTGAAGGAGCTGATAGAATCAGGTGGTTTTGAGGTGAAGGAGATATACTTAGAGGACGTTTTCCTTCGGATGAAAGAGTTTGAAAAAGCAATAGAGGCTTGCAATGAAGTATTAAAACTCAACGCTGATTTAGATAGTGTTTACTTCATTCGTGGTGTCGCTTACAGCGAATTACACCAGTATGAGCATGCAATAGAAGATTACAACACGGCAATATCACTCAATCATGAATATGCTGAGGCTTACAATAACCGAGGACTTGCTTATTCTGAATTAAAGCGGTATGAAGAAGCGATTGAGGATTATAACAGGGCAATAGAACTCAATCCTAAATATGCTGCGGCTTATTCAGCTCGTTGATAAACAACTGCCTGTCCGATTTGTTTACCAACCTCTCCAATTCTTCCTGGTTCATGTACATCACCTTCTTATAGATTTAATGCTATCATGAATCAGGTGTCATATGACACAAAGGTTATATTGTCCATCCATCGAGTCCCTTGTACAGCCAATTGACATTCGCTATCTTGAAGTAGTTGCCCCAAAAACTTTTAGAAAAAGTTTTATCAAAAGCACAGGAGGGATTTTAACCCTCTGGCTGATTAGGCTACGAGGCACACACTCCGCAAGCCCTGTAAGGGCTTAAAGAAAATCTTTACCAAAAGAAAGATATTCTTTCTTAGCACGGGTTCTTTCTTTAGAAAGAAAGTGTTTTTGAAAAAGAAAAAGTGTATGATAAAGGATTTGAATAGCCGGGGGATAAAGGTATCGCTCTTCTTTCAGCCGTTTACGGTGCCGAATAAAAAATTTGCTGAGGAACTGATGAAGAAGGGCATAGCATTGGGTTGCACGCAGTTCATACAAATGATTTAAATACTGCTATTGCATTATGGTATTAAGGAGAGATAAAAAAATGGAAACGGAATATCTATTAAAGCATTCGGAAGAGCTATCTAAAAAGTATTTCGGGAAATGTATAGCTGTCGTTAAAGATGAGATGGTTGCGATAGGTGTGGACAGGATGGATGCTTATAAAGAGGCAAAAAAGAAACATCCAGGCGAAAAAATCGCTATTTTTTATGTTCCTACAAAGGATGAGACGGTGCCGTTGCTATGAGATACCCTTATGTAAGTTATGCAGGTAGATTTTTACCGATCATTGGGATAGAAATAAAGGGGAGAGAGGATTGGGTCATTTTCGATGCTTACGTTGATTCCGGTGCTGGTTATTCTATCTTCCATACTGATGTAGCGGAAGTTTTAGGTATAGATATTGAGAAAGGGGAAGAGAATTTTGTTGTAGTAGGTGATGGCTCAAAAATAAAGGTTTATAACCATAATGTTAAAGTTAGGATAGCAGGTAAAGAGTTTGAAGCAGTAATAGGTTTCTCTTATCGCTTAGGGATAGGTTTTAACGTGTTAGGGCAAGAAAGCATCTTCGACAGATTTAAAATATGCTTTAATAGAAAAGAAGGATTTGTTGAGTTTTATCCTGTGGAAGAATAAGGTCAGGAGGGGTAATAAATGCCCGAAGATCTGACAATTGCATTTGAGGCAAGTGGCAACTACGAATATTTCTACGATTTACTGGAAGGTCTGGGACACAAGGTGATCCTGGCACATCCATTAAAGACGAAGATGATAGCGGAGGCGAAGATAAAGACGGACAAAATAGACGCAAAGACGCTGGCAGAGTTACTGAGAGGTGGGGTTTTGCCTACTTCTTATGTTCCGCCGAAGGAGATAAGGGCATTAAGGCATTTAGTCCGGCATAGAATCTTCCTGGGTAAGTTCAGGGCTATAATAAAGAATCAGATAAAGACAGAATTGCGGAGGA
>JAODGL010000169.1 GCA_025464585.1 Methanosarcinales archaeon
CTTGTTCCAATACAGGTGTGAACACTGCGGACATCAATCATCAATACAGCGGTTATATATGGGCGTATATAAATGAAACGACAACACCAAGCATCAGCAATCTGACAGGAACGCCATTTGGAGGTGAAGGTTCACCATTAGCTCCTTTACCTTTAGCTCCTCCGGTTGCGGTGCCGGAATACAACTTCTTCGGTCTGCTCACTTTAATCGGACTGCTAAGTGTTGTCATTGTAATATCAATTAAAAGGAGGAGTTAAAATGAAATGAGCAGAAAGAGAGTATCGTATGGAATAATGGTTGTGTTGTTATCAATGTTTGCACTAACGTTAGCGGCGGTATTAGCATCCGCACAACCTACTGCGGATAGTTTCGGCGTGAATGACGCGAGTGGAAAACCCGGAACTCACGTTCTGGTACCAGTGAAGATAACAAATGCAACAAATGGTCCTGTTCTTGGTATAGGATTTGAGATTGCGTATGACAAGAGTGTCATAAACGTTATAGACGTCTCAAAAGGTAATCTGGTATCTAACTGGGCAGAACCGAACGTAAACAATAACTTCACATGGGGAACCAAAATTACAATCGCTGGTTTCCGTGCCGCTGATGCAATCCCGAACGGAACAAGCGACTCGGTCGTGCTGCTCAACTTCAGTGTTATAGGCGGTTCACCTTATAAAACGAAAATGAATATTAGTGGAATTCAATTATCAGATCCTGATGGTAATTTGGGAACAGCACCAGCAAGGAATGGAACTTTTACAGTATCCGGGGTAACACCTACTCCAACGCCTACTCCATCAACTGGAGATGGCGGTGATGGCAGAGGAGGCAATGGTGGCTATCTGCCTATCCCAACACCAACCGAAAAGCCGCCCGCAACGAAGAAGGTAGAAGCGGAAATAACGCCAGCGCTTCCTACGCTTGCTCCGACCATTACGCCATCTTCCGCAACACCTACTCCAGCTCCCACATCAGCACCCACACCCGCTCTCAGACTTACACCATTGCTCTTGATATTTATTGCCATCGCGGTTATTGTTATCGGGGGCATAATTATTTATTTTATGTAGTTAGAATCAGAAGGAGTTGATCTTCTCGCTTCTGCTTCTCCCACTAATATCGCATTAAGAATCCGAGGGTTTCATCAATGCTTTAAAGTCATCCAGATCATATACGAGACAGCCTTTGCTTTGTAAGTCTTTTTTCGCTTCGTTCTCAATGCGCCTTGCGACTATTCCATACTGCTCTGTTCTTTCTTTACTATACCAGTCAAAATAAGCGGCTTTCTCCTTCAGCTCTTCAACAATTCTTTCACAATCCCTTCTTCCTAATTCGCTCCATTTAAACTCGAAAAAGATGCTCTCCTTCTCCGGTTCATTCAAGACAATCAGGTCAATCTCTTTATCTTTGTGCCACCACTTCCCTATCCTTAGCGGCGGTATTCTATTCACTCGTATCAGAAATTCTCTCGCTACGTCCTCAAATACAAGACCAAGGTAGGTATTAAAATCACGTCTCAAGAATTCGGTAACTGCTGCAATTTCTCCTCGTTCAATATAATCCTGGAAGGGATAAACGTAGCGGAACCAGAAATTGAAGAATTTGTCTCTCATTCGATAATAGCCTTTGCCTTTCAGTCTTGTTTTACCTGTGGCGATAACCGGAAAAGCCTTCTCTACGAGATGCAAGTTCTCCAGGATGGTTAAATATTTGGAAACGATAGATTTGTCAAGTCTTGCAGCGTTGCATATCTCGTTGAAAGTCGAACTCCCAGCAGCAATCACGCGCAGAATACTCATGTAATTGGAAGGGTCTCGCAGTTCCTCCCTCAGCAGGAACTCAGGTTCGAGGTTAAGAAACTCGCCCTTTCTTAATATCTTCTCCTCTATATTCGCTTCCACAGAAATTCCCGGGTCAAACTTCACAAGGTAGCCGGGTATGGCATCAAGCGTGGCATATACCTTCACTATCTCTTCGGCAGAATAGAGAGGAAAGAGCTCAGCGAGGTCAAAGAAGTTCAGAGGCTCCAGTTTCCACTGTCCGGTTCTTCTACCATAAAGCGGAGACCGGTAGCCCAGCACTTCTGTTTCCATCATGCCTATGCTGGAGCCACAGAGAATAAGGAATAGCTTCGAGCACTTCAATTTATTATCCCAGTTGTCTTGCAGAACAGAGGTAAAACCTCGAAATCTTTCAATAAGGAAAGGGAACTCATCTATGACCAGAACTATCCTTTCTTCTTTCGCTTTCTCGTATAAATATTCAAATAAGGAATCAAAAGAGGATAGAGGTCTTGAGAGCAGGAGTTCATCGTGGAACACTTTAAACAGGGTCATAGAAAACCGCTCAAATGTCTCTGCTTCGGACTCCCTGCGAGCAAGGAAATAAATATGCTTCTTGTTATGGATGAACTTATTTAAAAGCTCTGTTTTGCCCACCCTCCGTCTACCGTAGAGCACGATGAACCCGGCTTCCTCTCGCTGGCAGTGCCTTTCCAAGAACTCCAATTCCCGCGTCCTATCTATGAATTTTTGATACACGAGTATATACTTATAATTCAACAATATAAATCATCAACCCTGCCCCTCCACAGATTCGTTCACCCAGAGAATTGTTGCGTCTTCTCCTTCTCCAAGCGTGACCATTGTTCCCTGTTCCATATTTGTCACCTCACCGGTAATGGTAACCAACTCCTGTGGCTTCGTCTCCAACACTTTAGCATGCTCGATTATCTCTTTCATTTGCTCTGGATTCATCTCTTGCGCACCCATGTACATCAGTACCATCACCATCAACCCGAGCGCAAATATCATTGCCACGTCGAACAGATTCGCAACGCCGGTTAAAGGGTCTACATCTTCATGTAACCTGCTCCTTCTCCCTCTTCTATTTCCTCTACTTCCTCCTCGATTCAAATATCGCATTTTTCGTTTTCACCTCCTTTTTATAGGGAATAGTCAATAGCAATAGGGATTAGCTATCTATCCCCCTCCCTCATCTTTTCCCCTTTTTCCAACCCTTCACCTTATTCAAGTATTGCCGGAATCGCGGGTTTCGGACTTCTGTCTTCTCTCCTTCCTCTATCCCCAACTCCAAATCTTCCTCACCCGCACTCTCACCAAACAAAATCTCCGCTAAATACTCCATATCACTCATATCCTGCTCATACCACCTGCTCCGGACCATTGTAACCAAATGCCCGACCAGCCCGGTCGCCAGTCCGAGAACCGTTGTCCCGAATGCAATAATCAAATTATTAGCTAAAGTCTCAAGTTCGCCGCTGGCAAGCGCGAGCAGCGCAGGTCCCATCGGTATCAGCGTCCCCATCAGACCGAGCATAGGACCCGCACGAGTCACAAGCCGCGACTTCTCCAGCCTCTTCGCCATCTCGGTCTCTAAATCCTGCAGTAATTTCTCTACCTTAACTTCCATGAGCTTCTTACTGCTGAACACTCCCGCGAATCCCGCTAATTTACTGAGAAAATCATGCACGTATTTATTTGAACATCCTTTGTCCAATACAGCAAACGCAGTGTCTAATTCATTCGCTTTCAGTAACGAACTCGCCTTTAACGCAGCTCGTTCCAGCGAAATGAAATCTCGGTCCCGTGCATGCCACTCATACAGAAAACCACCAAGCGCTATCAAACTCCAACCAATTAAAATAAATAAGATGATTATCACGGGATACAATAGCCCTTCTGAAATATATACTATCACGGTCTGTGCAAAAGATTTAAATTTTTCCCCCACCGCACCTATATCTATTATCGGTTCTGGTGGAGGTTCCGGGACTTTATATTCAATTGATGGAATCGCGAAAATAGCGGGTTCAGCTTCAGTCCATTCGCACACGTTCTTTGTTACAGTTGCATCCTCTGCCTTTTCTATCTCAGAACCCGCGGGGAAAAATATTTTTACACTGTTTACAGGACGACGTTGTAGATTTATTTCCGTGCTGCTCCATACCTCGCCTCTCTTCGTTGCGAAGCCTGGAACCTCGAAGCTCGTTTTATGCAGATATTTTTTATCATCAAATTCATCTTTGATTTCCTTTACCTCTTTCACACCGAAGATAGAGCAGATATAACTGGCATTTTTCGCCGAGCTATAATTGTTCTTAAAACTCACGTATAACTCGCCGGTAGGGAACTGCTCCGTAAGTTTAAATAAAGCGTCACCTGTTGAATTCACCTCGACTTCAAGGTCCAATGTGGTTGTCAAACCTATTTGTACATCCACGCTTGGTTCCCCCACCTTCCCTTCAATTGTACAACATGCAAATATTACAATTGTTGCACAGATTAAACCAGCCAATATACGCCGAGCCCCTTTTGTTCTCCCCTTTTTCGCTAAGCCTATATCCATTTAAACATCCCTTTCCTTTTCCCTTTCCTTTTCCCTTTTCTTTTCCCTTTCCCCCCTTCCCCCTGTATCTGATACCCGCATCTTCTTATCTACCCCCATACCTGCAAGGGGTAACGCATCTCGTATCCTGCCTTATAAATAATACTTTCGATATTATAAATATAATTTTTTAGTTCG
>JAODGL010000108.1 GCA_025464585.1 Methanosarcinales archaeon
GTATAAACATGCTCACTCTTATCTTCCAGATTCCACTTCACCGTATAAGTGCATGTGATAGTAATATCCTCCTCATATTCCTTCCAACCCCTTTCCTTCCCTGCATCACAATTAACATCTATTATATTGCCTCTAATGCCGACAATGAAAGTATTTTCACACTCACCTTTTTCCTTTTCCGGTTTCTCGATCTCCTCTCTCATGTATCTTTCGAGTTCATCAAATTGACAATGCCCGTCCGGTTTACAAGGTGGATGGGACCTTGAATAATAATTTGTATCAATATATTCAGCTAATGACTTGGCATCTTCTCCAGTCCTGTGAATTATATGAGTAGATTGAACCTCTCCCATATTTAACATCACAGTCTCCTCGGTATACGTACGTGATGCGCTCACTATCGTCGTCATGGTCAATATCAAAGCTGTAGTTAAAACCAAAACCATTCTGAGCTTCTTATGATCTTTTATCTCCTTATCTTTACCATTTCCCTTCATACAAAGCAGTCACATACCCCTTAGCTACAGCGTCTGAAACAGTGCCCCGCGCGAGGGTACATGACCTTCCCGCTATAATAGGCATAGGTATATAAAAACTTTTCGATTTTTTTGAAACCATTGGAAAAATGCTTGAAGAAATATCCGAGGAGGTAGAATTAGAAGAGTTTGAAGAGGAGTTAATGTAAACGTGATGGAAAATTGATACCAATAGAAGATTATCCAAATATCAATGAAAATTGCGGTAACTTCCCTGATGGCCATCCCTTAAAAATTGCATTATCTGCGGATAATGAGGCTCTCCTAAATTTTTTGGAGGGTGTGCTGTCAAGACTTCGGGGAATTAAGGGATTGAAAAGTAAAATAAAGGAAATCAAAAAAGACAGAGGGAACTTCAATAGCTATGTTTCAGAGTTGAAAGTCGCCGCATTCCTTAAAGACCGCGTTGACGACTTAGAGATATTATCCTCACGTAGGGAGGTCCAGATATAAGAGCAAAGAAGGAAGATATAGAGTTTTTCGTAGAGGTAAAACTGTTAGATGACCTGGAATCAAGGTTATTTGAAGAAATTCATCAGATTAAGTCCCCTTACATTGTTGAAGTGGAAACTGAAAGCTTGCTGACCGAAAAAGCCGAAATTACGGCTTTAATAGAAAGTATAAAACAAAAAATAGAAAGAGGAGCGTGTGGAAAATTCCAGGGATATTTCGCCGATATAACCATCAGAAATAAAAGTGACTACGGGATAGAATACAAAGAAAATCAGAGAACTTATCTTTTAAAAACCCAAAAGAAACTTTTAAAAATTGACTACGAGAAAGTGAAGAAGAAAATCTTTGACGACTTTTACGATAAAGTTGACCAATTGACTAATGATAAGCCTACAATCTGGGCTATTGATTTAGCAAGGATTTACCACGGACTCCATTTCTAAAAGCGTTTGAAATGTAAATCAAAGCCGCATCTCAACCAAACATTTATATTTAATGATAACAAAAGAGAATCAAGATGTTTCGCATAGTCCACACTGCGGATTTGCATTTAGACCCTGATTATGCATATCTGGCTTATAGCAAATTAGAAGCGAGGAAATTGGACTTCCTTAATGCTTTTGACCAGATAATAGATTTCTGTATCGAAGATAGACCTGATGCGTTATTAATCAGCGGCGACTTCTATGACAAAATCTTACCGAGAAACGACCCACGTGTGCATGTGATTGAAAAGTTCAAAGAGCTCAATTTAAAATCACGCAACACAAAAGTTATGGTTATATCCGGCAATCACGATACCCCCAAGAGCAGAGACGAAGCCAAAACACCGGTTGATACCCTGAAGGCGCTCGATAACGTAACCGTTTTTGATAACAGAACGCAATTCAGAAAGCTCATTTTGGAAAAAGAAGGTAAGAGCCTGGGAATTTACGGGAAGAGCTTTTATGGCTTAAAGGGAAACCTCAACCCGGTGGCGAACTTACCTGATTGCAGTGAAGATTTTGGGATTGTCATGATCCACGGTTCTCTGAAGGAGATGAACCCCATTTACTCCGATTACGCTCAATATGCACCATTTTCTGTTAAAGACTGTACTGGCAAGGATTTTGATTATTTCGCACTGGGGCATTATCATAAATTCCAGAGTATGGCTAAAGAGAATACAATATTCTGCTACCCCGGCAGTACTGAGAGATACACATTTACCGAGGAGCATTATGAAAAAGGATTTGTTTGGTTTGACCTCCATAATGACTTAGCCGCTGACGATTTAAACTTCCAGAGATTGGATGTGCGCAGGATGCAGACCAGAGAAATCGAATTTAATCCTCAGGTTGAAGATATAAATAAGTTCGTGCTCGATAACTTGATAGATGAAGACCCTGATGTTCTACTTCGGATTGTCTTGAAGGGCGATGTTTTATTTGATATGTATAGAAAATATAGAGTCAATGCGCTTCAAAGAGAGCTTGAGAAATCTTTCTTTGCTTTACGGATTGAAAATGAACTCAATATCAAAGATGTTGATATGGACTACGATTTCAGCAGTCTGCGGATATTAACGCCAATCCAGGAATTTGAAAACTTCGTACGGGACAAAATCAAACTCTTTAAAGAGGAGCAAAACGAGGAGTATGTCAAACTTTATGAAGAGCTTCTGAAATACGGCATTGAGGAATTAAAATCATTGGATACAGAGCAATGATAATTAAAGGAATCCACGCAAAAAATTTTATGCAGTATGAGGAGCTGAAAATAGAGAATATCCCACGAAAAGGAATCATAGGTATATTCGGTGATAATGAATCCGGGAAGTCAACGATAGGGGCGGCAATCTCCTTTGCACTATTTGGTGCTACGACAAAGGCATCAAAAGGTGAAAAAGATAAAATCATCTCTTGGAATGGCGCAAAATCATGTTCTGTGGAAATGCTTTTTGAGATTGACGGGCATGACTATTCCATTTACAGAAAAATCAGGAGAAAAGGGTCACCCGAAGTTAGACTTATGGATGTAAAGAGCAACAAAGTCCTGAGCGCATCAGCAAGAGAGACAGATGCAAAAATCTCGCAGATTCTCGGGTTTGGATTCAAAGAGTTCAGATATTCCACTTATGTCGCCCAGAAAGAATTATCGCTGATTCTGGATAAAAAACAGGACAGGAAAGGTGTAATAGACAGGATGCTGGGTATCCTTGACCTGGAAGAAGCGCGCAAAAATTCGGGTCGAAAAAAGAAGGAACGCAGTGAAAAGGAACCTGATGTTAAACGTCTGTTTGAGGCGAAAGCGAAAGAAAAAGAAGACCTCGAATCGAAGGCAGAGCGTCATGCTGAACTTATGAATGAGATTAATAAACTGAACGAAGAGTTAAGAAGCAGAGAAGAAGAGTTTGCACGTATAAAAACTGATTTTGACAACCTGACCGCGTACCAAAAGCTCAACGACGAGATAAAGAGCAACGAAAAGGTTAAAGACGAGAAGAGGAAAAGCATAGAAAATATAAAATCCGAGCTCGAGGAGATAGCCGAAACAGAGAAGAAAATCGCTCAGCTTGAAGCACGGCTAAAACAGACTGAATTTGTGGGATTAGAGGTGGATTATAAGTCAAAGAAAGAAACTGAGAAGTTGTTTGGACGTTTCAAGAAGGATTTAGAGAAGATTAAAGATGTGCATTCTTCGCTTAAACAACATGTGAATTCAGAAAAAGCAACCTTCGAAGAACAGCTTAAAGGCATTGTAAGAGATATACAAAGAGCAGAAAGCGATTTTAATAAGATAGCGTCAATTCCGGTGAACGAAACCGAAATTAATGAATTGGAGAGTATGAAGAAAGAGGCAGAGGCTAATTTGAAGTGCAATATTATAATAACTGTGGTTTTGTGTGTGTCGGCGGCGATACTCTCGTTGCTCGTCCATCCAGTCGCTATTATTTTGTCTTTACCTCTTTTGTTCTTCATTTACAGAGCAATATCAGCATATAAGCGTATAAATGCGATAAAATCCGAGATGGAGAACAGGCGCCAGGAAATAGCTGATCTCAAGTTCAAAAAGAGTCATGCTGATGAAACTAAAACGGAGTTAGAATCATCAAAGAGTAAAAAACGAGATTTAGAGAAGGATTTAGGTGAAAAGAGCAGGCTATATGAGATCCTTGATTCTCTGCGGTTTGATGCTTTTCAGGAAGTTTCCAAATCGCTGGATTCTTTAGATGCCGTGAGATACCCTGTTCTTAAGGAATTGAAGGAGTTATTATCCAGTGTGGCTACCAGATATCCAAATTTAATGCTTATTGATGAGCCCGTAGATGCATTCGAGGAGAAATTAAAAAGTGAAATAGAAGAGCTTAACGAGAAATTGATGAACAAGAGAGCTATCACAGATGAGATTAAAGTTTTGAAAAAGAACATTCAGTCCAAGGAGAAATTAGAGGAGAGAAAAACAAAACTCGCTGGAGAGATTAAGGAGATTGAAGATAAAATAAATGAGTTAAAGAAGAAACTCCCCAGCATTGATTACTCAGATGAAAAATTAAACCAAGCAGAGAAAAGAAAGGATGAATTAGACGAAGCGATAAGGAGAATTGAAGGCAACATTAAGGACTGCCAGGGGCAATTAAAATCAATTGAACCCGAGCTTAAAAAACTTCCCAGAGTCAAAGAGGAACTTTTAGAACTCCAAAAAAGTATCAGGGAATTAGAACAAAAAATCAGAATTTACGGAGAACTCGAATCAGTATTTAAAGAGACATCCGGCAATATAAGAAAGCGTTTAGGACCTCAAATAGAGGCTTATTTTTCGTGGATTTTGCCCAGGATAACTAACAACAGATATAAAAAAGTTAGAATAGATTCGGATTTCAATATTCAAGCATTTTCTGAGGAAAAACACGATTATGTGGATTTAGGCGTGCTAAGTGGCGGCACATCAGACCAGTTGTTAATCTCTTTAAGGTTGGCATTTGCCAGAGCATTGACTCCTGCTTCGGGGCAATATGCCAATTCCACACAGTTCCTGTTTTTAGACGAGCCTTTGAGTTCGTTCGACCCTAACAGGCGCTCATCGTTTTTAGAGTTCCTGCGCTCATTGGAAACCAGTTTTCAGCAGATTTTTGTTATTTCACATCTCTCAGGCTTGGAGAATTACGTGGATAACCACATAAAAATCAAATCGGATTTAGAAGCGGGGTCTAAAGTAGGTTATACCTGGGAATAATGTAAGTTTCGAGGATTTTTACGACTTTAGAGGCTGTCCAATAATTACCAAACAATCAGCAAATATTATACAATAGTACACACCAGAGGGATTGCGATAGACGATGAGGAAGACAAGCTCTATGGGGATAAGAGGGGCGATGAGCTTCCACCCGAACTCAATACACAGAAGAAGCTTCGCGAGAAGATAAAAGAGATTGAAGAAGCCTCAGGCAAGAAAATGAAGAACGCTGCGAAGAATATTATCGAGCAGCATGCGCTTGGCGATGAGCGGCAGAAGGAGCGTATTATTGAAAAGCTCGACAAGGCTGAAAAGGAGCTGAATACTGCGAAGCTTTTTTGATTAAACTTTTTTAAAAAGTTTAGTGGACAGAGCGCGGTAAGTATAACAGACCCTGAAGCAAGGTTTATGAAGAACAAGAAGGAGCGAATCGAACTGTCATACAACCCACAAATCACCGTAGATCACGATTCCGGGATAATCGGACTTTTTGAAGTTTCATTCTTATTTACATATGAAGTGTCTTGAACTTACGATTAACATTGATTTTACCGTCATGTGTCTTTATGTGTAATAAAATTATGAGGTCGATTTGTGGGACAGCCTCATAGAATCGCGAACGCTTTCCCATATCCAGAAACTTTTTGGAAGAGAATCATAGATGAAGCAAATAATCCTCTTCCTAACACAACTCGTGGTCTGCAACCATAATCAATCTTTTGCATATTTACACCCGTTCTTTAGACCAATCATACACAGTATCCCAGAAATGCATGGAACACGATTCCAGCCGAAATGAAACCGAAAAATTTATATAGGGCTTTGTACAACAGTTTTATGGTGATAATCAGTTACCATTCTTCGGCGTCGTGACCATTGCTTATCGAATTTTGAGCACACACATGGGCCCGAAGGGATTCGAACCCTTGACCGCCCGGTATCTCACAAAGAAATTCTTTAGGAGGTGATACCCATCGGATTCTCTGTTATGAGCCGGGCGCTCTAACCATGCTAAGCTACGGGCCCCTTCCTTCTTTATATTACCATTAACCTTCTCATATATAAACTTTTCATGATGCAACAAAAAGAAGCTTTTGACGATATAAAGGAACTTTCCGTTTCTGATACCTTCGACAAATTATCAACGAGTGCTGGGGGTCTGACCGGGGAAGAAGCAGAAAAGAGGCTTGGGAAGTATGGATACAACGAAATCACAGAAAAGAAGGTAAATCCCTTTCTAAAATTGTTCAGCTACTTCTGGGGTCCCATACCGTGGATGATAGAAATCGCCGCTGCGCTCTCAGTCGTGATTCAGCACTGGGCAGATTTCTGGATTATTACGGCTCTTCTGCTGGTAAATGCCGTTGTCGGTTTCTGGCAGGAACATAAGGCAGAGAATGCCATTGAACTTCTCAAGAAGAGACTGTCGTTGAATGCTAAAGTGCTCAGGGACGGAAAGTGGCAGGTTGTTCCCTCGAGGGAGCTTGTTCCCGGGGACATCGTCCGAGTGCGTCTGGGAGATATTGTGCCTGCGGATATAAAACTGGTAGAAGGAGACTATGTGCAGGTGGACGAGTCCGCGCTGACCGGGGAGTCGCTGCCCGTGGAGAAGCACGCTGTGGATGTGGCTTATGCGAGTTCGATTATCAAACAGGGTGAGATGACCGCGGTGGTGTATGCTACGGCGATGAACACGTACTTTGGCAAAACCGCGGAATTGGTGGAGGTGGTGAAGACCGAGAGCCATTTCCAGAAAGCAGTAATCAAGATAGGGGACTATCTGATTGTTTTAGCTGCCTTCCTTGTTATTCTCATCTTCATGGTCGCCATGTTCCGACACGAGCGTCTGCTTGAGACGCTGCAATTTGCGTTGGTTTTGATAGTCGCATCCATTCCGGTTGCGCTGCCTGCGGTTCTGTCGGTCACGATGGCAGTTGGCGCCGCGGCACTGGCGAGAAAAAAGGCGATAGTGAGCAAACTGGCTGCTATTGAGGAGATGGCTGGTATGGATGTCCTGTGCTCGGATAAAACAGGGACAATGACCCAGAACAGGCTGACACTTGCCGAGCCTGCTCCCTTTTCGGGCTACGGCAAAGAGGAGGTCATCCTTTTTGGTGCACTTGCATCACGTGTGGAGGACCAGGACCCGATTGACATCGCGATCCTGAACAGTGCGAACACTCTACCGATAAAAATCAATAAATACCGTGTAACCGCATTTACACCTTTTGACCCGGTGCACAAACGCACAGAAGCAAGCATTTGTGATACCGAAGGGAATACCTTTAAAGTGTCGAAAGGGGCGCCGCAGGTAATTCTCTCGCTTGCCGCGAATGCCGCACAGATCGCAGATGCGGTCAATCAGAAAGTTCTTGAAGTTGCAGAAAAGGGCTACCGAGCATTGGGTGTGGCAAGAACGAACAAAGACAAAGAGGAAGAGTGGGAGTTTGTGGGAATAATCCCCCTGTACGACCCGCCCCGAGAGGACTCCGCAGAGACTCTTAGAATCGCTCAGGTCATGGGCGTTCAGGTGAAGATGGTTACGGGAGACCATGCTGCGATTGCCAAAGAAACAGCCAGGCTGATTAATCTCGGTACCAATATCCTGCCCGCCACGAGTCTTGTCGATAAGAAGGACTCGGAAACACAG
The DNA here is from genome assembly GCA_025464585.1 of Methanosarcinales archaeon. Taxonomy (GTDB): domain Archaea; phylum Halobacteriota; class Syntropharchaeia; order Alkanophagales; family Methanospirareceae; genus QMVO01. The sequence continues at coordinate 7,855 of JAODGL010000108.1, forward strand.
CGACTCGTTGAGGAGGCGGATGGTTTTGCTGAGGTTTACCCCGCGCACAAGTATTGCATCGTGGAATGCCTTCAAGCAAAGAACCATATCGTCGGTATGACCGGTGATGGAGTGAATGATGCACCGGCATTGAAGAAGGCGGATGTAGGCATTGCAGTGGAAAGTGCCACTGATGCTGCACGTTCAGCGGCAGACATCGTGCTGACACTGCCCGGATTATCCGTGATTATTGATGCCATCAGGGAAAGCCGTAAAATCTTTCAGCGGATGAACAGTTATGCCATCTACCGTATAACCGAAACGATCCGGGTATTACTCTTCATGACGCTTGCCATCCTAATATTTAATTTCTACCCGGTCACAGCACTCATGATTGTCCTTCTGGCTCTGCTGAACGACCTGCCGATTATGACCATTGCATTCGACAACGTTAAATATTCGGCTAAGCCGGAGAAGTGGAATATGCGGGTAGTGCTTGGGATAGCAACCGTTCTGGGCATTGCCGGTGTCATATCTACATTTGGTATCTTCTACATAGGAGAAGAGATTTTACACCTGACGCGTGAGTGCATTCAGCCGTTCATTTACCTGAAACTCTCCGTGGCGGGTCACTTGACTTTGTTTGTAACACGAACGAGGGGACCTTTCTGGTCTATCAGACCCGCTAAGATTCTACTATCGGCTGTTATCTTGACCCAGATGGTTGCCACATTGATTGTAGTTTACGGGATTCTTCTGCCACCAATTGGCTGGACATTGGCGTTGTTTGTCTGGGCTTACGCGCTGGCATGGTTCATTGTAAACGATTATGTGAAGCGTGCTGCGTATGATATCTTTGAGCACCGTGAAATTATCTTTCATAAATGAGAATATAAAGTAGTAGGAAGCTCTTTAAAAGAGATGTTTTTCCCTATTCCTCAGACTTATAAATTTGATGGTATGTTTAAGTTCGCCTCTATAAAAGCATAGAGGTGGAAAAATGATATACGCAGGGGTTGATCTGCACAAAAGTTTTTGTCAGACCAAGGTATGTACAAAAGAGGGAGAATTGGTGAAAGAAGGGAGAATAAAGACAGAATTGCGGAGGAAGAACATAAAATATCCAGATGGCGCGGGTATTTTCATGGAAGAAGG
>JAODGL010000181.1 GCA_025464585.1 Methanosarcinales archaeon
AATTATTCTATGGCTTCGCAGACGGGTTCATGGACAACCATAACAGGAAATGAATCTTTCAACATCACAATCAAAGATGAAGGTATCTTCACAATATGGTATTATTCCGTTGATATATTTGGAAACAATGAGAGCGTGAAGAACATCACACTGAAAATCGACATTTCACCTCCTGTTATCACAAATATAACATCCATAACATCCGCACCCGCAAACTCTGTCGTTATAGAATGGTATACAAACGAGAAAGCAGACAGCCTGGTCAAATATGGCACCTCTCCATGCATATATACATCACAGGAATACGATTCCTCCATGGTCACATTCCACAGCATCACGCTGAGAAATCTGATGGCAAACACCACTTATTATTTCGTGGTGAACTCAACAGATGAAGCGGGAAATTCAGCACAGAGCCGTGAATATACGTTCACTACCGGAATACCTTCAGGTGAGAGGACAATAACGCTCAACGTAAGCTCTGATGCGATGCTGCTCGAAGCCGCTGGGGACTATGGCTATTACCCCTACATCTATATCGGCAAATACGGCTGGCGCAGGTGCAAGGGCATATTAAGGTTCAATTTGAGCTCTATTCCGAGTAATGCCGAGGTTACAAATGCAGAACTGGTATTGGATGCCACAGTGGGTTTCAACGCGAGTCTGAAAGTTCACGAGGTGGAGAAGGGATGGGAAGAAAGCGAAGTCACGTGGTATAAGCGAACCGAAGGAGATGTCTGGGATAGCCCGGGTGGAGATTACGGACCGGTACTGGCGACAGAGGAAATTAATAAAAGCGGGACGGTTAATTTCAGCAGTCCTGCAATTGTCGGCGTTGTTCAGAACTGGATTAGCAACCCTTCTGCCAATTATGGCTTCCTGTTAGCGGCTGATGCTCCGGATGGGTACCATGCTACCTTATTCCAGACAGAGTATTACCCGAACAAAGCGCCAAAGCTGGTGGTGTCTTATAAGGTGATAGACGTTATTCCTCCATCATTATCTAATATCAATGTGACCTCTGTCACTGCTAATTCCGCAACAATAAGCTGGGATACGGATGAAATAGCAGATAGCCTGGTCAAATACGGAACCGCGCCTGACGAGTATGAGTTCCAGAAATACAATGCTTCTTCAGTCTTATTGCACAGCATCACGCTGACGAACCTCGCGGCTAATACCACCTACTATTTCGTGGTGAACAGCACGGATATCGCCGGTAACAGTATGCAAAGCGAAGAATTCACGTTCACTACTTCAGCAGAAGAGGAGGAAAGCAATCGAACAATAGACATATTGCCGGATAAAGATACCTATTTGTGGGAAGAAATCCCGGATTACAAATACGGTACCAGAACATACCTCGGAGCAGGTAACTACACAAACGGGAGGGGATATACCGGACTATTAGAGTTCACGCTACCAGAAGCGCCGAATCCGGATGCTAAAATAACCAGCTTGAGGCTCCATCTATACTATTACCACAGCTTAGCCGGTGGGGACGACTACCTCGAAGCGCATGAACTGTTAGAACATGTGCAGTCAGAAGCGGATGCGAACTGGTATAGCCGCGGGGCAGATAACTGGAGCACTGCGGGAGCACTGCCGCCGGATTCCTCTTCGCACACGGTTATAGATTCTGTATTCATAGACGATACGGAGACTTATGTCTGGAAGACGCTGGTTCTGAACGGTGAAGAAGCGGAGAACCCGGTAAACTGGAACTGGAGCGAGACTCACGGCATAATGTTAACCACACAAAGGAGACATATATCGCCGGGTGGTCCTGCTCTCCGCTACGATTTCGTATCGAAAGATGCGACTCCGAGCAGCCCGTTCACAGGTGCCGACCAGTACAAACCGTATCTGGAGATAGTTTATGAACGAGGTGAACATGGCACCGATACTACACCCCCGGTAATTTCAGACATAGCAGTAGGGCACGTAACTTCAAGCTCCGCTGTGGGAAACGGATGAGCCAGGGCGCCCACCGACTCATATCCGGGTTCTTTGTTCAGATTGATGCTGCGATTACTGGCAAAGTCCTGTACAACTCTAAGAACCAATTTTTTAAGAATCCCATGCATTGTTATCACTTACAAGTTAGTAGTTCTCAATCCCCGTCTTTCGAGGATGTCTGTAGCTTCCCAGACATTCAGACCGAGTTGCTCAGCGAAATATTCCAGACTGCACTCTCCACGCAAGAACTCCTCATAAAGTTCTCGCAACTTAGCCTCAAAACCCCTTGCAAGTAAATCTACCAGAATTTCCGACCCTCTTACCTTACTCTCGCCAAATTTCACCTTCACCCACTCCTTTACCTCTATCTCAGACACCTTCTATCACCTCTCTCTAATATTTTCAGCGTATTTTAGCTCTTTTTATAACGGATTTTCCGTGATGTATAGCAAAAATTATGCCCTATTATTGGAAATAAAAGTTAAGAATATTTGAAAAATTTTGTCCTTAGAAGAAATGAGTATATCCGGTTCTGCGAGTACACTGCAATTCTCTCATTGCCATCATTTTTATAGCGCTTCTACTGGTTTAAATTCTTTGACCGGGATGCTAACGGTCCTTTTGATCTCTTTTGCCTCTACTATTCTATCTATTGCTTCTGATACCTGAGCAGTAAAGTATTTCTCACCGCACTGTTGGCAGATACCGACAGGAACTCCCTCTATGATATATAACCGCCCTTTCCATCTATATTCGAGTTCTATAACCTTTTCAACAACTTCCCCTCCGCAGAAATAACAATCCCCATAATTATGTGGCATCTTTATCACCCCGCTTTGCTCTATTTCTTTCACTTATCCATTTAGGTGCTCTTGGTATATAAACTGTTATGACCAAAAGCCAGTCACCTTTCGTCCGACCACAAACAACATGAATTGCTCTACCTCCTGAATATCCTAACACTAAACAGCTTGGACCTCTTGGGTCATCCGGGTAGTTTTCTAATATTTCACCTTTCATTAAAGCCTCTCTAATCTCTTTTGTTTTAATAATCTCCTCTTGCCGCTCTTTATGAGCGTGTCCTGTAAGTTGGAACTCATTTTTAGCAGCCCTTTCTCGAATCCAACCAATACTGATGGACTTATCGCCGATTTCTATGTCACGAGGCTTATATCTTTTTATCTTCACAACTTTGAGTAATTAGTCAGATATATATTTGTAATCTTGCATGTAAAGCCCCTTCTCACCTACCACTTCTCAAACCCCCTGCACCAAGCCAGAACACGTAATCCGGGTCTTTTAACCAGCCTCTAAAAGAAGGCGCCCATGCAAATACGCTTTCTCCTTTATTCAACAACTCAACCGCTTTTTTATATCCGCGCTTGAATACCCGCGCACCCGATGTCGCCTTTAATTTATCCACAAGTACGGATAACTTGTTCACGACCAGCTCGTTTATTATCGTCCCTCGAACCCGCGAATACCATAGCGAAACCTGGTACAAAGCTTTCTCTAATCTGCGTAGTTTGCGCCAGTTACCGTTCCTCAAGCCTTTTCTGAAGTTCCTGAGGAGTTCCTTGTATGTTATTGCTTTTGTTATCATTGCGATTATGTTTCTCTTCGTTTCTCTTCTTACTCGAATCTTCTTGCATATTTTTTCACGGCACAGGAAGCCCCCGGATACGAATTCGGTAGTCCTCTATCACCACAATAGAGCCCTTTTCCAGCGAATCCTTTATGCGTGGAAGAGCCGAAAGAAGAAGGGAATTAACATGGTCTGGAGATGGTTCTTTCAAACGAAAAATTATCACTGAAGGCTTTTTATATCTTGCGAAGGCTAAAATATCGCCGAAATCCAAATCGGCTGTTATCACTGTCATGTCATTCTTTGCAGCATACTCTAATATTTCTCTATCCTTAGATTTTGCCATGCCCAACTCATTGACCCTAACGGCTTCATACCCAGAATTCCGAAGAACTTTCATTGTTTTTGGAGATAGTGCCATATCAACGAGAAATTTCATCGTGTCACGGAAATAACCTTCTCCGAAACTGCCCATGCTGCATATTCTAAAGATTGCTTTATATCTTCTTCATCAAGTTCGGGATAGTCCTCTTTAATCTCTTCCATCTTTTTGCCAGAAGCAATCAGTTTGATTATCAATGATACAGGTATTCTTAACCCCCTGATACATGGCTGACCACCCATAACTTCTGGATCTATCGTGATTCTCTCCAGTTTCACCCATCCCGCACCTACAACAGATTGAACCTTTTCCATATTTCTCTCCTTTACTTCTCCATTATTTCTTATATCCTCTCCTTCTTTTTGCATTTTCTCTACTTCTCTTCGACTTCAATTTCCATTTCAGGCACCATTTCTTATTTTAGCATTCTGTATTAAAGTTTGCGTCAAGTCAAATCAGGTAAGAGCGAACAGATAATCAGAAACATGTAAAATCCCTTTTCAGGTCGCAATTCTCAAACCTCCCGCAACCATTTCGTTCAATATCGTTCCTTGCCTGCGTGAATACCACAGTGCAGCCATGTATAACGCCTTCTCTAATCTGCGTAGTCTGCGCCAGTTGCCGTTCCTCAAGCCTTTTCTGAAACTCGCGAGCAGGTCGGTGTATGTGAACATCTAATTATGATTATCATTCCACATATATTTAAAGTAAGACGTACTTGAAATACTGACTTCAGGTTCTGACTTCTTCTTCTTTCGCGATTAAATGTTTGTGCCTGTATGTCTTCTCCACCACGTTCCGCCGCATCAAACTTTTAAAAAGTTTGATCAACACTCCCTGGCTGGATACATTGACCCCCATCTTTACTACCTCTTTCATTTAATTATTTAGCCCTTTACAAAAATCTCTTCGCAGCTATTATCGTCAATCCCACAAGATTTCCCTTTTCATCATAATTTTTCACTATTCCGTTCTCTTCCTCT
>JAODGL010000125.1 GCA_025464585.1 Methanosarcinales archaeon
AGCGAAGCCTGGTACAAAGCTTTCTCTAATCGTCGTAGTTTGCGCCAGTTGCCGTTCCTCAAGCCTTTCCTGAAACTCGCGAGCAGTTCGTTGTATGTGAACATCTGCATTTTTATTCAATATAATCATCTTATTATCCTCTTCTTTGAATTTATACCCTCTTGTTACTTTTCATTAAAATAAAGCATGTCTCTCTATCAAGGTTTCTGAAATGGATTTCAAACATATCAAATAAATCCAATCTTCCGAGCACATTTGGAGTTTTCGATTCATATTTCTTGCAGAACGCGACCCTTGCTACTAAGACATCCTCACCAAGTTTTAGAGTTACCCTGTGTATATAAACCTCTACCTCACCACCGCCTGCTCCGCAAAACTTCGCATATTCGCCCCTTTCTATATCAAATCCTAAGAGCTCACCAAAACTCCTCTGGAATACTGATATATCCGCACCTGAATCCACATATGTTGATATGTATTTCCAGTTTCCATTCGCATCTTTAATAGCAATTTCTGCAACGGGTCTTAAAACTGCACCTAATTGCTCGCTCTCTTCAATATTCCAATCAAAGCACTTCATTATCAAAGCACCATTAATCTCTTTTTCGGTATGTAATCTAATAGTGGCTCTTTATCTGGAAATTTCTGTTTTGCCTTGCTATATGCTTCTTTTGCATTCTCACCGAAGCCAGCAACACTTTTATCTACTATGGCTATCCATCTATCTTCATAATCCTTCTGTAACGATGGCTTGTTCCTTCCAAGCCATAAAAAATCCTCGTTTAGCCTATCTTCTTCCGCTTTTATTTTTAATACCATTTTCCTCTATTAATGTTTCATCTCAATATTTAAATAACTCTCACTCCGTTATCTTTTCGTAAAAAAATCTTCTCACTTGCCAATCTTCAACCCTCCCGCACCGAGCCAGAACACATAATCCGCATCCTTCAACCATTCTCTAAACGAAGGCGCCCATGCAAATATGCATTCACCTTTACTCAACAACGCAATCGCTTTTTCATATCCGCGCTTGAATACTCGCGCACCCGATGTCGCCTTCAGTTTATCCACAAGCGCAGCCAGCTTGCCTACCAACATTTCGTTCAATATCGCACCTCGCATGCATGAATACCACAGCGCCACCATGTATAACGCCTTCTCCTTGCTGTGTAGTCTTCGCCAGTTGCCGTTCCTCAAGCCTTTCCTGAAACTCGCGAGCAGTTCGTTGTATGTGAACATTTTAACTTCCTTATCATTCCTCATCTATTTAAAGGAAAACGTACTTGAAGTACTGACTTCAGGTTCTTGCTTCGTGAAGTTCCACCTTCTTATTTCGCTATTTAATGTTTGTGCTTATATGTGTATGTCTTCTCTATCACGTTTTCTCCAGCCGATTTGATGACAAAAGGTGGATTTGTGGGATTTGTGAATATAAAAATCCCATGCTTCTTCGTCTCCTCTTTGCAGTTCAGTGATTTCCAATTCTGGCGTTTTGGTTATGAATATCTCCTCGCATATCGTCAATCAACCACTGCTTTAAGCTCCTCAACGAATTTCTTCACATTCTCTATCCAATCCCTGACAGTTTCTGATGGCAGCCAATTTTCATAGAAGTTCTGATGCAGGGATGTTGCGGAAGCCCATAACGTGCTCAGCTCTGCATCCCCTGTTTCACTTCCAGCACAATCGCTTTTTCATACCCGCGCTTGAATACCCGCGCTTCTCGTCTCTTTTAATTTTTCCACAAGCTTTCAAACGAAAAATTATCACTGAAGGCTTTTTATATCTCGTGAAGGCTAAAATATCGCCGAAATCCAAATCGGCTGTTATCACTGTCATGTCATTCTTTGCAGCATACTCTAATAATTCTCTATCCTTAGATTTTGCCATGCCCAGCTCATTGACTCTAACGGCTTCATACCCAGAATCCCGAAGAACTTTCACTGTTTTTGGAGATAATGCCATATCAACGAGGAATTTCATAGTGTCACGGGTATAACCTTCTCCGAAACTGCCCACGCTGCATATTCCAAAGATTGCTTTATATCTTCTTCATCAAGTTCGGGATAGTCCTCTTTAATCTCTTCTATCCTTTTGCCAGAAGCAATGAGTTTGATTATCAATGATACTGGTATTCTTAACCCCCTGATACATGGCTGACCACCCATAACTTCTGGATCTATCGTGATCCTCTCCAGTTTCACCCATCCCGCACCTGCAGCAGATTGAACCTTTTCCATATTTCTCTCCTTTACTTCTCCCTTATTTCTTATATTCTCTCCCTCTTTTTGCATTTTCTCTACTTCTCTTCGATTTCCATTTCGGGCACCATTTCTTATTTGGCATTCAGTCAGCGAATTATCCACCTTATCACCTCGAATACCTCCGCATAATCCGCATTTATCTGCACTCCTCTCGTCCTCGCAAGACTCTTTATAAAGGCATCGTCAAGGTAAGCCCTCCCTTTTTGCGATTCATAACAGTTCAACGCCTCTATCTTCTTCCTCAGGTGCCGCTCCTCAAGCAGTACGAACGCCGTGGTATCAAAAGTGATATTGTTCCACGGCTGCTCATATCCCATTATCGTGCATTCCTTGAATGCACGCAGCGTCTCTTCCCTCGTTGCCTTATGGTCTTGATGCGTATCATAGGATGATGGTGTGAAGACTGTATCCGGCTGCAATTCCTCCCTTAGCTCTATCAGCGTATCTAATATCTCTTGCCTGAGCTTCGGGAATTCCCGCACCTCATACTCATAAAGTAGCAAATTGCTTTCTTTTATACCTAACATTCCTGTCGCTCTCTTCACTTCTATTCTCAATATATCACCGGGATACTCCTCTGGAACCGACTTCTCACAACTTGATAATGCAACGTAAAATACTTCCTTCCCTTCCTCCACAAATCTCGCTATGCTACCGCCGCAGCCAAGCTCACCATCGTCCGTATGCGGGCTCAATATTAAAATCCTCTTGAACATCTTTCTATCCCTTATTCCTTCTCTTAAACATTCCCAGAGGGTCTATTTCTTCATTATGCTCCTCAAGCACCTTCACATTCCTGTAAATCTTCGCTATTCGCTCATCTCCATAAATAACATCTCTATCTATCCTGTAAAACTCCCCCTCCTCTATTTCTGATTGCGCAATCGCATTATTCCAGCTTTCTAAAACCGTATCAAAGCCGGGTGAAACAAATATGTCAAACGCAGATGGGGTAAGCGAGAAGATATTGCCTGCAATTCTCGTCTGCGTATCTGTGTTTATGTAATACCCTCTGTATTTCCAGACGAGCTTCTTGTTCCCTTCTTTCAATTCCAGATCTCTTATCATCTTTGCGAGTTCCTCCCTCTTACCTCTCATCTTTAAAACAACTCCCTCTTCGTTTAATGTAAGCATATCCACAATACTCAAATCAAAAACCTTCTTCAGCTCATTCAGCGCGGATTCATGCTTCAAACCCAGATAATAATCCCTGCCAGACCACACCAATGTCGAAGGCAGGTGGAAACCCATTTCACGCGAGAGCTCGTTGGAAATGACCCCGTATCTCAAACCGCCACCCGCACCTGAGATGAAGAGCGAAGTGCCTAAACCTTCGGATAACACGAGATTCCTCGTAACTGCTGATATGCTCATGTTCTCAAAGTGCTTTTCCAGTTCTCTAAGGCTTAGTTCATGCCTGTTGCCGCAAGCCGGGCATTCTCCTCTGCATACAACAGAACTCGTATCAACCACTGCAAGCGGAACTTTACCACCACACTCACAGTGATACCAGAAAGGGACAGAATTCTCCTCGCGATTGCCTATATCTTTCAGCCTTCTTCTGTTTACAATTTCATTATACAGCCTGTTAAACCTTTCAAACTCTGAAATTATTCGCTCCCATTCAGCCATGAATACGCCCGCACGCTGAACGTCTGAATATCTGAAAAACAGCACGTCCAGGCTCAAAATAACATTGCATATCCTTGAAAACAATATGGCATTCACATCAGAGAAGCTCTTACCAAGTTCGTAGCTCCTCCTCATTTCCTCCATTAATCTTTCAATATTTTCTTTCACCTCGTTCTTATTTTTCTCCATAACCCTCTCATAAAACGCTTTTATTCGCTCCAGCTCCTTCGACCACGCATCCTCAGAGGGCTTCTCAATGCTATCAAACCGCTTCCATTGGTCTTTTCTGTCAACATTGAATCCTATCGCCTCAAAACCCTCTTTCGCCATTGCGGGAATCCTGTTCCGATATAACCATTTTGCGGTGCTGAGATTATAATCTGCAAATCCGAATACCGGAATGCATTCTCTACTATTATCTAACGCAGAAATCTCTTTATCAAAGAAATGCAGCAGAAAAGCTTTCCGCCAAACGCCGGCGTAAGGTAAGAAGTTAGGTTGATGCCCGGACTCCAGCACAAGCGTTTCCTTCGTTATCTCCCTATTAAGAACATGCTTTATTTCGTGGTAAGTCTCCGCATCCCGGTGAAACTTCTCCACAACCCTTTTTAGCTTCTCTAAATTCTCTACCTGCTTCTCTTTTAAATCGGTTCGAGACACAAGCAAAGAAAGAAATTCATTTTTCCGCATCTTCTTTACCAACTTCTCTTTTAGACCGCTTCCGCTTCTCAACCACCCGGATGACTAATATTTCCACTCGCCAGATAAATAATGCTAACGCAGTCAGCGTGAGAAGCGCCGCAATGATGTTCAACGCAGTTGTCGGAACGTGCAAGACCAGGTCAATGAAAAGCGTTGATAACATGACTGTGACGATACTCAACACGCATGCAAATCCTATACGCTCTATAAAATCCAATTCCTTCCACCTTGGAAATAACGCCAGCGTTAATGCATAACCCGGCACGAACAGCAGGAATAGAAGCCCGAAAATTATTCTCAAACCGCTTAAAAGCTCCGGGAGCATATCTCATCACACCTCCTTCCTCAATTTCAATCTTTTAACACCGATATAAGAGAGAAAGAGAAGTTGTGCAAAGAGTAAGCCGAGGAAATCAGCATACAAATCCATCAAACTCGCACTCCTGTAAGGCACGAAAGATTGATGAAACTCATCCGTGACGCCGTAAAGCGTCCCTATGGCAATAGAGAAAGGAACTGCATACTTGCTCATCACGCCATTCCTCACACTCTTCAATGTCGGATTCAGCAATAAACCCAGACCCATGTACAAAACGAAATGTGCGAACTTGTCTGGATGCCGGTATGCGAAGTAAAAAGGATATACAAGGAAGCTAAGACCCCAATCCTTAAGCTGATATGCAACCGCATACAAAAACCCGAGCTCCGGTATATCCGGCGGTGAGGATAAAGAAGAAAGATAAAAGAGGAATACCGCATACGCACCTGTTATAATCGCAAACACGCTGAATCTTGTCGGTTTTATCATCTCGTTTTTATCCTCCCGATGAGTGAAAAGGATTCACGATATTAACTAAAATAGTTTTACATTTAAGTTGACTTTGTCACATTTTAAATTTACCGCAGAGAATGCTGAGCTCGCAGAGAAAATTTCATGTGCATCAAATACAATTTTTGTAATTGACTTTGCCCTCTGCGTTCTTTGCCCTCTCTTCTGTGTGAATCCTGTGTAATCTCGTGGTTTATGCGAAGTTATCTTCTCCTTCTCAGCAGCAGAAACACCACGCTCAGCAAACCAAACACCGGTATCGTAAATGTCAGCGTTGTGAACTCCGGAACTGAACATGTCCGCTTGAAATACGCTAAGATATTATCCAGAAGCTCCTCGTTGTCATTACAATTGAACATCCAATCGCTCCACATATACTCGTCTCCTATCGCAACCACTACACCTTTCCCTGCGGTATCATTAACTGCCAGGAAGCATCGCCCTTTCTTGTCAAAACCTATCTGCTGAGACGTTCCATTGACACTTATATTCCGAGCAGTTACCCCTCTTACCTCCGTCAACGTGAAAGGCGTTGTTGTCACAGGATGAGTTGAGAAGTTTGTCATTTTCATCTTGAGCCTGTAACCATCGAATGTTATCCCAAAAGTTCCCGTGATTTCGTTTGCATAAGTCCCCGTTCCATTCTGCGTTATGACGAGCTGACCACCCTCCAGCACCCAGTTTATAATTGCTCGCGCTTCATCGTCCGGAATGTTCTCTCTGGGCGTCAACACAAAAAGAGCATCGTAATTGCTTAACATCGTTGTATTCACATGCTTCGCATAATCCACACTCCAGTTCTGCTCCTTAAGCTCAGCACGAAAACTATCCCAGTTGTAGCTCGTCTTGTAGTTGTATTGCACCCACCCATCGCTTGGACTCCATGTCCTGTACATCACCAGCGCCTTCCCGCCATGCCACTCCGCAACCGCCGGACTGACCATAAAAGCAAAAGACACCAGAAGTAACACCGCTATTACTATACTCCCGTCTCTTCCCTTCATCTTCTATCAATGTTCCTTTCTATATTTGAATATAAAAAGGTGAGGGGTCTTGAGGTAAGAACCTTAGGTCTCTTTCTTGAGCTGCTCACGCTCCAGAAAAACATACATCAACGGTATCAAAATTATTGCAAATAGAACCCACCCTAAGTGCGAATGAAATATCATCGTCGTCTCCACACCATAATAATATGCAAGCGCAACCAGTATCGAGACCCTGAGGAAGTTCGCAACATACGAAGCTCCGAGCAGAACCAAAATGATTTTAAACAATTTGTCCCGCCTGTAAGGTTCTATTGCCATGCTATACGCTAACATCGTGCTTATTATGAACAGCATGGAATACCAGCCGAAACACGCTAAATCCATCTTTAAACTCACCAGTTCCACGCCTTTTACTTCTATTATTCCTAATTCCGGCACTGCTAAATCCAGTCCGAACAGCTTTAAAAGTGCACATACCGGTACCGCAACGAGATAATGCCCGTAATAATGCGGTAGCCCTATGTTCAGCCGTGAAGGGATGATATAGAGCGAAGCGAAGCCAATGAGGAAGAAGAGCGACATATACGTGCCGAACGCACCAAGCTCGCTTAGCCTCCTGTTCCTTATATTCGTAACTATTAGCGATGCACCAAGCAATAATATCATCGAATCGAGCGTCTGAATCGCCGACCCCGAAAGATAGTTATACGTGAGGTCTGCTGCTATCAGAATCGCACCCGTAAACAACAGGATACGCGACTCAGGTTGCGTTCCCCTTACCGGGCTCGCCGAGCCGCTGCTAAGCACGAACAACAACACCAGACAAACGCATAAAAACAACACGCCTATGTAAACAGACCCGTAAGTGAACTCTATAAACGCGCCTATTAATGAAATTATCAGCAGAACCAGAAT
>JAODGL010000104.1 GCA_025464585.1 Methanosarcinales archaeon
CAACCTCTCCAATTCTTCCTGGTTCATGTACATCACCTTTTTATAGATTTAATGCTATCATGAACCAGGTGTCATATGACACAAAGGTCATTTATTTCTTCCTGTATCCTCTCCTTTCCTCCTCTGTAAGCCAGAAGATTTTTTCCCGGTATTTAACCTTCTTTATTTTTCCGCTTTTCGCCAGCCTCGTTAAACTGTCGTGAACACCTCTTTCCTCTACCTCGAATTTTTTAAGCGTTTCTATAACCTGCTCCTCACGCATTGGATGCCGTCTTATTATTGCTAAAATAGCATCTTCGGGGTTTGTGAATCCCTCGATAGAAAATTCTCCCGTCTCTTCCGCGGTAATATCCACTACATTAACATCACTGAGAATCGCATGTGCTAATACGATGCTCTCTTTATCAGGCGGCACAGCCCACGGTTCTGCTGGTGGTCTTATCGGAACATTTATATACGTTCGATTGGGCTCTATAAGGCTAAGTCGGCTTTTTATCGCTTCCAATTCCTTGGCTGAGTCATTGAGCCCCTTTACCAGCATGACTTCTACCCATATCTCACCATCATATTCTTGCCTGAACTTTTCCATACCTTCGACAACCGCTTCAAAATCTATCCCGCGGTGCGGTCTGTTTATCCGTTTGAATGTTTCGGCAGTGCCTGCGTCAAGCGATGGCATAACAACGTCTGCTTCCGAGAGCTCGATTCTTACGTCTTCGCTGTAAAGAAGCGAACCGTTGGTATCAACCGCGGTGGGTACATTTGCTATCTCTTTGGTCTTCCTGATTAGCCAACCGAGGCTTTTACATAAAGTCGGTTCCCCTTCGCCTACGAAGGTGACAAAATCTATTTCGCTGTGGCTGCTTTCTGCTTCTATCGCCCTTTTGATTTCGCTCAATATCTCTTCCGGAGGGAAGAAGTCTGCACGCTGAATGGTCATGTGCGTTGTCCTGCCAAGCTGGCAGTACACACAGGAATAGTCACAGGTTTTGAATGGAATTGGACTAACACCTAAAGAGCGACCAAGACGCCGTGATGGAACCGGTCCATAGACTATTTTCATATTGAACTATTATATGTTTCATCAATTATGTTAAACTTTGCACCAGGAACGAAAAGCACCATGAAACAATCAGACCTTCTCAATGAACTGTATCAGCAGTCGGGTCAGACCGGGTGCCGCTTGTTCTGGTATCCCCAGTTTGGAGGGTTCCATGCCTTTCAGGATGCCCACAAACTCATCGCGTTCATCCTTGACCGTTGCTTTCCACTTTGCCTCTTCCTCCCAGACATTCACAGTGCCTCTGCGCTTGCAGTGATAGAGGAAAAACTGGCAGGTGACCTTGCCCCCTTCCAGGTGTCCGGTGACGAAGACGTCTCGAGGGGCTGACTCACCGCGCAGCCATTCCCTAATTTGTTGCAACAACGTGTGTGCCAGAGGCGCCACTTGCTCTTGTAGTTTCTCAGGCTTTTCTCCCCTGCGATGAGCCATGACCGCTTTGTTGAGACCGTCCACGAGCTCACCCTTCACCTGCCTTTCCTTGCCTTGCGCACCGGAAACAGGAACGGAGGCGCCGAAACTTAGGTGTGTAATCTTCCGCAGAGCAGGTTTGAGTTCAAGTTCAGTCTTACGGCAGTAACGGGTGCAGGGTTGGCATGTCTCAGGTGGCTCCTCCTCTTTTGCCTTCTCCTGCCACTCGTTGCGGTGTCGGATCTTAATGGTACGACGGATGGTGAAGATGATGCCACCTACGACGCCCAAGGTGACAAACACCTCCAATAAGGGTAGCTCGTCCTCTGGTGGCTCTTCGATTGGCGCTTCTTCCAGCAGTGGAAGAGGTATCCTCGGTATCATTGCTTCGTTGTTCTCCTCATCTATCTCTCTGACCGCATCCTCGGGATCGACTTCGACTCTGAACGTACGTGTCGTCCCACGCAATTCTTCAGGAATATCCAGCCATATCTCTACTGGTATCGCTTCATCGTGGTCGAGGGCTTGAACTGAGCTGTATTCGTATAGCCAGTCGTGCTCTACACCACCGGCATAAACCAGTGTCTCGGGAGCCACAGCATTTCCTTGATTTGCGATTTCCACGAAGAGCACGAGGACTCTTCCGTCATCTTCAAACCAGTAGTCAGCGGACGAAATGGTTAAATCAGGTCCAGCATTTGATATTGATAATTCTCGAGAGGAAGTTTCACCCGCGGTCAAGTCAAAGCTATACGAAGGCGGGTCCGGTGATACTGACAACAAAGGTGTTGGGAGAGCAGGTCCCTTAACCCAGAACTTGTTGCCGGTCAGCGTCTTCTCCTCAAGTGGTATCACATATTCGACCCAATTGCTGATGCGGACCGTTCCATCCACCGTTGTCGCACCAACGGATTCATAGCCTGGCGGGGGGCTTCACGGATGGAATAAAACTCATAACCAGCGGGGACCTCCAAGCTGTACCAACCACGCTCATCGGTCGTTGTGCTGGCAATCAGGACACCTGGGTCAGGGTAAGGTTTGTTAGCGCCGTAGAGCTGCACAGTGACGCCTTGTAAGGGGTGGCTTTCGTCGCCAACCTCGCCTTCATAGACCCGCCCCGATAGTAGTGGAGGTTCAACGACTTCAAATTCGACATCGTCAACTGCCAGATTATTCATCAATATCGTATCTGGCGAAAAGCTCACAACTGCATGGATAATATCTGCATTTTCTGATGTGACCTCAAGGGGAGTCAGAATCGGTAGTGGCTCACCGATCAAATCGAGTGTTTCCTCTGCGCGACCTACTTCTTTGCCATTAGTATCAAAGGCTTTTAATATTACCTTGCGAGTTTCATCGATACCTGAGGAGAAGCCTACCCAGACTTTTACGCGACTTTGAGCGCGTGTGAAGCTCATCTTAATAGGCGTTGTACAAAACTCTTTCGCATAACATTGCTCGATGGCTTTCGTACCTGAATGAGCGAAGTTAAGAATAGCAAGTCCTTTAGAATAATCCAGAGCAATCGGGCTATTAAAGGTAATCCCCTTACTGCTGTATTGTGTGGAAACTTCAACCTGATCACCCTGCCCTGGTCCACTGGTCGTTAAATCCTCAAAGTCTATCACGATAGGTTCACCTGAGACTGTCACAATAGAACCTAAAAGTACTCCCATTACGACAACCAGCGTTCCAATCAGGTGGTGTCCCAGCATGATCTTGTATATTATACCCATACCATACCCATACCTGATAATTATTTATATACCTTTCAATATAGAAAATACACAGGTTAAAAAATCCGTGATGATGGAGATTTGCCCCCACACCTTCAGCGCTAAAAAGGGGATAAAAAAGGGAAATGGAAAAACAAAAAGCCTTCAGAATATATGGAAAAGTGCGAGAATCGGAAAGTAAGATTGGAGTCCCAGGCTTGATAGTTGAAGCCTTGGATAAAGACCTTATATTTGACGACCGCTTAGGTTCAGTCACTACGGACATTGATGGCAACTTCGAGATTAGATATGACAAAGAAGATTTTCAGGAGCTTTTCTTTGATCAACGACCGGACATCTACCTTAGAATTAAAACCCCTGATGGAAAGTTAGTTTATACAACGGAAGACAAGGTCAGATATGGGGCTAATAGGACAGAAGAATTTGTTATAAATCTCCCTAAGAAGTTACTAAAGGGAGGAGAAAACATGAAAGAAAAAATAGAAGATAGTAGAGAACTTAGGGACAGAATCCTGAGGGATAAGGAACTGTTAAGAGACCTTAGTGAGAGAATTGCCGAGGTACTTAAGGGAAGGGTGGAGATTGAAGAAGATGAGACATACACGTTTGTGCCATTCGTCTATGAAAAACCCGTATTCGCGCCAGAGATATTCGCGGGGGCAGCCTGGCGAGTAGGGAAAACAGAGCGTCCTCCATGGTGGTGGCCGTGGTGGTGGATAGGGCTACCAGCACCCGAAATTCTACTGCACTTGGAAAAATACAGGGTTACAGAGCTAACTCCAGAGCCAGACATGCCACTCGGAGAGCAAATAATCAGAAATAAAGAGCTTATCGGTGAGCTCAGTGACGTGGTATCGAATGTTCTAAAAGAGCATGGCGTTGTTATTAGCGAAGATGTTACGTACGTGTTTTCGCCGATTGTGTACAAAAAGCCAACTTTTGCGCATGAGATGTTCGTGAGTGTGAGCCCATCAAAGTTCGCACCTATGGTGTTTGCAGATCCAAACCCTCAACCAGCGAGATGGCTCTGGGCTTCAGCAGTCTCTTCGCCGGTGATTCCGCTACCCCCTCCTACACCCATCGATGGAATACCAGCACCTGAAATGCTGTATGCGTTGGATAAGTTCCGATTTTAGTAAATGGATAAGCAGGAGTTCATAATATGGAGGAGAAGATAGAGCGAAGTGAAGAGCTTCGCGATAGAATTGTCAAGGATGAGAAGCTGCTGAGAGACCTCAGTGAGACAATATCGCGGATACTGAGAGGTAAGGTAAAACACTGCATGTTTTTGAGCCACACCCCGATCCATGGAGACCATCGGGATTATCTCGAGTTTCGACGATTGCACTGATTGACGAGTATGGAATATTCCCACGACCTTTTCCAGGTCCTCTGGATCCATGGTTATTGGACGTGTTAGAGGAATACAGAATACAAAAGATGCGATAGAGCAATCTCATCCCTTTTTATTTTTTGTGCGCGTGAAAATGGATTCAGAAAGACCGAGGGTATCGAAACAGCTACTCATTGAAGCGCGGGATTTAAGGGATGAAAAGGTTTATTTCATTCTTGACCCAAATAAACCCTCGTGGGCGTTTATTAATAAAGATAGTCTGGAAATATTGAGCCTGTGCAATGGAAAAAATACAATCAATGATATTTCAC
>JAODGL010000029.1 GCA_025464585.1 Methanosarcinales archaeon
TTAATCTCGTGTAATCTCGTGTTTTGTTCTTGTTCACTCGAAATCCGGCAGCGCCGAACAAGCGCGACAACGCACACATCCTGCCTTGTTCTTCCGCCAGCTCACCCCGTTATCATGCAATATCCCCGCCACTCGTTCATAAATACACTGCATCCTATCCGGGCTTGGCGGTTTCGCATTCTCCAGCATTGACCCAGGTATGGGACGCAGAGGCACGATGAACGGATAAACACCCAGCTCAGCCAATGACTTACTGCCCTCTATAATAGATTCATTGCTCTCACCCAATCCTGCAATTACATAACTGCTGACTTGACAATCGCCAAAAATATTCACACTTCGCTTCCACGCATTCACGTAATGCTGAAACGGTATTTCCACCTTGCACGGAGCCACTTCTTTCAGCACTTCCCTGTCAAAGCTCTCTACATGTATGCCCACTGTATCCACCGAATCGTAAAGGGCATCTATCATACTGAGCTCCTTCGGCGGTTCAAATTGAGCATGAATGGGCAACCCGGTTGCTTCTTTTATCGCTCTCGCCGTTTCCACGAGGTAATTTATACCTTTGTCAGGAGTAGCTGTTGTGCCTGTGGTAAGCGTCACATGCGTTACATGGTCCAATTTTTTTGCTGCGAGC
Source organism: Methanosarcinales archaeon (assembly GCA_025464585.1). Lineage (GTDB taxonomy): Archaea > Halobacteriota > Syntropharchaeia > Alkanophagales > Methanospirareceae > QMVO01. Next base: position 641 of record JAODGL010000029.1, read on the forward strand.
GCTACCTCAGCAAGCTGCTCCGGTTTCTTCCTCGCTATTGTCGCGCTATTCTTCAGCGACAGCTCAATTGCGCAGAACTTACACCGCTTTGGCGTGTTCCAGTACACACAAGTTTGTATCGTGGTAGTAGCTAAGCAATCAGCACCGTGCAGAAGTGCGATTTTATCGTATGGTATGCCCTCTTTAGTCTTAAGCGCTTGAAACTTTGCACGCGGGAATTTCACCTCTATAATTCGTTCACCATTTCTTTTTATTACGTATCTTCCCTCATTTTCAGTTTCAACACTGTATGGCGATGCAGAGACGAACCAGCTTTGCGTTGGAACGTTCGCTATCGTACTTCCAAAAAGAAACATCCCACCGGCAGCAGGACCCGCACCTGCTTTTCTGCCTTTATCCAACCCCGATACTCTTGCACCTAAACTTAGCAGTTCCGCTTTTAGATTTTTAGTTTCCATCGTGTTTCGTTGATTCTTTACTAAAATAACCGCAAAACTTCTAAAACACTTCTCTCAAATCCACTTCTGTTTTTAATAACGGCGAAGAAAAAGATTCCTTAAACGTTCCCAGACTCATGTACCCCTCTTGACCACGCACCAGAACTTTCACTTCTTTCCTCTCAGGTTCTACAAGCCAATACTCCTTCACACCATATTTCTCATACAATTTCACCTTCAATTTCTTATCAATCTCCGCGGTTCTTTGTGACAGAATCTCTATTATCAAATCAGGAGCGCCTTGTATGTTCTTCTCACCTATAATATGCTCCCTTTCCTTTGATATGAAAAATATATCAGGCTGAACCACGTCCTCTTCCGAAAGAAGGACATCGCAAGGTGCGTTAAACACTTCCCCCAAATCCCTCTCCTTAACGAGCGAATAAAGAATAAATTCTATATTCCTCGATATTTTCTGGTGATACGGCACCGGTGGAGGCACTACGTATAACTCCCCTCCTATTATTTGGTACCTCTTACCATTGTCAGGTAGGAGGAGATAATCCTCATATTTAAACTTTATCTCCAAACTTTTTGGTATCTCTTCTTCTCCCCGTTCCTCTTTTTCTATTACCGCCATTATTTTCTTCTGTTTGAAGTATTTCTTTTGTCGCTTAAAAATGTTTTCTATTAGTTAGTACGTATTTGTAATCTCGTGAAGATCAGTGTAATCTTGTGGTTAGCCTTTTCAAATCTTCATTCTCCACTGCCATCTCCTTCTTTTCCCTATCAATTTACTTATCTCATCGCTTGTTATCATCCCGATAACTCTTCTATCCCCGTCTATCACTGGTAACGCGGAAATGTTGTATCGCTCCAATTTTCTAATCGCCAGCTCCAGAGGCTCTGTCGAATCCGCGGTTATCACCTTTCTTGTCATTATCTCAGCCAAATCCTCATGTCGCTTCGCTACTGCCGTTGATATATCCCAGGCTGTTACTATTCCCACAAGTTTGCTCTCGCCCGATATAACAGGGATATGCGTGATTTGGGTCTCCATGATCAATTTTGCCGCATCTGCTATGCTCGCCCTTTCACTTATCGTCTTCACTTCGCGCATCATCACATCCTTTACCAGGGGCAGCTCTTTCGTCTGTTTCATCGGTTTGAACACGGTATCAGTTGCCAGTCTCTCTACCGGCAGCGATAATAGAAACTTCCCTGCCTCTATTCTGCTCTTCAACTCCGCAGCAATTTTATTCGCCATGTAAAAACTGGAAAGGGGCGATGTTGGCACTTCTTTTCCTTCTATTTCTATCAGTCCCGATTTTAACTCCTCGTAGGTCACTTTCCTCAATACAGGTCGTTCTCTTCTGCTAACACCATAATCAAGCACTTCTGTTACGATATCCCTGTCATTTATTCCTGTTTTCTTCGCTATTCCTTCATTCAGCACCGGTATCGGTATCCCGATGCCAGCGTACAGAGTCACACCATATCCGTAGAAGGTAGCACCTTTGAGGAATTCCGCACTCATCTCCTTCAGGTTTCCTGCAACCATTAATGTCCCAAAATTGTTAACAGGGTCGTGCTGCGTCCCTTCTCCTATTACATATCCGCCAGCACCAGAAAGAAAAATCCTTGTTCCCACTCCTATGGTCTCAAAGTCAGGGTCGTTAAAAAGCGGAGAAAGAACTCCGGCACCACAATAATTTGCATTCCGGTAATTGGGAAGTAGCGTGCCCATATAGGTGTACAGAGTTCTGTCTGTGGAGTTTGTCGCAACCGCATATCTTTGAGATGCATTCCTGGGATTTAACATCACCGCCTGATTCAGGTCATCAAGAGCAATTGTTGTTTCTATTTCTTTACGCGGATAACAATCCGTGCCGTAGCCGATAGCCTTCATTTCTACGGGCTTGCCTGCTACTAAGTCTTCTATCACATATCCACCGCCATATTCAGCTCCTTTATCCTCTGATGGTTGTGTTGCTCCTAAATAGGCATCCACCGCTGCAATTCCGGTGTACGCCTCTACATCATTAAGCCATACTCGCTTCATTTTTATTGGTGGATCAGCATGCCCAAAGTTGATGAACACACCCGAGGAGCACATGGGACCAAAAGTCCCGGTGGTGACAACATCCACTTCCTTCGCCGCTTCTTCTACCCCTAACTCGCTTACTATCTCACTCATTCTGTCCGCTGTCACTACATGAACACTACCATCTCCAATTTTTTCGTTTATCTCCTCTATGCTTTTCTCTCTCATTGCCTTTGTTTTAGTTAGTTATACGTAGAATAGAAGATAAAAAGCAAGGTATATAATTTTTTATATTATAAAGAAAAGAAATTGAATCGCTAAAATGCAACTATATGCATACGATGCGGGGCAGTGCAACCCAAAGAAGTGTACGGCGCGAAAATTAGCACGAGCAGGCTTGATAAAATCGGTTAATGTGATGGGAAAAATACCGCACAAAACGATTTTGTTGGTTCCTACTGCGGAAAAGGCGCTATCGCCTGCTGATATAAAATCTACTAACAGCGTAACCGTTTTTGATTGTTCATGGGATAAGATAGCCACTTTTGGGGAGGCGTTGAGGAAGCTGAGAAGGATAAAGCGGGCTTTGCCCTATTTGATAGCAGCGAACCCAACGAATTATGGCAAACCTTTTATTTTATCTTCAGCAGAGGCACTCGCCGCTGCTCTTTTCATCCTCGGCGAGCATGAGCAATCGCAATATATATTGAGTAAGTTCAAGTGGGGAGATGAATTTCTGAGATTGAATGAGGATAGGTTGCTTACATATTCAGAGGCAGAGGACAGTAGTGAAGTGGTAGAGATGCAGAGGTTTTTCATGAACGTGGTGAAAAAAGCGAAAAAAACTTAAATTAAAATAACCTATAATCAATCAAGAAGATGGGCGTTTGTTGTGCTGTTGACGGGGTAAATACCGGCGAGAAACACCGTGCAATTAAGCTAAGCAAAGAGGATGCGAAGGATATCTCCGCCCTCTATAAAGAAGTATGGCTTAAAGCATACGAGTATCCGAAGGAATGGCGAGAGAAGCGTGCGATGAGTGAGGAGGAAATAAAGAAAGAGATGGATTCCGGCTATTTCTTCTTTGGTGTGCATATAGATGGTAAATTGGTTGGTGTGTACAAAGCATCCATAACAGAAAGAGGTTGTTTCGGCGAACAGCAGGCGGTTCTCCCTGAATACAGTGCTCAAGGTGTTGCTTCCGCGATGTATGAGCAGTTCTATGAGTTCGCAAAAGCGAATAAATGTAAGGTGAATTATGTGAATATTCTGGCAGGGAATGAACCTTGCGAGCGAGCAATGAAGAAGTTCAATTTTTACAAGACTGGCGAGCCCTGGGAGCAAAGCAAGGGGATGTTCGTTCAGACGTACGAGCGGAAGGTGGATGAAGAGGGGTAAATGGATTGATTTGAAGCGAGTGATTGGAAAGGACTCAAAGTATAAGGTTGCGGAGAGAGTTTAAAAATACTTGACCATAACTTTTATAAAGTGCGCTCGTTCACACATACGAGAGCGGAAGATGGAAGGAGAGGTATAGCGCTGTTATCAATTGAAAAGAACGTGGGACCGGACTGTGGATTGGGTCCTTTTCCCAATCAGGAACTGGCATATTTGGTTTTGAAGAACACGTCTGAGGGGATAGCGGATTTTTATTAGATTATGAGTTATTTTTTCTCTTCTATCTCCATTATCTCCACAATTTTTCGCCTGCTTTTAGCTCCTGAAACGATTCTTACGTTGGCATTAAAGTATTTTGACAATAACTTAATAGCGGCTTTATTTGCCTTGCCTTTTGTTGGTGGCTCCTTTACTCTTATTACCAATGGTTCAGCCGTAATTATCTCCTCCGTGTCTGAATTAGGAACGACTTTTATCTCGATTTTTTTCATTGTCGCACAAGCGAATAATATTTATTTATAGGGATTTAAATACAAATATAATAACTCTAAGACACTCAAATAAGTGAAAATGGACTCAAAAGTAAGAGCACATGTGTTTATCAAAGGGCGTGTGCAGGGTGTTCTCTTTCGATATGTAACAAGAGACGAAGCGAATCTGAGAGGCGTAAAAGGATGGGTGCGAAACCTGGCAGATGGGCGAGTAGAGGCGGTATTTGAAGGAGAAAAGGAGAAAGTGGACGAAATGATAGAATTTTGCCATTATGGTCCTCCAGCGGCGAAGGTGTCATCGGTAAAGGTTATATGGGAAGACTACACGGGTGAGTTTAAAGGTTTTTCTATTCGGTATCGGTATTGAAGAATTTCATCAAAGCGTCAAAAGCCACCGCAGTAGCGTTTTTCTCGTTCTCAAATTCTCCCTTAACTGTATATAAACGTCGTAAGCTGTTAGGATATTCCCCAATGCAGTGCTCTTTTTCACTACTTCAGTTATCCTCGGCTTATGCCCTCCAACGGTGAAAGAATCTTCGAATATACTTCTATCTACGAGAATAGGAACTATTCGATGAAAAGAAGAGTTGAGAGCTTTTATTGCGCCTGTTAAGTCCTTATGTAAGTCCTCTATGGACTCAACGATGCCACTAACTTCGCCATTGCTTCTTATTTCTGCCACAGTGCATGCTGGCGAAGTGCACTCACCAGTGTAAATACTGAAATTCAAAACGCCATTATCATCACTAAACTGGAAAAGTTATTCTCTTCTCTCCTTCCTCAACTTCTATTCCGATTTCAAAACTCTTGCTCCTTTTCGCACTGTTTCGTCAAATGAACTTAGGTCTATGGAATTCCTGTAATTCATCCGGTCAAGCGACTGTGCAAGGAAGGATAAAGCATAAAGAACTGTTGATTTCCCGGTGCCATTCTCACCAACTAATATGGTGATTGGCTTCAGCTCGAACTCCGCGTTTTTCAGGACCCTGAAATTCTTTAACTCCAGTTTTGTTAGCATTGCAACCACTGTATTAACAAGTCAAATGCAAAGCAGCCACAGCTTTTTTATCCTTTGAAAGTTCATTATATATCTCGCAAGCTTTATCCGTGGGCTCAACGATTAACTCTATTCCCTTTGAGTCGATGTATTCTTTCGTTTCTGGCAAAACTTTCAAGACACCATATTTCCCTGTGCCTACAATTAGCACTTCTGGCTTCTCTTTAACCACTGATTCAATATCTTCTATGTGGAGTGCATGTCCTTCTTTCCGCCACCAGTGGTCTTTAACCCTGTCAGGGAAGATAATCACATCGCTTGTGTATGCTCTCCCGTCTATGACAATCCTGCCGAAGTCGTATGAGTCTATCATTTTCTGTACCTTCGTATTTATTTTGATGTAGAAGAAAGAAAAAATAAAATATGCAATCTTATTGCTGAAAATAGGGAAGAATTAGAAAAAGAGATAAACACTCTTAAAGACCTGGTAGGAAAAGCAAAAGAGATTCTTAGGGTGGAGTGTGAGGTGAAACTCTCAGAATTAAAGAAAGCAATTGAAGAGGGATTTAGAAAAATAAGGCAAATGCAAGGAAATGAGAAGATTTTAATTTTTACCGAATCCCGCGATACACTGGAGTATTTAGTGGGAAAAATCAAGTCGTGGGGGTATTCTGCAAACTTTATTCACGGAGGTATGAGATTGGAGGAAAGGATAAATGCTGAGAAGATTTTTCAGCACGAAAAGCAGATTATGGTTGCAACTGAAGCTGCCGGTGAGGGCATAAATCTCCAGTTCTGTCATCTCATATGCGGTAGCCAATGCCAGAAGCATGGATGAAATAATAAATGAACTCGATATTAAAGTGGATGAAGAGTACATTAAAGAGATTAAAGAAGCGTTAGGAGAGAGCCTTGCTACCAGGCACATAGACTATACCAGAATAAAAGAGATGGCGGAAAAGGCGAAAGAATACCGGCTGATTCCGGAATACGTTGAAGAGTTCTTTAAGAGAGCGTTTCAAAAAGTGGATGGTAAGTTCAAGATTCGAAAGGATGGATTTATGGCAATAGATTCTATTCCATACGAGATAAGAAAAATAGCAGAGGAGGTTGATTTTAAAAACAGATACGGTTCTATTTTGAGGCATTATCCAAAGGTGACGTTTGATAAAGAAATTGCTTTCAAAAATCCTGATGCAGAGTTCATATCCTTTGGGCATCCCTTATTTGAGGCTTTACTTGAGTGGGTAAAGAGAAATTACTTTGCTAAGTTGCAGAGGGGAGCGGTGTTTAAAGACCCTGCTGGCAGATACGATGGTGTTTTGTGGTTCTTTGAAGGAGAAGTAAAAGATGGAAAAGGAGAAGTTGCAGGTAAGAGACTCATGGCAATTTATGACGATGAAAAAGAGCTGAACGAGGTCAACCCTGCGATCTTATGGGATTTTGTTCCTTCAGACGATAATGAACCAGTAAAAGTAGATATGAGAAGAGAAAAAGCTCAGGAATATGCCGTAGGCACTGTTGAAAACTACAAGCACGAGATAGTTGAAGAAAGGAGAAGGCAAGCGGAAATAAAGAGGAAATACGGTATTAAATCACTGGAATTTTTAATTGGAGAGCTGGATGCCGAACTTGCTGATTTGTATGAGAGGCAGGCAGAAGGAGAAAAAGTGGAACTTGCGATAAGGAACAAAGAAGAGCGAAAGAGGCAATATGAAGAATCTTTAAAAATGCTGCAGAAGGAAATAGAACAAGAAGTGAGTTTAGCCATCTCCATGCCGAAGTTTTTGGGTGCGGTTCTCGTAAAGCCTACAAGCGCTAAGGATATGGTAAGCGATGAGGAGATAGAAAGGATAGGTATGGAGAAACGAGATATATAGAGGTAAAAGCGAGAAAGGATGAGGGGCAGGTTGCTTTGACCCGCAACGAATGGTTCAAGGCAAAGAGATTCAAGGAGCAGTACTGGCTTTATGTAGTTGCAAATGCTGCTACGAATCCCACGCTTTACATAATCAATAATCCTGCTGATAATCTAAGTGTAAAGGAGAAGATTGAGTTGGTTCGATTTTTGGTGCCAGTAGAGGAATGGAAAGGGAAGGGGGTGAAGACATGTGGACATTGAAAAGGTCAAAGGAGTAGGAAAAAGCTCCCGTAAGGCAGCAAATCAACATTTGTAGTCTTTAGGCATTCTGAACCCTTTATTCTTTAATTGTTCACAGGTTTCTTTTCTATCCCCTTTGCTTATTATACCGAGTTCGTTTAAGGTCTCTATTATCCTCAAAGTTCCGATTATTTCGATTCCCAACTTTTGTGCCGCTTTGCGAGCTTTTCCATCATCAAGAACACATAAATACTTTTTACTATCCAAAATAAGTTTCATAGCGATAATGGCACTTTCAGCCCTTTATGTCTGAGATAATCCATGAAACTCTTGATATTCATGCCTGCTATTTCAGAGGCTTTTCCCAAGCTCACTATATTCTTCTCATAGAGACTCGTCGCCAACATCACTCTTTTCTTCTTTATATTTTCAAATCGAAGAGCCTCTTTGGTGGTTTCAGAAAAACTGAAATAGATATATGCTAAAAGTTCATCTTCGCTCAAATCATTTAATTCCTCTTTTATTTCTTCAATTAATTCCAGCTTTTCCTTACTCGCTATTTTTAAAAGATAGGCATAAACTTCTTTTCCTTTCTCTGTAAGCCCGATTTTTCTGTTCTCCACCGACAGCCCTAAAATCTCCAAATTTTCCAGTTCACTATCGACGGTTTCGCTATAAGGACCGTAAAAATGTGGCTCGAAGTAAACTTCCTCTTTAAGTCCCGTATTTTTGACGATGAGAAACATCTCTTTTTGAAGCCAGGTCTTTCCCTTCACAGGCTCATAGTTTCTGCTGCCCAGCAACAGAATCAAAAATGCTTGGACAGGTGATAGTTCCATTTTTTCATCCATCTCCATTGTTACCAAAGTTTATTTATATAGTTTCTCTATTTAAATTAAGTAAGTAAAATACTGGAAGTATCCACGTACCAACTTGACGAAGAAACTTTCTATGGCGTTAAAAAAGTTAATATCCGGGGCAAAAGCACGGATACACCAAAAAAAACCGTCAATCTGGGAAATTTGAGAGAGGATATAGAGATTCGTGCTGAATTTTTGGGAGAGATTTATAAAACTTTTGATAAAGAAAGAATCAAACTATTGATTGGGGATGAGGAAAAGCAAGTAAAAATTAATTATAATATGAACAACTTAGTTAAAAAGGCTCAACACTTTTCGGTAGAGATAATGATGTTTATTCCGGGTCTTGCTTACTCAAATCCAAGCGAAAATGAACTGACTTTTATCATAGCGACACAAAAACAATATTCTGATTTCTATATTGTTCCAACGGTTGAACGTTTGAATAAACTTATGAAAAGCAGTAATTTTACAATTCAGGATTATATCACTTTGATAAAGAACTATCTCAACCTGCTTGAGGGGTATCCAAAAAAAGCAGTGATGGGGATGGTGCCCATAAATATTCCTTACCAGTATATTGGGGAGTTGATGGGCATCTACATAGATAGAGGGATTGAATCATTTTGCATTGATGTCGGGGGAAGGACAGCATTAAGCCTGACACAACAGATTATTGAGGTTCAAAGGTCTCTCACGAAAAATAAAATAGATGCGTTTATACATGCAACCAACATAAATATTGGGCGGGCTAAGAAAGGAAGTAATACCATAACTGCTAAGGATGTTTTATCACTCGGATTGGGTTTTGATTCCATTGGAGATAACCACCTGCGACCTTATATTAGAGATACTATAAAAAACCCGGTGATAAATCTGAGACTTTTTGACAAAGATGCCTATGGATATCATAAAATCCAGGAAGCAAGGGAAATCGAAGAGATTTACCCCGTAGATAGTGGGGTTAAGCCTGAATATCTTTTAGACGATTCTTTATACAGAAGAAGGAAAGCCCAAGCAATGTTCAATTATGAACAAATAAGTATGGAAACCGAAAGGCTGAGAAAGGTAATAGGTGAAGGGGCAGTCGCTAGTTACGTCAGAAACAAGCGTTATGTTGATATGGATTCATTTAAAGCTATTACAAAGGTTAAAGAGGGAGTATCAAAGGTCAGGTCATTAGAAGAATTCTTGAGGTGAGGGCGTTTGGACAATAAGAGATTCATAGAACAAAGCTTTCCGGTAAAGGAAGTGAGTGAAGAGTCAGCAAGAGAGAAGAACATAAGACACGGGCATATCTCCACACTTCATATCTGGTGGGCTCGGAGACCTTTAGCATCCTCTCGTGCCACTGCTTATGCCGCTTTAACCCCGGCACCTGATGATACAGAAGAATGGGACAAGCGCAGGCAGTTTATAATAGAACTCTCGAAATGGGAGAACTCTTTAAATCCAGTGCTTATAGAAAAGGCGAGAAGGGATATTTTAGGGATTAGGGAACAGGAGTTAGGAATTAGTGAGGAGCTGTTCCCCAATTCCCAATCCCTAATACCCAACCCGTTGCTTGAAGATGTGAAAGAATGGGGTAACTGGGTTTTAGCGGAAGCAAAGAAGAAATAGGAAAATTCTACCCGGAAAAAAACGATGGCTCTATCCCGGTGGGCTACATCTGGGCACGGACTATTCCATGTCAGAACCCATCTTGCGGTGCAGAGATACCATTAATGAGGCAGTTCTGGTTAGCGAAGAAGGCGAACAAGAAGATGGCGTTAAAGCCGTATGTCAATAACGGAAAGGTTGAATTTGAAATAGTAAAAAATCCCGATTTTGACCCTGCAAAGGGAACAGTAAAAGGTGCAGTTGCAAGATGTCTGGTTTGTGGTTCTACTGTTGATGCGAATACCACGAGGGAACTATTCCGGGAAGGAAAAGCATCGCAGAGGATGGTTGCGGTTGTACTGCACCATCCGAAGAGGAAGGGTAAAACGTACAGGATTGCCACAGATGATGATCTGGCGGTCTTCAAAGAAGCGGAGGAATATCTTGAAGATAAAAGGGCGAATTTGATGGAAGAGTGGGGGATTGACCCTGTGCCGGATGAACCGTTACCACCGAAAGAAACTCTTGGCTTTCGAGTTCAAAGATATGGAATGCTCAAATGGGGCGACCTTTTCAATTCCCGTCAGAAGCTTGCTTTGATTACTTTTGTGGAGAAGGTTAAGCTTGCATACGAGAAGATGCGGGAAGAAGGATATGATGGGGAGTATGCGAAGGCGGTAGAGAGTTATCTGTGGTTGGGGATTGACAGAATTGCCGACAGGAATTCATCTTTATCTATATGGAACAATATCGCAGAAAAACAAGAACATACTTTTGGGAGACAGGCATTACCAATGGTCTGGGATTACGCAGAAACAAATGTTATTGAGGGTGTTCAAGGCTGGAAAAAACAATTTAGTTATCATCAATTGTTTCAATCCCAAAAACTTCGGACAAAATTCATTTCCGGTTTTAACTTAAGAATTTAAGAGTAGAGTAACATAACTACCTTCCTTTTCTTATTGCCATTATTTTCCGTTATTTTTAAATAATCCTCTCCTCCAATGAAGAGAATATGAA
>JAODGL010000015.1:0-4645 GCA_025464585.1 Methanosarcinales archaeon
CGTCTTTCCATTTATCAATTACTTCCTCTCTCATCCTGATTATATTCTAACTTTCTTTTTATATAACTTTTTCATGCTCTTATCGGCGTTACGTGCAGTGATTGGATTTACATATATCTTCCCCCTTAACGCATTTTCAATCTCCTTTTTCTTAACACCATGTTTAAGAACATGATTTTTATTCCATTCATCCCAGACAATCTCAAGCCTATTCCAATTTACCATCAGGTCTATTTTATTCTCTGAAATTAAGGTTTGTTTATGAAGTTTCCTTTACCGTTCCACCCTCCCATCCACAAGCCTGAGCGTCCTGCCTGTGTATGAAGCGACCAGCGGGTCGTGTGTCACCACGACAATTGTCTTCCCACGCTCATTCGTCGCTTTCAGGAGCTGCATGATGTCCTTGCTCGTCTTCGAGTCCAGATTGCCCGTAGGCTCATCTGCGAGGATAATATCAGGGTCGTTTGCCATTGCACGAGCGATTGCAACACGCTGCTGTTCGCCACCTGAAAGTTCATTTGGCTTGTTCTCCCCCAGGTGCTCCTCCAGCCCCACTCCTTTTAAAAGCTGCCTGCTTCGCTCTTCGTGCCCGTTCACGCCCTTCAATATCATTGGATACTCTATATTCTCCAGTGCAGTCAATGTGGGTATAAGATTAAACTGCTGAAACACGAACCCGATTTTATCTCGCCTCAGCTTCGTCAACTGGTCATCACGCAGCCCGTTGATATTTTCGTTGCCGATAATAACCCTCCCGGATGTCGGCGTGTCCAGACACCCGATAATGTTGAGCAAAGTTGTCTTCCCAGAGCCTGAAGGTCCCATGATAGAAATAAACTCTCCAGCTTCTATGCTCACACTCACATTATCCAGTGCTCTGACACTCCCTCGAGGCAGCTCATAAACCTTTGTCACCTCCACGAGCTCCACTACTCTCATCTCCTCTTCCACGAATATGCAATCGCACCAATAACGAGTATCGCAATCACTACAAGCACAACAATCATCGAACCCGGCGGCAGCTCGCCTGAACTTGTCGTTCCCTGATGGCGTTCAATCGAGATGTATTCGGTCTTCGAGAACATATTTCCATCCTCATCCTTGTATTCTATGACGAGAGGCACCTGCGTCTCATTTTCTCCCACTTTTACATTGAGCTCAAAACTGCTGAAGTCGTCGGGACTGAGCAAGCCCACGAAATATGATTTGTAGGGGTGCATTGCCTCTATTCCTTCGGCATCACCAACCTTCATAACCACGCTCTTTGCTTCTTCTAACCCTGCATTGTTTACGTCACCAGTGATTTTATACACGTTCTGCTCAGGCATGGATTCCACTTCAATCCCGGTAAGTATGAGTTCTGCGCTCTTTTTGCTCTCCGTTACGTTCAATGGCACGCTTAATTCGGTGTAATGATGGTCATCACCATTTTTAAACTCTAATTTGAAGTTCAGGATATGAGTGCCCTTCGCTTGCGGTGTGAAATTAAAAGAAGCAGTTTTTGAGTCGTCCGGTGATAGCGTTCCTATAAAGACTTCGGAAGGTATCACCTCCCTCCCCTCAGTAACTATTTTCACACCGGTAATGGTGTTCTGTCTTGGATTGCCGACAACGAGCTCGATTCTTGCTCGTTCACCTTTGAATATCTCGTCTGGAACGTTCTTAACGCCAATGGTTAAAGAAGAACTGTCCACCGTCACAGGAAAGGAATATCTTATGTTCTGGGCGTCTTCACCCTCCACCAGTATCCTTGGATAGTATATGCCATCGGGGCAGGTCGCTTTTATGGTGAACGTGAGTTTCAAACTTTCTCCGGGTCCCAATCTTCCGATGTTGAAGTAAGAATCGCTAAGCACTTTGAGGTTGCGACTTAGTATTCGTGCATCTTTTATGTTCACGCTTTTTGACGTTTCCATGTTCTTTACTGTCACGGTTATCGTGCCAATATCATTACGCATCAGCACTTCCGGATTCACCTGATAGCCTGTGACCATAATTGATGATTTCTGCTCCTCTGTTCCTGGAGCTGAGACATCGTATGCGCTGATGCTGGATATTACAACTGCAATGGCAAAAATCAAGAACAAAAAAAGAAAAAGAGGAAGTATTTTTCGCATTCACATCACCACCGTTTGATATACCGAAAACAGAATGTAAGCAGCCACTGGAATGGCAACGGTAATCAATGCGTTCTCTGTCGAGAGATTCCTCGCATGCTTCAGCCCGAACACCCAGATGTTCGCACTCCACAGCATGAAGAGAATGCCGATTGCAGAAGAAAGCAGCATCATTGGGCTTTTCATCAGTGATGTAATCACTTCTGTAATCTCTGCCGGGTCGGTTATCGCCGGAATCTGCACGGTTGTAACGAAATTGTAAACAAGCACAGCACTTATCAGTCCACCGATTATCGTGGGAATATAGCCGTACCCAACGAACTCAAGTGTTCGCTTGAACCTCCCCTCGCCTTTGAACAGCGCAGATATGCCGAAGAATATCGCTGCGATTATTAGCCAGATAACGAAAGAAGCTATTACAGCTCCAATAGCCGCGCCAATGGGCATGAACGAGATAAAGCCCCGCACTTCTGGCGGTAGCGTCTTTGTCATCGCTTCCATCATCATGCTGCTCGACAAAAAAGCGGATATGCCACCGATTATCCCGCTTATCAAAACGATAATTACTGGTATCCTTAAACTCTCCTCCCCCTTCTTCCTCGCTTCAAAAAAGCTGTTCGGATTTGTCAATACTTCTAACATTTTTACACTCCTATTCTATATTGGGGTGGTTTTCATATATACGGTTGACGTTTGTTGTTAATGTTGGTGCCAAAATTTTCTTCGTCGTTTCCCTCTCTTCTACGTGTAAACAAGAATATCCTTGCCTGCCTCCCTGAATAAATAAATCCTCCCCTTTCCACCTCTTCAATTAATTTCTTAGCCGAACCCCGCGTCTTCTCAAACGAGAGCATACCATCTGGCTTTAAAATACGATGCAGCTCCTCTATGACATTCTTCAATCCCCCGGCGATGTACTGTAGCCCGAAAATGAATGCGAGGTCTATACTCCCCGCTGACAGACCCGTATCAGCCGCGTTTACGCACATCGCCCTGACATTTTTTAGTCCCTCTTTTTCGATTTTATCCTTTACCCTCTCTATCGCAAGCGAATGCACATCCACCGTATAAACAAAGCCCTCTTCGCCCACTATCTTCGCCGCAGGAATCGTAAAGAACCCGGGACCACAGCCAACCTCCAGCACTTTTTGACCTCTTTTCAGTCCCGCTGCCTTTAAAAGCTTGTATGGATCGCAGAAGATCGAGCGAAGTGGATTGTCATGTATCACTGCTATTATCCTGAACGAGAAGTTCGACATATGTCTTTTTTTATCTCTCATTTCATCACCCCCTCCCCCACATACTTAAGCACTCTGTCAACGAAAAGACCGGTAAATCCCATGAGCAACATTATTGCATACATCATTTAAATCCTCCTTCTTTTCTTGCTTGCACCAGCACCAATGAAAATGAGAGCGAAAACAGCTATGGCTGGGATTTGCTCCTGTGATAGATAGCCGGCTATAAAACCTATTGCACCAGCAACAAATAGACCAGCTCCCAATATCAACAACAATTCACCAATTTCCGCTTTCATAATCCCATATTTTCTCATTTTCTATCACCTACTTTTTGTTCTTACAAACCCATATCTCGACCTGATATGCGCCGCTCCACGCCTTATTATATCGCGGATTGCATCACTTCTGCTCCCATAATATCCCTCTCTAACCAGCTCATCTACATTTTCTACTTCTTCTGCCGGTATTCGCAATTCCACCAAATTTTTTTCTTTCATTTTTTACATTTCACCTCCTTTATTTTCTACTTCCAAATTACTCCACACTTCCACAGCCTTCCTCGCATCAGGGTCAACCAGAACAGAAACAACCACAGGATTATCTCCAAACCGAGTCCACGTAACGCTGAGCAGTGTCTTTGGCAAATAGAACTTCTCCGCAGTCTCCGGAAGCACCCTTCTAACGGTTGGCGTCACGGTTTCCAAACTGTTTGCCCTCATCAGACTCGCAGCCTCTTCATTCTGAAGTGCGACTGAGATTGCCTTTGCTCGCTCAGCCGCCGGTATCGCATCTAACACATGTCCGTTTAGAACCAACTCCTTTCCTGCACCATAATACGTGAAAACATAGACATCCTGGCATTCACATGCATCAGAGAAGCAGATGACTGTGAGACCATAGTCTTCACCATTCTTCATGGCTGAGATGTTCACCCTGTCGTACTTCACTCCTTTGTAGGGCATTATCTCAGCCGAAACCGCCGATATGATGCTCGCTCTCGTCTCTTCGTTGAGTTCCATGCCTGAAAACTCTACTGTCATGGACAAGTCCGAATCTAAATCGGTTGCCGGCTTAAGCCCGTGCTCGATTGTCGGCAGCCCTAAATAAACACCAGCAGCAGCAACCACCACAACTGCTGCAATTACCGCCACGATTTTCTTTGCATTCATTTTTTTATCGCCTCCCTTTCTTTTCGGAAAAAATAAAAAAGGGAATGAGTTTTTCGCTCATTCCCCTATCTCTATTGTGTATCCAAAGCTCTCTGCATTCCTCGGCAGTATCTCCAGC
>JAODGL010000015.1:4742-6127 GCA_025464585.1 Methanosarcinales archaeon
TACATCCCCTCGCTTGACGCTTCCCATGGCGGTAAATAGTCCATACCCATGCTTATGTGTCCTGTTTTGACCGTCTTTGATGGCTTCGGTGTCAGTTTACCACCTTCTGGAGTTGTCAGTGCAACGTCGAAAGAAGGCTCTTCTCTTTCTTCCGCTTCTCCTCCATATTTATCGTATGCCTGCTGTCCGGCGGTAATCTCAACGGTAATCTTCTCTCCCTGTTTCACGGTGAAATCTTCTCGGAACGGCGTTGTGGGCTGTTTCCATACTTCTAAGCTCAAATGCACTTCCTGGTTCCATCGTTCTATCGAAGGGTCGTCTATGTTCAGGTTGATGCCGCCCTCATACCTCCCTTTCGCATCCGCTGGTACGTTCACGGTCACCATTACCGTTACCTTCGAGTTCGCATCCACTTTCGAGGGTGCTTCTATGCTTATCCAATCGGTGGGAATCTCACCTGGACAGCCGGAGCCCATACAATGTGACCCTTCTCCATCTATCTCTGGATTTATTGCGATTGCTTTGTCACCTTTGTTCTCAAGTTGTATCTCATACTCCTGCCTCTCTCCCGCTTCTATCCTATCATGGACCCACCGTGGCTGTATCGTAATCTTCGGCGGTTCCCAAACCTGTATTGATAGGCTCAGCGAGTTCACGTACACCGGGAACGGTGCTGGATACGGTGTTGGCATCGTATCGTTTGTGAATACGACCTGCGCACCGTAATGACCGATTTCCGCATCTTCTGGTATTTTCACCGTAACGGTGTATTCCTGCTCCTCACCTGCCTTTATCTCTGCACTGCCGGGTTCAACAGTTATCCATTCTTCTTCAAGGAAGTACTCACCATACGGTTGAAGCTCAATGCGTGGGCTTGTGGATACTGCCTCTTCGTCCTTGTTTTTTACCTTCACTGCAAACTCTTTTTCACCACCGGGTTTCAGTTCGAACCCCTCGTGCTTCGGCGAGATTTGCAATATTTTGTAATCCACTTGCTGCTCTTCTTCGCTTTGGTCGGGCATCTCTAACCGCGCAGGTTGTGGCGGCGCTACCTGACCCGCGACAGCAGCGACTGAGAAAATGCTCAGGAGAAACGCCATTAGCACAACCAATGCTTTTGCTTCTTCTTTTTTCATCTTTTCTTTTTCACCTCCTTCTTTTTATCTCGCAGCTCGTCTTTTTTTAAACGAACTTGTTTATAAATATACAGATATCTCTATTTAAGCTTTTCGATTTTTTGAAAAACCGAAAAGAATAAAATTAGATGACACCAAATATTAATATATATGACTATTTATCGTCAAACTTGAGGATGAACAAAATCGAGAAGATATTTGGAAGAAACGCGCAGCTTGTCGTCTTGGAGTATTTAATACGAAATCGCG
>JAODGL010000183.1:0-8958 GCA_025464585.1 Methanosarcinales archaeon
GGATAGGTGTATGTCCTGAAGCGAAGGGAGTATGAGTGAAAAATGGAAAACAAAAAACTTTAAATAGGACACAGGAATAAGAGAAGAGTGAGGACGAACTTAACATAGGTGTTTAGGATTTCGGATTTGGGATTTAGGATTTTCTTCCCGCAAGATATTGAACAATTACAAAATACAAATAAGCGATAAATGCCTTCAATTCACTCCCAAATTCACTGTTTCGCACATCTTCTGGTAGTTCTGCTTCGTATAGCTTCTGCTCGCTGCTTGAATAGTATCGTTCCAGCTGATACTCAACATTATCAGTCGTAAATTTGATATTCTGCTTCACAACGGAGCGATAACCTTTATATTCAGCGTCAGGGGGGAGAATACTTTTATCCACCTTTATGCGCTCAATTCGATCGATCTTAACACTATGCTTCTTACTCGTTTTTCTCCATTTCGATTTCTTTTTCTCTTTTGGAACCCTATTGTTTGCTTCTGGTGAACTCGATGATGTTTTGTTTTTCCCCTTTTAACCGGTTTATTTCGTCTTTTAATGCTTGATTTTCCTCTTGAAGCTGATGATTGTTTTGAGCTTGTTGCTCTATGAGGTTGAGAAGTTTGATTATGAGGTTCTTGACCAACTCCGCGTCACTGAAGTTGATCTCTTCTACGTTTAAGCTTAATATCTCCTCGGGTATGCCATGCATAAGATTGCTAAAGAATATAGCCTTATTTAAATTTTTCGGTTTTTGTCCCACAGAATATTGAGCAATTACTTTGCTACCGCTGAACATCTCGACCCGGAAGAATTTATGAATATCTTTGCACGTGGGAATTTGTTCACACTGGTTGAGCGAAGAGGCGAAGTATTCAGGTTTAAGAGGGATTGAAGTATAGTATTATATCAGTGATAATTAGTTAGAGCAGCCTAAAAGTGGAGGATTGAAATGGACGAGAGCTACTACCGCTACACAATAAGATGGTTTGGAAAATGGGCGTGGTTCTACAATTTTATTGCTCTCCCTTTAACCGGTATAAGGAACAAGGTTTCGGGTATGATTGACTCAAAAGTCAAAATAAAAATTCTGGACGTCTGCACGGGAACCGGAACACAGGCATTTGCATTTGCGAAAAAGGGTTTTGATGTTGTTGGGCTTGACTTATCGAGAGAGATGTTGAAAATGGCAGAGAAGAAGAACAAATATGAAAATGTGCGGTTTGTAGTGGCAGATGCAACTAAAATGCCATTTGAAAACGATTATTTCGACTTTGCATGTATCTCTTTTGGCTTACATGAAATGCCACACGAGGTCAGACATCAAGTATTGGACGAAATGAAAAGAGTTAGCAGAAAAATAATCGTTGTTGACTATCACATTCCGAAGAACAGGTTGCATAGATGGCTGCACGTGTCATTTGCATCACTTTACGAGAGCAAGTATTACCGGGATTTTGCGAAATGGGACCTTGAGGAGTTGCTGCGAGAACACGGTCTTCGTACGGTTAAAGAAGCTTACGGGCTGTTGGATTTCGTCAAGATATTTTTGTGTAAGCGGACTAATTTTTGTTCGGTTCACCAAAATAGCATTACACTTAAGCAACGACACTAATCGTTTCGGTCTGTGGCTTTCCTGCGTTATTATTTTTGCCGTTACGCTTCCTTTTGAGATACCGCTCGCACTGCTTTACCCTATCGTAGCCCAGCATCGTGCCAAGAATAAAGTCCTCCTCATCTGTTAAATTTGACAAGGATTCAAAATTCATCTCTTTAATGACGTCAATGCAGATAGAATTACCGAAAAAGACGTTTATCTTCGTTCCGTTTACCGGTTGAATATAATAATCTATCCTTTCCCTTTTCAGCCTCTTCTCAATCGCATCCCTATTCGATGCCTTTGTCGTATGAAGTACGAGGGTTCTCAATCCTTTCTTATATTCCTGAATATGGTGGATAAACACATTCATAGCTCTTCTATCGTGCTCATGCTCGCATTGCCAGTGAAAAAATAAAATGGGAATTAATATTAAAGCTAAAGCGCTTTAGCAACCTTTAATCCCCAGTTTTCGGCGTCTTCAAATGCAGGTTCAACCTCACCGTCAACTTTGAACCCTTCAGCGACGATTTCAGCACCACATCTCCGCAGCGTCTCCTCGAGTATATCCACCGCCGCACAGAACGAATCGTGATACTCCTCGCTATCGCCCGGACCAAAAACCGCTGCCTTTTTGCCTTTCAGCGATATGCCGTCCATAGCTTCGTGGAAGTCCACGAAATCGTCCTGCAAATCGCCTTCGCCCCAGGTCGAGCATCCGAATACAATCGCATCATAGTCTGCGAGTTCGTCAACGCTTGCTTCTGTCACGTTCTTCACCGTGACCGTTGCCATCCCGCGCTCAAGCCCTGCTGCCACGTGCTCAGCCAGCATTTCCGTGTTACCGGTGGTCGAACCAAATACTAAAACTACCTTTGCCGCCATTTTTATCCCTCCTTTTATTTCAGACTTTTCGAGGGGATGTATGGCAATTAGGTGCATAAATAATGAACCCTAAAAAAGTTAGAAAGAGACGTAAAAACCGAATCTTATTCGGCGACATTATTTGTAGCCCTAACAACTTAACTTCTTTCTATGTCATGCGAATGCGAATGCGATGGAAGATGCAAAGAGTGCCGATGCAAGAACAGGTCCTCCGAAGATGAGATGGACGAAGGTCAGAAAGTAAGCGGTGACTCCTCTTAGCGGGTATGTCGCGCGGAATAAGCATTGACCACCATAGGGAAATAGCAATCTATGCGATTTTAACATTTGTAGCAATGCTGAGCTTGACGCTCATGGCGCCGGTGATTAAAGAATTTATCATTAACCGTTTCAATGCCAGCAACACCGAAGCGAGTATGTTCTTTACACTTGAGATGCTTGCATACGTGATTTTTGCCGTGGTTTGGGGTTCACTCTCGGATAAGTGCGGTAAAAGGAAACCATTCATTGCTTTCGGATTCGGTGGCTCTGCCGTAATGTATTTTCTAATGGCACAGGCGAATTCGCTGTCCCTTCTTTTGGCTCTCAGGTTCATACAGGGCGCTATTACAGTTATGGCATGGTCGCTCGTGATGACGAGTGCGCTGGACGTCGTGCATAAAACGAGCTACGGCAAGACGATGGGCGTGATTGGTATGGCAATGATGCTGGGCATGGCGTCAGGAGCGCCAATAGGAGGCTTGCTGGCAGAGAAGTATGACGTGTTTTTCCCGATGTATTTCGCTTCTTTCCTATTTCTGACAGGTACTCTGCTCTCAGCAGTCCTGATAAGAGATGTTCGCATTGAAAACAACCCGGATACGATACGCGAATCTATCAAAGTTTTAAGCGAGGAGAGAAGACTCGCAATTCCTTTCGTGAACAATACAAAGAGCAAAACTTTTCTTTCCAAAGAAGTGAAAAGAAAAACAGATGGAGAGTAAAAACACGCGAAAGTGGCTAAAATCGCATCATGATACGCTCTTCCCGTTTTTCCCTCTTCTTAAAAGGAGGAATATTGACTGGCTGTTCGATAGATTAAGGGAAAGGGAAAAGGAAGGTGCTAAGGGTGCTTTATATGTTCATATACCCTTCTGCACTGGCAAATGTACCTTTTGCGTTCTTACAAAGGAGCCCCCTTCCCATACAACGAAATACGTGAACTCGGTTCTGGAGGAAGCAAAGGAGTGGCGCGATTATTTTTCACACGTAGAAACAGTATATGTAGGCGGCGGGACTCCCACATCGCTTTCCTCCGAAGAACTCAAGTTGCTTTTTGATGGACTCAGAGAGACATTTCAAATCGAGCCCGATGCGGAAATCAGTATTGAAACAACAGCAAGCGAGCTCACGGAAGAAAAAATGAACATGCTTGCTGAATTGGGTGCCAATCGCCTTAGCGTGGGTGTTCAAACTTTCAATCCAGGTATAAGAAAAGTCCTTGGGAGAAGAAGCGGTGGTAAAGAAGTTATCAAGAAATTAAATAGGGCAAGACAGGTTTTTCCTCTTCTTACGATAGACCTCTTATATGCTGTTCCGGGACAAGAGAAGAGAGATGTAATTGCTGATTTGCAAATAGGAGTGGGAACAGGAATTGATGGAATATCGCTTTATCCGTTGATATACAGTCCCAAAACAGCAATAGGTAGGCAATTCGAGCAACCTCCGGTCGAAATAGCAATGGACATTTTCAGAAATGCAAAGAGCTTTCTGGAAGATAATGGATACAACCATATAAATATCAACCATTTCTCAAACGGGCGTGATAAGTTCCGCTATTCCACTTATTTCAATAGTTTAGGGAACGTTCTCGGTTTAGGTGCCGGAGCAACGGGCTTTTTGGCTGACTGCTTCGTGAAGCATCAATCCACAAGTGAAAAATACATCAGGAACAAGAATAGAGCGGGTATCGTTTTTAATGTGCCAGAGAATATCATTCCTGTCCTCTGGTGTATATCGCAAATTCAATACGGGAGGATAGATATTGAAGAGACGGAGAGGAGGTGGGGTTTTGACCTTCTTGAGGCATTTGCCAAAACCATTAAAAGATGCGTGGATAGAGGGGAGATGATAATCGGGAAGAATGTAATCGAACTCACTACAGAAGGCATGTTCTGGGCAAATACGATCGGTGCCGAGATGGCTGTGGAATGTTTGTACGGCGGTAAATCGAAGCGAGGAGAACTCATGAGTCTTGAAGATAAGTAACAGAATTTATCGGCTATCTCTCAAAAACCTAACTTTTTTAGGTTTCTTTAGCAAAACCGAATATTTTTAGGGTATGATTTTTGTATTCCTAACTATATAATAAATATGAGGAATAAAAAATGATAAAAATAGAGGAAGAACGTGTGAGTGAGGATATGGCAATGGCAGAAGGGAAGCGGTCTTTTTTAGACAGTGATTACAGTGATACAATGCCGCTAAGCCAGTTAAGACCTGGTGAACTGGGGAGAGTTATGGTGATTAAGGGAGGTCGTGGCATTCGCCAGAAGCTTTTTCTCCGTGGTTTATTTGAGGGTAGTGTTGTCCGTATGATTTCATGCTATGGTCCCGTTACCGTAGAGGTAGATAGAAACACAGTGTCCATAGGTCGCGGGATGGCGCAAAAGATTGTCGTAAGGAGGATGTGAGAGTAATGGAAAAGAAGTTAAGTGAAATGGACTTTGACGAAGAAGGAACGGTGAAAGAGATAGAGGAGACCTTAAGGAAGCAAGTAGCAGGTATGGGCATCAGAGAAGGAAAGAATATAAGGATGGCAACGAAGCAGCCCATAAAAGGACCAGTGGTGGTTGAAGTGGACGAGTCGTTAACCTCTTTGGGGTTGGGCGTAGCGGAAAAGATAGTGGTAGAAGTAGGATAAGGAGGCAAGAGTAGAGAAAATGAAAATCTTATTGATGGGACATCCAAACGTGGGTAAAAGCGTTTTCTTCAACCGGCTCACGGGGGCAAAGGTGTTTGAGTCTAATTATCCGGGAACGACAGTGGACTTCACGAAAGGATGGATGCGTTTTGGAGGTGAGGATGTCGAACTGATAGACGTGCCAGGGGCATTTTCATTAGAGCCAAAGGACCGGGCAGAAGAAGTAGCAGTGAAAATGCTGGAGGAGAACCGGGATTCGGTGGTCATCTGTGTGCTCGACGCATCGAAAGTAGAGCGAGGTCTTTATCTGGCTCTGGAAATCATTGAACGCGGTTATCCGGTTGTAGTTGCGTTAAACATGTGGGATGTCGCAGAGGACAAGAACATAAGAATAGATGTGGAAAAACTGGAGCGGATTTTAGGTGTGCCCGTAGTGCCAACGATAGCGATAAGTGGAGAAGGATTCAAAGAGCTCGTTTCTAAGATAAAAGAAGCAGCACCTGTGAAAATAGAAAAGATTATAGAAAACGCAGGAGGTGTTGAAAGTGCCGCTGTCAGTGGATGAGCGCTGGAATTTAATAGAGAAGATATCGAAGCAGACGGTGGAGTTTGGTGCACGTAAACATACATTGAAGGACGCAATAGCGGAACTCACCGTTAAGCCGTTGACTGGAATACCAGTAGCAATAGCGGTTCTGTACGGAATCTGGTCTTTTTTTGTTGATTTCGCAGGCACCTTATTTACTGATGGCTTCATGGTCCGGCTATTTGATGAGCACTGGCTGCCGTTTTTACAGAATGCCTTTCATAACAATTTAGACAATTGGGCTTATAGGCTTTTCATAGATGCGGGGCATATAGAAAATGGAGTGCTTGTAGCATCGGACAATTGCCTCGAGGCTTTTGGTGTGCTCACCAGCGGTTTCTTCGTGCCTTTTGGCGTGGTACTGTGGGCGGTGCTGGCGTTTTATCTGATGTTTGCACTATTGGAAGATGTGGGTTATTTGCCAAGACTGGCTGTTCTCGTTGATACCGTGCTGCACAAAATAGGTCTGCACGGCTATGCGATTGTTCCAACGTTCCTTTCTTTGGGATGCAATGTCCCGGGTGTAACGGCAACGAGAGCACTGGAAACGAGGAAACAGAGGTTCCTGATGATTACGCTGTTGAGTGTGTTTGTGCCCTGTGGAGCGCAGATAGGAATAATGCAGGATTTAGTTCCGGAGCTGATGGGTTGGATCTTCCTGACTTTAGCCATAGGTTATCTGGGCTTCGGGTTCATCCTGAACAAAATCGTGCCCGGGAAGTCGCCGGAGATTATAATGGATGTGCCGCCATACCGGATGCCGATGATGAAAAACATCGTTAGTAAGCTGTGGGTAAGGACATCACGCTTTCTACTCGTTGCGGTGCCTTTTGTTCTGTTAGGGTGTCTGATAGTGGGACTTATGTATCTGACGGGAGCGATGGATTGGTTAGCCACAGTATTGGGTCCATTTTTGATGAGCTGGTTTGGAGTGCCAGAGGAGACCGTATCGCCGTTGATCGCGGGCTTTCTGAGGAAGGACTTAGCAGTTGGGATGCTCGGCGGTCTTATGGAACAGGGGATAATGACTACTTTCCAGGTGTTCACATCCGTGGTTCTGCTTTGTATCTATTTCCCGTGCTTAGCGACGTTTGCACTGATGCTGAAGGAAGAGAACTGGAAAGAATTCCTCGGCAGCATCGCTTCGCTTGTAGCGATGGTCCTCGTCTATGGCGGATTGATACATTTAGTAGGGATTATGCTGGAGGTGGCATAAAAAATGAACGAATTAGAAGAGAAATTCGGGCAGATATATTTCGCGGTTTTAGGTGCAGTGGCATTAGCATTCGGAGCTGCGGAACTGATTGCAAGTGCGGGTGAGGGATTAACATGGGGTATTTTAGATTCCTCCGGTGCAGCAGACCCGATGTTCCTGCCGTGGCGTGCGATAATCCTCCTGTCTGTGGGTTTCTTTTACCTGAGCAGCGTGAAGAATTTCGCAGAGATACATCAATTGGCGAAGGCAGTGCTGGGAAGTATAATGATATGGATCGTGGCGGGAATGGCGATATGGTCGCGGATAGCGAGTTCTATCCCGGGAGAAGAGACGTGGTTCAACAGCTTAGAAGGCTTTTTAGCGAGTTATGCACCGCCTTATTGCCCTGAGATGTTCTTACTGCCGTTCTCGCTGGTGATTGTGTATTATATCTTGAAGGAGAGGGAAGAGGAAGCGGAGGGTCTGTCGTACAGGGGAAAAGCACGTTAAAACCATAATAAAGTGGAGGGGGGGATAATTCCCCTCTTTTTTCCCTTTTTCTTTTTTATCAAAAAATATCTCAAGTCAGCGATGCAAAGGAATATCATGACCACAACCGGGGAACTTCTACGCCGGATTGAGAAAGGAGGCACGTTAGACGAGCTTGCTGCGG
The DNA here is from genome assembly GCA_025464585.1 of Methanosarcinales archaeon. GTDB lineage: Archaea > Halobacteriota > Syntropharchaeia > Alkanophagales > Methanospirareceae > QMVO01. The sequence continues at coordinate 7,822 of JAODGL010000183.1, forward strand.
AGTTCGGTATGGGAAAATCCGTACTTATGGCGAGAATAGAATTCATGCTGCGTGCTGGTTATCTCTACGAAATCAGTTCGAGAGAAGGTCAAGGATGCATGGGATGTCCAATGTGTGAAATGTGCAGTGTGCCTGGAAGTGGGAAGATGAAGACGTACGTGCTGACGGAGAAGGGTAGAAAAGAATTACTAAAACAAAAAATTAGGAGGTGACAGGGATTTTCTAAAATTGCTATCTGTTTCTCTGTTATACGTCTGATAAATCTGGCATCGCTTGCAAAGCAAATTCTTTCAATTCTTTCAGCACGAATACCTCTTAATCTAATATATGATTAAAGGAACATAGACCGTTAAAAATACAGGATTTATTCTATAAATCCATTGAGAGTGGATTCATTCCCGTAAGCTTATATGTGCAGCATCTGGTTGACCATAACATTTTATATCCCATCCCTCTCCCGTTTATTTACGAACTCGCCACCGCAGCAAAACACCTTCGTCCATCCTCTCTGCACTTAAAAGCTCCAGTCTTACCATTTTTTCTTCCGAAGTAAATCCCTTACCATCCACAAGTGTAGGCGCGTTTTCACCTCCTATTATCATATTCCCAACATATATATATAGCTCATCAACGAGCCCCTGCGAAATCAAAGACCAGTTAAGTGTTGCACCTCCTTCCACCATCAATCTGCTCACGCCTCGCTGCCACAATAAATATAGAAGATTCCTCAAATTCACTTCTTCCTTACCGCAGATAAGAATCTCCGCTTTCTCTCCTAATCTTTCCACATCCTCCACAATTGCCAGCTTAGACACCGCAATTATTCGTTTTCCCTTCCCCTTGTTCAATATCTCGGCATCAACCGGCGTTCTCGCATGGTTATCCACCACTATTCGCACCGGATTTTCAGCTTTCCTTGCCTTCCGTCTTTCTTCCCTCCTCTTTTCTGATTTTACCGTTAAAGAAGGGTCATCAGCTAAAATAGTGCCTACGCCAACCATTATTGCATCGCTTTCTGCCCTCAGGGAATCAACCCTATCAAAATCCCTCCCGCCACTTATTCGCGTCTGTCTCCTTTCTACCGTTGCTATTTTTCCATCCGCACTCATTGCGGCATTTATGAAGACAAATGGTCTG
>JAODGL010000183.1:9109-13899 GCA_025464585.1 Methanosarcinales archaeon
TCAGGTGATGCAACAGTCGTCATGGTTGGGTTTCCATCTGTTGGTAAGTCAACACTGCTCAACTGCCTTACCGGCACCCGCGCTGAGGTGGCTGATTATGACTTCACTACCCTCGAAGTGATCCCGGGCACACTGCTCTACAAGGGTGCAAGAATACAGTTCCTTGATGTCCCGGGGCTTATTCAGGGTGCAGCAACAGGACGAGGGCATGGCAAGGAGGTAATATCTGTATTGCGAAACGCTGACCTAATCCTCATCATCGTAGATGTCTTCTACCCGCAGCAGTTCGATACACTGATAAAGGAGTTATACGATGCGGGTATCCGATTTAATACCAAGCCTCCGGAAGTAGTCATTCATAAAAGGAGCAGGAGCGGGATAACAGTAAACAGCACCGTTGACCTCGAGCTCGATGAAAAAACAATCCGAGCTGTGCTATCAGAATACAAAATACACAACGCAGAGGTTCTCATACGAGAACGTATTACCATTGACGAACTCATTGATGTGGTTCTCGGAAACCGTAAATACGTTCCTGCATTCGTGGTCATAAATAAGACGGATTTGGCGGATTCGCAGACGCTTCAGGCTTGCATGGAGCGATTCGGCGATGCAGTTCCAATCTCCGCGGCTCTCGGCACGAATCTCGATGCACTAAAAGAGAGGATTTACAACGAATTAGGGCTTATACGCATCTTTATGAAGCCCCCGGGGGGCTCACCGGATATGGGCAATCCACTGGTCATGAAATCGAATTCTACGGTCGCTGACGTCTGCTCTACCATTCATCGTGATTTCATTTATAAGTTCCGATATGCACGCATCTGGGGGCAGTCCGTGAAGCATGAAGGACAGCGCGTGGGTCTTTCGCATGTGCTCGCTGATGGAGATGTGGTGAGCATTGTGACACGGAAATGATTAAATGCAAAAAGCAAAGTGCAAATTGAAAAATGCAAAATTTTTCATTGTTCTCTTAGCACAGGTTCTTTTTCTAAAAGAAAGTGTATCAGCAACTCATTCTCCTCATCCTTCTTCACCGAGAATCTTATATAGGAAGGCAAACCAAAAGAAGCGCAATCTCTTACCAAAAGGCCGTATTTCAAAAGCTCCCTTTTCACTTCTCTTCCATTTCTATTTCTATTACCAACATCAAGGATATAAAAATTTGCATCCGAACGTATTGCAGACCCAAACGCATCCTCTATCCTCTCTTTACTCCTCTCGATCTTCTCTCTTGTTTTAACCAAAAAAGCATCGCCTTCTGCTCCAATTACCGCTATCCCAATTTTCTCCGCAAACGTACTCACGCTCCAGGGAGTTTTTATTTTCATCATCTCTCTTATATTTTCCGCGGATGAAATTGCATATCCTACCCTTACACCCGGGATTGCAAATGATTTCGTTAGAGAGCGCAAAATAATCACGTTCTGCGTGGCAGCGGGGATAACATCATGCGATGAAAAAGCATTCTTTACAAAATCCACATACGCTTCATCTATCACCACCAATGCGTCAACCCTCTCTGCTTCCGCTATTATCTGTTCTATCTCATTTTTACCCAGATATTGCCCCGTTGGGTTATTTGGATTGCATAGAAAGACCACATCATTTTTCTTCATTCCCGCTACAATCAGCTCGGGATTGATTTGGAGTGCGGGCATTTCTATACGCTTGATTTTAGCACCAACCGTTTTCGCTGCAACTTCGTATTCGCCATAAGTGTGCTTCAACATCAGCGCCCGCACTTTAACAAAAGAAAGTGCTACGAGCCGTATTAGTTCTGAAACACCTGCTCCTACTATTATTTCCTCCTCCCGGCATCCAAATTTTCTCGATATCTTCGCTCTCAACTCGCTGCATTCTGTATCTGGATATACATTTATTTCTGACATCGCTTCTTTTATCACATCGAAAACAAAGTCCGGTGGTCCATAAGGGTTCAAATTCACACTGAAGTCGATTATTTCGCTACTATTATCGCTTTCCCCCTTTCCTCCATGCTCACAAATTTCTATTTCCTGCAATGCTGTTCTTGGTTCGACCAATTTCCGCTCCTGTTTTAAATAGAAGGAGGTTATACTTTATATATCAGAAAAAAATCGGAAGACAAAAAGGAGGAAGGAAAGGTGGAATTTACATTCGTGAAGATGAGGATTAAGAAATCATTTGAATCCGAGAAAATAAAGGAAGAGCGACTACTGGTTGATTCAGGTGCAATTTATACCGTGGTTCCCGCAGAAGATTTGCAGGAATTGGGGATAGCGGCACACAGTGAGGAGGAGTTTGAATTGGCAGATGGCGAGGTCATTAAACGCAAAGTAGGAGATGCTTACTTTGAATATGGTGGAAAGAAAGGCTCGGCACCCATCGTCTTTGGCGAAGAAGGAGACAGCAGGCTTCTGGGCGCGCTAACACTGGAGGCGTTTGGTTTTGTCCTTGACCCCTTGAGGAGGGAGATAAAGCCGTTGAGGAAGCGATTAGTATGAAAATGGAAATAGGGATAGAGGAAAAAGAAGATGGGAAAACATAACCATACCCATGACCACGACACAAACAAAAGCGAAAAGAATCGTGCTTCTTTTTGCTATTTTTATCGCTTCTCCTATATGCTCAGGGCTCGCACCATCAAAGCGTTCTCCCACGGTGTAATGCCCTATCTTCTCCAGTTTCACTTTTAAGGCGTGACTCATCGCAGCTATTGTCAAGGGAACATCTTTGTTCTCATAACAGCGATTTCTCAAATCTCCCGGTTTTGACCTGCTCAATAACAGAATCAAACCAGCAGCAATTCTTTCCGGTATGTAATTCATCACGTCATCCGTTTTCGCGGAAAACCAGCCGAAATGCTCGTATCTCCTGTTTTTATACCCCACCACTGCATCCAACGTATTTATTACACGATAAACCATAGCACCAAAAATGCCGAATAAAGAGAAATAGAAGAAAGGGGCAATCACGGAATCAGTCGTGTTCTCAGCCACCGATTCTATGGTTGCGGAGTCGAGATGCTCGCCATCCAAATCTGCTACTTCTCTGCTGACTATCTTTTCTACTGCTTCTCTCTTCGCTTTCAGGTTCGGTGCGTCCATCGCTTTTCTTCCGTATCTTTCCAATCCTTTTATCGTGAAGGTCATCTTGAAAACGAGCACCCCTAAAAGAACGTATAAAAGTTCGGAATGTATAAGTAGAAGCATTATTAAACAGGGTACGGAGAAAACAGAAATTGTAAGCATCGCATATACCACACCAAGAATTTTTTCTCTCCTCGCATCTCCCCTCTTCGTTCTCCTGTCAAAGAAACTCATCAACCGGCTTATCCACACAATGGGATAAAATTTTTCCATTCTCTCCGGCGGGTCGCCTACGCCAAGGTCTAAAAGTATGGCAAGTAAGAAAATAACGATTTGGTCAAGGAGCAAATTCATCTTTTGTATTTTATTTTGATTTTTGTTTTTGTACGTTACAGCTTAATCTTTTTGATTGTATTTTACACATTACAAAGTTTTTACTTTATAGTTTTTATAATATCTTATTAAATTTGCATAATAAATATATAAGAGGGGATAAAATGGATGAATTAGATAGGAAGATATTGAAAGAACTTCAGGTGAATTCTCGTAATTCGTTCACGAAGATTGCGCAGCGGATAGGAGTAAGTACTGCTACTGTAAGCGATAGAGTGAAGAGGCTAACGGAAAAGGGCATTATCTGCGGTTATACCGCAGTTCTCAATACCTCTGAACTCGGCATGGTCACGTTAATTACAAAGATAAAAACAAAGCCAGGCTATAATAGTATTGAAGAGGTGGGTGAGGCAGTAGCAGGAATGGCAGAGACTTGTTGCGTTCACCAGGTAACCGGCGATTGTGATCTGATTGTCATCTCTAAGTGCAGTGGTTATGATAAATGTGGAATTATAATAGAGAGGATAAAAGAGATAGAAGGTGTAGAAAGCATGGACGCAGAGCTCGTGTTAAAAACAATTAAGGAAGAACTTAAGGTTGAGTTGTGAGCCTGGCTCCCTTTTTTCATCTCAAAAAGAAACTTTTTTACCAATTCATTTAGCATATTTTGTTACGAATATCTCAGAAATATGATAAATTAGATAGTTATGGGATATTATAGCATCTCAAAATTGGAATCATTTGGAAAAGCGAAAGTTTTAAGTAGATACAAAAACCTGAATTTTATAGGAGGTGGAGGAAAAAAAATGGCGGAAGGAATTTGTTATGTATGTAACCAATCGTTCTCTGCAGCGAACAAGGATGCAGCAATAGAAAAGATAGTGGAGCATATGATGGCGGCGCATCATGGAGGGATCTGGGGAGATGCGATGCAGGCAAAAAATGCGTTCGCCAAATGCCCCGTATGCGACGCTGATATAGGTAAGCCTTTTGCTAAATGCCCCAGTTGTGGTGCGGATCTCATAGAGCAATATGCGAGGAAGGTAGTTTCGCGTTACGTACACTAACTTAAGTAGAGAGATGGAGTTAAAGAGGAGTGGGCTTCCCAAAAGCTCACTTATTTTTTCTCTTTTGGTGCGTTGTGTATGTTTTTCTATTTGCATTTACGATTAAAAGCAAAACTTATTTATAACCAGAAGAAGAACAAAAAACAATATGGCAATATCAATAGAAGAGCGGATAAGTAAAGTAGAGGGAACAGTAACCGAGCATAGTCGTATATTTGATATGATTCGTGAAGAGATAAGAGTGCTTAGAGAATATATTGACGGAAGGATAACTGATACAAATACGAGGATAGAAGACTTTAGAGAAGAGATGAACAGG
>JAODGL010000098.1 GCA_025464585.1 Methanosarcinales archaeon
CTTTAGCACCTGCTTCCTTTACTCTTTCTCTTATCCATTCGCTTATTCGCGATGCTAAATCATTCATTTTTATTTACAATTTTTGGCTGGTTAAAAATTTAAAACACGGTGGTTATATCAATATAAGAATTAATATAAGAACCTTTATGGTAGTGAATAAAAAAGAGCAAAACTTATTCGACACCAAAGACTACTGCTGGTATGTAAAATGAAAGAAAAAGGAGCAATTGCGATAGTCCCAATAAAAGGGATGATAACGTCAGAGGAATCGATTTTCGGGCTCATGGCTGCATCTACGGAAATAATAAAAGATATAGAGGAAGTAGAGAAGAAGGGAAAGATAAAAGCAGTGATATTTGAGATAAATTCTCCCGGAGGGACGCCTTTTGCATCCAAAGAAATAGCAACCTGTATAGAAAATATGGAAAAGCCTGCAATAGCGTGGGTAAGAGAATATGCAGCTTCGGGCGCTTATTGGATTGCAAGTGCGTGCGATGAAATTGTGGCAGATGAGCTAAGTACGGTAGGCAGTATAGGAGCTATGAGCATAAGACCAGACATCGGAGAGTTGATGAAGAAGTTTGGCATAGACGTTGAGACGCTAAAGACCGGTATCTATAAGGGTTTGGGGCTGCCGTATGAGAAGCCGACAGAGGAAGAGAGAGAGTTGATGAAGAAGGAATTGGATGAAATTCAGGCTAGTTTTTTGCATGCGGTAGCGAAGAACAGGAAATTAAACGATGAGAAAGTGAAGGAATTATCTACGGGTAAGGTGTATTTAGGACGAGAAGGAAAAGAGATGGGTTTGATTGACCATTTAGGTGGTAAAGAATTGGCAATAAGGATAGCGAAGGAACGAAGCGGGCTAAAAAGGGAAAAGATAATAGATTACGGCGAGCGAAAGAGGAAAGGATTTTTGAGAAGGTTAATGGAAGAGATGATGAGGTAAAAATGGCAGAAAAAATGGGAGTAGAAGTGGAGATATTTGTGGATAAGGAAGAGATGGGAGCAAACGAGTTCGTGCAAAATGTAATAGGGAAGGCAATTGCAGGCGCTGTTTCTGCGTTGAAGGGCGTGAAGGAAGACTGGAAGGAGATAGAGATAAGGGTGAGGAGGAAGTGAAAAATAGGTAGCTTTTAAATTTTAAAATACTAAAACAAAGTTATAAATAAAATACCCAACACCATCACTATTACACCCACTAATCGCTCTCTTATACCTTTCTCTTTAAATATCAAATATCCAAAGAGAACACCCATTATTGCACTCGTTCTTTTGATTGATATGACGTATGCCACGAGGGTTAAACTGATTGCGGGCATCTGACATGCAGATGTCAAGCCACCGAATAAACCAACTTTAAGCAAAGCACGCAAATTAGCAGGTATTTGGGTCGTCTTCCCGTTTCCTCGTGATTTGCATAAAGGGAACATAAGTAATGCAACAAATGCGTCCACGGCAATTACCCAAAAAAGCGGGGATGAATTTTGAAGTCCAATCTTGTCAATATTAGAGGTTATACTCCAGATGAATGCTACTACCAGCATCAATCTTGGACCTTTTTCTTTTAGCAGTGCTTTAAATGGAGCAAAGTATCCATATCCATGAGACTTTTTATTTATGTTCAGCAGATACGAACCCGTAACAATCAGAAAAATGCCAATAAGTCCAAAAATACCGGGGAATTCTCCAACCATTAAAGGAGAGGTTATTAAAAGGAAGAGAGGTGTAAATGTAAGCATCGGAACAGTTATGGACAAATCAGATGATTTGATGGCTTTCATGTACAAGATTAGAGTAATGGCATATAGACTGCCGCCAATGAACAATGCCTGCCAGAACCGCTCGCCAAGAGGCGGGATTCCCGTAAAAAGGAGAAGCGGCAGCAGAAATGGCAGCGCAAAGCACGGTAATGACCATGCAACCAGGTATTCGTTAATATCTTTCAGACTTTTCTTACTGAAGACATCTTTCGTTGCTTCGAAGAGCGCCGTTAAAAATGCAAAGATGAACCAGAGCATGATTAGATTATAAAACGATTATTTTAGATTTTTCTTACAAACGCAAATGTCGCTCGAGTTTCTTCTCCGGGAAGAAATTGTTCTTTTCTTTGCTGGTGATGCATTTCACATCGTCATTTTTTAGATTATCGTATAGATATATTGCTGTATCGGCGTACTGAGTGAATATCAGCACCTTTTCATCTTTCATCGTAGGTTCTGCTAAAATTTCCGAAGAAAGTTATACTCCATTCATAAAAGCTTTAAATATGAACCTCTCTTTTCCTAATACATGGCACGCACACGATGCACAATCTGTGGTAAACCCGCATCATACCGATGTAAATACTGTGGCGACATCCTTTGCAAAGAGCATCTCCCACCAGAAATGCACTGGTGCGCTGCACTTGAAGATTATAAGGCAGACCTGGAAGCAGGCAGAACATCTTCCAGTCCATTTGAGTTCAAACCCGAACGTAGTGGGTGGGGACCTGAAAAGAGAGTTTATACAAATCCTCTTGCCATTTTCTCCGGTAACTATTCGTTCTTACTTTTATTTCTCATCTCTATCTCTTTTGTTTTACAATTGCTCATTCCTGGCTATACCGAACTATTAATCCTGAATCCGACACATATAATGGAAAGACCCTGGACATTAGTAACACATCTTTTCTTACACGGAAGTTTTATGCACTTCCTCATCAACATGCTCGTATTTTTCTTCTTCGCTCCTGTGCTGGAGAGGAAGATAGGAAGTACAAAATTTTTGCTCATCTTTTTCCTCGCGGGGATTTTTGCAGGAATTGGGCATAGCTTGACTTCTGTTATACCCTCGCTGGGTGCAAGTGGTGCAGTATACGGTGTTCTTGGAGCTCTTGCAGTGCTGATGCCAAAACTGAAAGTATATATATTCCCTCTTCCTATTCCGGTAGAAATATGGATAGTAGTTATTCTCTTCGCCCTCTACGATTTTTTTATGATCGGTTCAGGCGATATGATTGCGCACACAGCACATTTATCAGGTCTGTTTTTCGGATTGCTTGCTGGTATGAGTTTAAAGAAAACGGTATAGAAAGTTATTTACTGGAGCAATAAAAAGTAGTTGTGACCTGACACCACATCGTGGATAGTTTTGATGACACCAAGCTCAACTTCGCTTTTTACTGCCCTGATATGTATCTCTCGCTTCTCTTTTATGTGCTCCAGGATAACTCCTTCATCGCTGTTTCCAACAGCTTCGATAATTCGTCCATGCTCTTTGCCGCTTCCCTCAAACGCTTACTGGCATCCACGAGTCCAATCTCTTCTGCTTCTCCCGCTGCCTTCCTGAAACTTTCCGCATGCTCTTTATTGTGCTCAACCCAGTGTTCTAAT
>JAODGL010000014.1 GCA_025464585.1 Methanosarcinales archaeon
CCATTTGCCCTTGTACTCTTCTGGCAGTTTCTTCCTCCCATGAGTTGTCTGTACTTCTATTTCCGGGAAATCTTCCCCGATCAGGGGCATACTTCCTTTTTCTTCCATAATATGCCTCCTATTCCATTTCAAATTTTAAACCTTCAGCTACGGATTGTCCCAACGTCGGATCAGCCTTTGTCAGGTTATCAATCACCCGCTGCTGAATCGGTTTGTCTATGTGCATAAGGTCCGCAATAAGGTTATCTACCAGATGCTCCTGGTCCATCTTGCTCAAAGAGCGAAATCTCTCTCCCGCCTGGTCGAAATCATCCGTTTTGCTGATCTTGCGCCGAGTTACTTCCCCCTCTACGCGATGTACACGAGCGGTACCTACCGGAGCCTCCATAGGCATACCACCAGCTAAGCTATTGGGCTCATAATTGACCGGTCCACTGAATTTTCCTGACTGCATGGCTCCATCGCGCTGATTGTTGTTGACTGGAACACGGGGGCGGTTGATAGGGAGTTGCAGGTAGTTCGCTCCTAACCGATAGCGCTGAGTATCGTTATAGGAGAATGTTCGACCCTGAAGTAACTTGTCATCGGAAAACTCGATTCCGGGAACGACGCTGGCGGGACAGAAAGCTGCCTGCTCCACCTCGGCGAAGAAATTTTCGGGATTGCGATTGAGTACCATTGTGCCTACCGGCATCAGCGGGAATTTATCCTCGGGCCATGTTTTTGTGGCATCGAGAGGGTCGAAATTTTGTTCCAATTCGTCAGCAATATCCATCAACTGAACATTGAGTTCGTACACAACCTCTTCGCCGCGGGCGATTGCATCCCAGAGATCGCGGGCGAGGTAATCGGGGTCGTCACCTGCCAACCGTGCCGCTTCATGTCGGTCAAGGTTATGTACACCCAATTTTGGTTTCCAGTGGTATTTCACGTACACCGCCTTTCCTTCGGCGTTCACCCACACGTATGTATTTACGCCGAAACCTTCTTGCATTCGGTAGCTTCTGGGCGTCCCGCGGTCTGAGAAGAGCCAGGTGAGCATGTGGGTTGATTCTGGCGTCAGAGAGATGAAATCCCAAAAACGGTTATGTGCGGAAGAGGCAGATGGGATATTACTATCCGCTGCTCCCTTGAAGGCATGGACCATATCGGGGAACTTGATGGCGTCCCGAATGAAAAATACTGGCAGATTATTTCCTACAAGGTCGTAGTTCCCCTCCTCAGTGTAAAACTTAACGGCAAATCCACGGGGGTCTCTCACGGTATCCGCAGAGCCACGTCCTCCCGTGACAGTGGAAAAACGCACAAATATGGGGGTCTTTTTATCGGGATCCTGAAGAAACTTCGCCTTCGTATAAGGTGCCATGCTCCTGTAAACCTGAAAGTAGCCGTGTGCCCCTGCACCCTTGGCATGGACAACCCTCTCGGGGATTCGCTCTCTATCAAAATGAGCCATCTTCTCGATAAACTGAACGTCTTGTAACAATACAGGACCGCGTTCGCCAACGGTCATCGAGTTCTGGTCGTCCGTGATCGGGGCACCCTGATTCGTGGTCAAATATCTCTCTTTTTTTCCTTTCACGAGGTCTTCCTCCATTCCGCTTCTCCTATACCACTTCTATACAGTTCTGCCACACACCGTGGACGTTGCAATATGCGAGCGCACAGAACGCTTTGAATTCAGAAACAGGCACCTGAAACCTGATGTTTGGGTTGGTATAACCTGCTGTGAACGCTGCCCTGCCAAGGTCAACTACCTGCCCCCCTTTTTTCACTCCGTACAGCTCTATCCATGCAATATGGTGTTCCATCGTGTTAGGATGCGGCACATCCTTACCCACCACCACTCGTACAACATCCATGTTCCCTTCTCCGCGTCCCTTGCCAACCTCGATATAAGGGACATGCTTCTCTTTACCTTCCGCTTCTGCTCCTTTCAATAAATCTCCAAATCTCATTCCATCAATTCCTCCACTTCTTTCTTACCCTTCTCCAATTCCTCCACCTGCTCCCTGTCCTGCCTTAGAAGCAGAGCCTGAAATTCGCCCATGTGTGTCTTCTCTTCTTTTGCTATATCCCGCAGAACAGCTTTGACTTCTTCTCGCTCCGCCATCGCCGCGAGCTGCTCGTACAGATTTACAGCATCCAGTTCCGCGATCATCCCCACACGCAATATCTCCCTATCTCTATCTTCCTTACTCACCTTTTCCAAATCTATCGGTAATTCGGATAACATACTTACACCTCATACTTCATTCTTTATAAGCGTTCCTATTCTGTGACCCATGATTATAAATACTCTGCTTCTTCACCACCTCTTCTATCTCCTCCACTCGACTCAAAACTGTAATACCACGCATTCTTCGTAACTTCTCTACGTTCTCTACATCCTCTTTCCGCATTCGTAACTTCAGGTCTCTGCCGTTAGGCAGCTTTGTTATTATCTTGCCCTCTTTCTGGTCAACGGGAAAGATATACACAGGCACATCTGCTTTCATGGCTTGTGCTGCCGAATTTGTAATCAGCGAATCCGCGATGCAATGTGCTATCTTTGCTACGGTATTTGCCGTTGCAGGTGCTATTAAAACGAAATTGTATTTGCCTAACTGTATTTTCCCTGATAAAAATGGCGCATTTGGTCCTAATTCCGGACTCACCTTTGGAAAATGCTCTTTAACTTCTTTCAATAGCTTGTAGAACTTTAAAACCACCTTCCCCTCCCTGGAGAGATAAACATCCACCTCTAAGTTATACTTCTTTGTGAGTTCCTTCATGACACTCACGCACTCGGTTAACTGATCTCCGGAGCCTGTAATCCCCCATGCTATCTTCATACTGTAATTATTCAATATTTCGTGCTATAAAATGTATTTTAGTTAGTTATCATCTGTTATAATTTATTTTTTCTCGTAAACCAAACCTCTATAAGTCTATCCACCGTCTTATAAAGACTTTTCAAGCCTTCCTCATCTTCTTTAACGCCATCCGCACCTTTATCCTTTGACCAGAAGGTTGCACCGAGGTTCGCACCGAAAGCTCCTCCTCCTACGGGAATCATCTCATTTATCAAATAGAAATCAGTAATAGCCCTGATTGCGAGTTCCTGCCCACCTATACGGTCGCCGCCGTCAGCAACTGCTGCTCCCACTTTTCCTCGTAGCGCATGAGGTTTGCTCGTAGCAAAAGCTCTCATCCTGTCGAGAACCACTTTTGCCTGACCGCTGAGTGTTCCCTGATACACTGGCGTTCCAATCAAAATAGCATCTGCCCATTCAAATCCTGAATATACTTCATTCATTGCATCGTCGTGAATACAACTTCCTTCTTTAATGCAGTGGTCGCAGTGTATGCAAAATTTGAGCTTCTTACCGCGAACCGAGAAATACCGCGTTTCTACATTCCATTTCTCTTCTGCGTACCTTAACGCCTCCCTGACTATCCAGTCGGTAGCAGCTATTCTTGGACTCCCAGAGATACCAAAAAGTTTTAGCATTCGTCTTTACTTTGCATAGCAGTTCAGACTTCACGTCCCATACATCTTATAATAACCCATAAAATCAGATAAGATTGGCATCAAATCAATACCTCTTATCCTGCCTAACCCTCCTGAAGCAGCAGAAAACTCATCGAATTTATTTACTCTATCTTTCCTGACTCCCACTCCTTTTATAACCAGGGGAACAGGGTCACTGCTGTGCCTTTTTATTGATACGGGGGTGCTATGGTCGGCGGTAATGACGATATATGCGTCAGCATCCTTTATCCGTGCTACAAGCTCTTTATCTATCCTTAAAATCATATCCCTCTTTCCTTCA
>JAODGL010000214.1:0-3835 GCA_025464585.1 Methanosarcinales archaeon
GAGGAGAAGAGATTCGAGATTACGAGCTCGGAAGAGAGGATTTCAAAGCTCTTTTGGACCTGATTCTTGAGAAGCAACGGAAGGTGCGAGCAATAATAATTCCTGTTGCAGCTCCTGAATACTGGGCTTACATGCTTCAATCACGAGGAATCCATAGTAGGCGATTAATAAATTTTCTGGGGCATTTCTTCGGCGGTTGTTTAGCTGGTAAGGGAATGATGTATATCAAGCCGAATGGGGATGTATGGGCATGTCCTTTTCTTCCAGTTCAGGTCGGAAATGTGAGGAAGGAAAGAATTGATAGGATATGGGTAAATTTGGAGAAGTTAAGGTATGCCAATGCAAAGAGCAATAGTGAATGTAATAGTTGCGAATATGAAAAGGTATGTGGCGGCTGTAAGACGAGAATGGAAGAAGATTTGAAATGCCCATTGAAAAGATGAAATCAAATGAAATCAAAATAATAGATAAAAATGACCTGGGCGATATGGTTAACCGGGTTACCGGGCAGCGGTAAGACAGCGATAGCACAGAAAGTGAGAAGTATCCTTGCTGAGGGCGGTATAAACGTAAAAGTACTTGAACTTGACAAGATAAGAAAATTTATCACTCCAAAGCCTTCTTACTCGGAAGAGGAAAGAGATATTGTGTATAGCTCGTTGGTTTACATGGCAAAGCTGCTGGTGGAGAGTAGCAAGCCGGTTATAATAGATGCCACGGCAAACAGGAGGAAATACCGTGAAAGAGCAAGGAAGGAGATAGATAATTTCGCTGAAGTGTTTATAAAATGTTCTTTAGATACATGCATGGAAAGGGAAAGGCGAAGGAAGGCGGAATATGCTCCTTCTGGCATATATAAGCGGGCAAAGGAAGAAGGAGCAACGGTGCCAGGTGTGAACGTGCCGTATGAAAAGCCGGAGAATCCCGAAGTCACGGTGGATAGTGAGAAGATGAGTGTAGAAGAATGTGCAGAGGAAGTAGTGGCATTTATTAATAAGAAGCAATATCATTAAATCTATTTATACTCTAAAACGAGAAATGCCGGTTGAAGTGGATGAAATAGTAGTAGTTCCGAAGAAGGAATTGGCTAAAAAAGAGGAATTAATAAAAGCCTTAGAGGCTAAAACTCAGAAGATGAAATCTGACTTCTCGAGGTATAAAGAGAGAGTTGAGGATAAAGAAGAAGATGCTGGAAGGGACGAGAAGCAACCTTGGGATGACTTATAATCAGTTGCTGAACGCAATAGGAGTAACTCCCATTGCACCATTACCAGGTGAGAGGTTCAATGATGAATTGCATACCGCGATAGAAACCACGCCGAACAGTTTTCTTCCCGATAAAGCCGTTGTTTCTCTGGTGAGAAAGGGGTATATGCTAAATGGCGAGCTAATTCGACCTGCTGAGGTGGTCATTTCTAAGGGCGGTGAACCTGGTGGAGAAGAGATAAAGACAGAAACAAGGCATGAAACCATTTTATCCAAATTTATGCGAAGGGTCGAGTCCAGGGTGTTCAAACGAAGATTTGAGGAATTGGAAGAGAGAGAGCAGGAATTGAGCAAAAACGAGCAGATGCTCCAGAATACGGTTAAAGAACTCGAAGCACGCGAGGAAGAATTTAAAAAGCGGATGGAGGAATGGGCGAAACGAAAAGAGGCAGAGGAATCATGGATTCACGAATTGGAGCAGCGCAAAGAGGTTCTGATTGCCGAACTTGAAGCGTCAAAAAGACAATTAGGCATCATTCATGAACATTTGAATACGCTGGATGCTAAAAAAGACAAAATGGTTATTGAGAGCATTGCTTTGGATAGATATAACAAAGAGCTATTGACAGAGAAAGAGAAACTATTAAATGCGATAGAAGAAATGGAAAGAACAAAGGAATCGGTAAATGCAGAATTGAGAGAGATAGAAGAAAGAAAAACGAGGAGTATTGAAGAGTTATTTAAGCTCAAAGAAGAGGTACAAAAGACAAGGGAATTGTTAAATGCTGAGTTGAGGGCTAATGAGGAAAGGGAAGAAGAAAAAGGCAAAGAGCTGTCTGTTATGGAGTGTGAACTGCCATGTTAGTATAGGGAGGCGATAGAAATGCAAAGAGAAGTAATTGGGATTGATTTTGGCACGACAAATTCAGGTGCTGCGTTTATCGAATTCGATGAACCCACGATTATAGAGAGCAGTGAAGGTGAGCGTGTGACACCTTCGGTTGTGTATTTTAAAGAGGACGGGAAAGTGGTAGTGGGAAGTGTGGCAAAGCGGAATATAATCGCAAATCCGGAACGCACAGTAAAGTCAATCAAGAGATTTATGGGCACTGACCACCGTGTGCAAATAGGAAATGAATCATATCCGCCAGAGTATATTGGGGCGCATATAATAAAAAAACTTGTTCAGGATGCAGAGAAGCGAGTTGGGACTTCTTTTTCCGATGCTATAATCACAGTGCCTGCATATTTCATGGACCCGCAGCGGCAGGCGGTTAAGGATGCGGGAGAGATAGCGGGCTTGAACGTGCTTGGGATATTAAACGAGCCAACGGCAGCCGCACTGGCTTTCGGATTTGAGGAGGAGGAAGAGCGGAGGATTCTTGTCTATGACTTCGGTGGTGGCACATTTGACGTTTCGGTTCTTACGATAGGAGGGGGGTTTCTTCGATGTTGATGCAACGAGTGGCGATAACCATTTGGGTGGAGATGACATAGATGCACGAATCGAGGAGTTCATCCTGAAAATAAAATAAAAGAAAAGCATAAAATAGACCTGAAAAAGAAGTGCGAAGAAAATCGTGCCCTGCTTCAGTCGTTAAGGGAAGAAGTAGAGCGCGTGAAGATAGAACTATCGAGCAAAGAAACCGCAACGGTTAATTTGCCTTTTGTCGGCAAGGGTAAGCGAGGTGCACCGGTTGCATTCAGCTACGACCTTTCAAGGAGTGAATTTACCGAATTGATTGCTGATTTCATTGAACGGACAAGGAATCCAATGGAGCAGGCGCTTGACGATGCGGCACTTCAGCCCGCGGGGACATTGACGATATAATTTTAGTAGGTGGAACCACGTATATACCGGCGGTAAAGGAGTTTGTGCGTGAGTTCTTTGGCAGAGAGCCGGAGCAGAAAGTGAATCCGATGGAAGTAGTTGCACTCGGAGCGGCGGTTGCCACCCTGAAGGAGGGCGTGAAGGAGAAAGGGACACCGGGAAAAATAAGGAGACCGGTAGAAATAAGTGATGTCATCCCCCGCTCGCTCGGTATATTGACCTTCAGTGGAACAGTTCCAAAGATTATTACGCGCAATACAAAGATTCCAATCACGCAAACGAAGTTATATACAAATGCGATAGATTACGTGGATGAAGGGGTGGTGGCAGTTTACCAGGGAGAAAGCATGTATCCAGAAGAGGAAGGTTTTTTGGGCGAGTTCTTGTTCGAAATAGAGCCGAAACCTGCGGGCGAATCAAGAATTAACGTCTCTTTTACGGTAGGTGAGGAGTTTGGCATTTTGCATGTCACTGCGCACGACCATGACTCCGGGAATGAGCGAACAGTAAAGATGGAGGCGGTCGGCAGGCTGACAAAGAAAGAGAAGAACAGGTGGATGAAGAAAATGCTGCGGATGCATGCGGTAAAGGTACGCGTAGTGAATGTGGAAACAGAAGACCTTCTCAGCTACTATCTCAATCCGAATTCGCGTATTGGAGATGTAAGGGAGGACCTGAAGAGAAAAGGAATTATAAGCGAAGGTATGGGCATTTTTTACAAGGATAATGAACTTGCCGATGAACAGCGGGTTAAAGATACGGGTATTAAAGATGGAGCTGTGCTGGAGTTAAAATAAA
>JAODGL010000214.1:3913-4564 GCA_025464585.1 Methanosarcinales archaeon
AAAATAAAGGAAGAGAGATGTCAGAAGAGAAGAGGGTGTATGACGAATGGATGCGACTTTACGCCTGTGATGACCCTTACTGGAGAGTTCCCACGCGATACATGGACCGGTCGAGAGTGGGAGGGCACGAAAAAAAGCTTGAGAAGTTCGACCGGCTCTATCCGGGCTGCGTGGATGACCTGTTCGAAGGACTGCCGACCTATTACGGAGTGCTCTGTGTATCAAAAAACGATTTGCGAGAGACGGTAAAAGAAGCGTATGAACGAAAGAAGAAGTTCTCGGTCTATCCAGACGATGTGATTGAACGAGCATACGAGATGCTGAGCGACAATAAAAAGCGCACTGTGTATAACGAAATTATAAGCACGTTCCAGAAAGTTCTGCTGGCGTTCACGGCGGTCGAAAAGCGAGAGATAACGGAGGACCATGATGACTGGTTAGAACGTGAAAAAAAGAATGCTACAATGAGGTATATCATGGAAAATCGTGGCGCATGGCTCTATCTTTTCTCCCGTGGCGCGCCGACATTTTATAAAATCCTGGGTGTGAACAGAGCGAAGCTAAAAAGTGGTGAAAAAGTAAGATGCAAAAAGATGCAGCGTATTTAATGGTGCTCAAATATTATGATTATTTAGAGCGGTATGAAAAGAT